>JAVXIH010000001.1:0-52061 GCA_036648455.1 Mucinivorans sp.
GAGCTTACTTGAAGTAAGTGAGGATTTTAAGATCCTAAGCCCAACGCCGAAAAAACAATTTTTAGAAGTCACCATAAGCTAATTTTCAGAAGACCCCCTCTCTTTTGGCTCCGAGTTGATTCGCTCGCCGCGGATGGCTACCTGATGTTGGCAATCGACATAATGTCGGCAAACACACCAGCTGCCGTCACCCCTGCTCCGGCACCATAGCCCTTGATCTGCAACGGATACTCGCGATAACGAGATGAGTGGATCAAAATTATATTGTTGCTACCTTCCAAATTGTAGAATGGATGATCTTTGCCTACCTCCTGCAACGAAACGCGGCACTTGCCCTCACTCATTGCAGCCACAAAGCGCCAACGCATCTGTTTGGCTTCCATCACTTTACGCTTAGCCTCCCACTCTTGGTCGAGCGATGGCACACGCGCCCAAAATTCATCCAACGAACCCGAGAAAAGGTCGCTCGGGATGAAGAGTTCCTTCTGGACATCTTCTATTTCAACCTGATAGCCGCTCTCGCGAGTGAGGATCACCAATTTACGCATCACATCCATCCCGCTCAGGTCGATCCGCGGATCGGGCTCGGCATAACCCGCCTGGCGAGCCATCATAATCGCCTTGGACAGAGGCACATCGGCCGCCAAAACATTGAAAATATAGTTCAGCGTACCCGACACCACAGCCTCCAGACCGAGTATCTTGTCGCCCGAATTGCAGAGGTCGTTGATCGTGCCAATGATCGGCAGGCCAGCGCCCACGTTGGTCTCGAACAGGAATTTCACATCGCGCGCACGTGCCAAATTTTTCAACTTCGAGTAATGGGCATAGTCCGACGAAGCGGCAATCTTGTTGGCCGTCACCACCGACACGTTGTGTTCCAGCAGACGATCGTAGAGCGCCGCCACGCTTGGAGCTGCGGTGCAATCGACAAAAACAGAGTTGAAAATATTTTCGGAAACTATTTTTTCAACCAAGCTCTCGGGCGAGGATACACAGCCACTCGCGGCAAGCAAAGTCTTGTAATTTTTCAGATCAAGCCCATCACGATCGAAAATCATACGCTTCGAATTCGAAATACCTACAATATTGATTTTCAGCCCATTCTGTTCCATCAAGCGTTTTTGCTGACCCTCGATTTGTTGCAACAAATTGTCGCCCACCAAGCCGACCCCAGTCAGGAAGAGGTTCAGTTCACGATATTCCGACAAGAAAAACGAGCTATGCAGCACCGCGATCGCCTTGCGAAGCGAAGCGAGTTCGGTGACAAAAGATATATTTGTTTGAGCCGCCCCCTGAGCCGAGGCGATAATATTGATACCCGCGCGCCCCAAAGTGCCGAAAAGCTTACCGGCCACACCTGTCAAATCGCGCATCCCTTCGCCCACAACGGCAACCGTGGCCAGGTTTTTCTGAACGATCACCTCGTCGATTTCGCCCATGGCGATCTCTTGCGCAAATTCGGTGCTCAACGTGGCAACGGCTCTCTGCGCGTCGCCATTACAAATACCGATGGAAGTTGTATTCTCGGAACTGGCTTGACTGACCAAAAAGACCGAGATTCCAGACTTAGACAAACATTTGAAAATACGATAGTTAACCCCAATCACACCCACCATACCGAGCCCGCGAACCGTCAGCAAACACGTGTCGTTGATCGACGAGATGCCCTTGACCACTTTCTGCGAGCGGTCATTAGGTTCGAAACGAGCGATATACGTTCCGCGGCACGTTGGATTGAATGTGTTGCGGATAATGATTGGAATATTGGCGTTGTAGGCGGGAAAAATCGTAGGTGGGTAGATCACCTTGGCTCCGAAATTACACAACTCCATCGCCTCGACAAAGCTCAGGCGCTCGATGAGTAGCGCGCGGTCGATCACCCTTGGATCGGCCGTCATAAAGCCGTCCACATCGGTGTAAATATAGAGTTGATCCGCCCCCAAAGCTGCTGCCACAATGGCGGCCGTGTAGTCCGATCCGCCACGCCCCAAATTAGTAGCTTCGCCCGTTGTTTTGTCCGAACTAATAAAGCCACCCATCACCGTCACGCGCGAGGGATGTTCGCCGAAATATTGAACCAAAAGGCTGTTAGTCAGCGTAAAATCAATAATATGGCGCGAAAAATATGGCTCTGTTTTGATCAACCCGCGAGCCTCGGCGTGCGAAGCTCCTGGGATCATTGCCGCCACGATAATGGAGCTCAACCGTTCGCCATAGGCAACGATGGCGGCCAGAGTGCGCGGCGAAAGATCGGAAATAAGCGACACACCTCGCAAAATATTGGAAAGTTCATCGAACAAAGCATCCAACTTCTCGATGATCGCCCCCTGAAACTCGGCTTCAAGGCACCCGCACACTGCGCGGTGGTGACGCTCGATAAGGGTGGACAATTCCTTTTGGAACTCGTCGTTCCGCCCTTCGCGAGCGGCAGTTGCCATCGCAATCAGTTGATCCGTCACCCCCCCAAGGGCCGAAACCACAACAACAGCTGGCGTGTCGAGCTGAGTCACTATGTCTTTGATCGAATGCAGCCCCTCGATCGAACCAACCGACGAACCACCGAATTTTAGTACTTTCATTTTGATTAAAGTCGCAAAAGAGTTAATTGAAAGAGCAAAGTTATGATTTTTTTGTAATTTTGTGGCATTATGGAATCAATAAAAATTATCAAGATCGGCGGCAACGTGGTTGACAACAGCGCGGCACTGACCGATTTCCTATCCCAATTCGCCACCATCGCGGGGCGCAAAATTCTAGTCCACGGCGGCGGGAAGATCGCCTCCACCATCGGGCGGCAGCTTGGTATCGAACCCGTGATGATCGGTGGGCGACGCGTGACCGACTCGGCAACGCTAGACGTGGTGACGATGGTGTACGGGGGCAAGGTCAATAAAAATATCGTTGCCCAGCTGCTCTCTCTGGGTGTGAACGCCGTCGGGCTGACTGGGGTAGACGGGGCGCTGGTTCGCTCGGTGCGTAGAGCCAGTGTGCCGATCGATTATGGACAGGTGGGCGATCCGAATAAAGTCAACGTCGATCTGCTTAAAATACTCATTGACAATAATTTCACGCCAATTATCGCACCGTTGACCATTGGCCAGGACAATGAAATTCTCAACACCAACGCCGACACGATGGCTCAAACCGTAGCCACGGCAATGGTGAATAGTTATTCCGTTGACCTGATCTATACCTTTGAATTAGAGGGAGTTATGGACAAAAATCAGACGTTGATCGAACATATAACACCACACGATTTCGAAATTTTGAAAGCCGATGGCACGGTGAGTGGCGGAATGCTGCCTAAGATCGAAAATGCACTCGCCGCCGTGGCTTCGGGGGTCAACAAGGTGATGATCGGCAGCACCGTTATAGCAAATAACTAGCTGACACTCATACAAATAACGGGGCGATCAGCGCATCAGCAATAAGCCATTCGCGCTCTGGAATCCACGCGTGCGTAGCGTCAACTGCGATGGGGGCGCGGGGCGAAAGATCGGTGAAATTGCGCCCGAAAAGGCGATTGTATTCTGCTAAATCGACCCCTTGCTTGGTGCGAAGATGAATCATCAGATATTCGTTGTGCGTGTCTTCGGCCGTCAGTGTTTCGCCCTCAGCGGCAGCTCCTGCGGCGTATAACTTATTGCTGCTCACGTTCCACGAGCGATGATCAACCCCATCGAACGAGTGCGCCGCGGGGCCAATACCAAGATATGGCACCCCACGCCAATAGCCAGAATTGTGACGCGAATGGCGCGTGGGCTGTGCGAAATTCGAAATCTCGTAATGGTCAAAACCAGCTTCGCGCAGAGCATCACACAACATATTGTACTGCAACACGCTGCGACATTCGTCGATCGGCTTCATTCCGCGCCGCCCGAAAACCGTTTTTTCTTCGATCGACAGGTGATAGGCGGAAATATGCTGAACATCAAGCCCGATAGCAGTCTCGATGTTTGTCGCCCACTGGCTTTCGCTCATCGAAGGCAGACCATAAATCAGATCGATCGAAATGTTGTCGAACCCCGCCTGCTGGGCATCTCGCACCGCTTGCTGGGCTTCGAGGCTCGTGTGGTGGCGATTCATCTGCGCCAAATGCGAATCCACAAAACTCTGGATACCAATCGACAAACGATTCACCCCGAGCGATCTGATGGCTTCAAGATATTCTAGATTCAGGTGTTCAGGATTCGCCTCAACGGTAAATTCCGCGATATGAGTAAGATCGAAATTCGAGCGCAAAGCATCGACGATCAACGAAAATTGATCGATCGAGAGGATCGAAGGTGTCCCTCCGCCAAAATATAGCGTTTCGCTCGGTCGATCGTTCAGAAAATGGCGACGGTGCTCGATCTCGCGCACCATTGCCGCCAAAACATCATCCATCCCCCCACGCGAGGCGACAGAGTAAAAATCACAGTAGAAACATTTGCTGGCGCAAAAAGGAATGTGAATATATATCATCACAAGCCCCTGTCGCTAAGCAGCTTGAGTCGCAACTCATTGAGCACAAACGAGGCGGCACGATCCACGCAAACTTCACGCGGGGATCCAAAATTCCGCACCGCACTCACCACACCCCCGCGCCAAGCAACGGCCATCCACACCGTGCCGACTGGTTTTTCCGCTGTGCCACCCGTGGGCCCCGCAATGCCGCTCGTGGCGATCGAATAGTCGGAATCCATAATTTTCAACACCCCCACCGCCATCGCCTCAACAACTTGGCCACTCACGGCTCCGTGCTCTTCGATCAGCGCGGCATCAACCCCCAAGACCTTAGTTTTCACCATATTATCATACGCCACCACTCCGCCTTTGAAATATTGCGACGCGCCCGCCATCGCCGTAAAGCGCGCAGCGATCACCCCACCCGTACAACTCTCGCCCACCGAAACGGTGGCTCCACGCGCTAAGAGATGCTGGGCGATCGAAGCCTCCAAGGATGTGGGTTCATATCCCACGATATTTTGCGGAATTATCCGACTAAGCTCTGTAAATTGTTGAGCGATAATATTTTCAACATCACCCTTAGAAACGCCATAGGCAGACAGCCGCAACCTGATACCACGCGGATTGGGCAGATAGGCCAGGTGCAAAAACGATGGCAACGCCGACTCCCAAGCCGCGATTCTCAGGGCAAGTTCGCTCTCGGGTAGCCCAAAGACAAGCACCGTGGAGTGGAGCACCGCATCCAAAGCAAAACCATCAACCACACGCGGCAGAACCTCCTTGTCCATCAGCTCCTTCATCTCGAAAGGCACGCCTGGCAGACAAAAGAGCATCGTCCCGTCCACCGTGCGGGTCAACCCAGGAGCCGACCCAACGGCATTGTGCATCACCGTAAAACCCTGAGGCACATCGGCTTGCTCTTGGTTGAGATGATTAAACTCGATCCCGCGCTGGGCAACGAGCGCCCTCACGTGAGCATAGACCGCCTCGTCGCGCTCCATCGTACACCCAAAAAGCGAACACAGCGCCGCCTTAGTTATATCGTCTTTGGTGGGGCCCAGCCCGCCAGTAACAATCACTATATCACTGATTTTAATAGCATTAGCGATAGTCCTGACGATCATATCGTTCTCGTCGCCAATAGCAAAGCGTTCGATGAGATTGACTCCTATTTCGTTGAGTCGTTGCCCGATCCACGCCGAATTTGTATCGATCACCTGCCCAATGAGCAGCTCGTCACCGATGGTTATGATTGTAGCGTTTTGCATATTTTAGAGGCCAGCGAAGGCCCTTGATAGATAAATCCACTATAAATTTGAATTAGCGAAGCCCCCGCTTCGAGCATCGCCTGAGCATCCTCCACGCTCATAATACCCCCCACGCCAATGATGGGAATGCGCCCGCCGGTGCGCTGGTGGATGTAGCTCACCGTCTGACGCGCGCGAAGGGTCAGTGGCGCACCGCTCAACCCGCCGCGACCTATTTTATCGATTCGCTCCGTCGGCGTTTTGAGCCCCTCGCGTGAGGTGGTGGTGTTGGTGGCCACAATGCCGTCGAGCTTTGATTCGCGCACCACATCGATCATCGTGTCGAGCCCTTCGCGAGTCAAATCGGGCGAAATTTTCAACAATATGGGGCGATATTCGCTCTGCCCTTTGCGGAAATCTTTCAACGCATTAATTATTTCCATCGTCCCCTCTTTGTTCTGTAACTGGGTGAGGTTCGCCACATTAGGGCAGCTCACATTCACCACAAAATAGTCCACATAATCATACAACGAGCGGAAAGCGCGCAAATAATCGCTCGCCGCGTGGTCGTTGTTGGTCAGTGTATTTTTGCCGATATTGCCCCCCACAATGATACGATGTTTGTTGTGTAGACGCAGGCTTTCGGCCGCGTGTTCGGCACCTTTATTGTTGAAACCCATACGGTTGACTATCGCTTGGTCTTCCACCAGACGGAAACAACGCGGACGCGGATTGCCCCCCTGAGCGCGCGGGGTGACCGTGCCTATCTCCACAAAGCCAAAGCCCAGGTTGGCCAACATATCGGCACATTCGGCATCCTTGTCAAAACCAGCCGCCAGACCTACTGGGTTTGGAAATTTGAGCCCAAAAAGTTCACGCTCCAAACTCGGGTGGCGCACGGTGAACAGCGCCCTCATTGCGCTCGGAGCCAGAGGCACATAACGCAAAAATCGGAGCAGACCAACCATCGTGTGGTGGATCATTTCGGGGTCGATCTTGAATAATAACGGTTTGATTAATTTATACATAAGTGCGTAATTTTTCAATACATCTGACTTTGAGCCTTGGCGCGGATCAGGTTGAGCGCCGAACCAGCCTCGAACCATTCGATCTGCTGGCGGTTGTAGGTGTGCGCCACTTTGATCTCGGCGCTCGACCCATCGGGGTGGTGCACCACAACAAGAGGCTCGAAAGAGGTCAGACCAACGACATCCAGCGTATCGTGTTCGCCAATCAAGTCATAGTCCTGCTTGGTGCAAAAAGTCAGAGCCAGCACACCTTGCTTTTTGAGGTTCGTTTCGTGGATACGCGCAAAAGATTTAGCCAACACCGCGCGAACGCCCAGAAAGCGTGGTTCCATCGCCGCGTGCTCACGCGAGGAGCCTTCGCCATAATTTTCCTCCGCCACAACAATCGTCCCAAGCCCCGCATCGCGATAAACCATCGCCGAAGCCGAAACACGATCATATTCGCCTTTAATACGGTTGAAAACCTTATCCTTCTCGCCATTAAAACTATTGACGGCTGCCATCAACATATTTTGCGAAATATTGGCCAAGTGTCCGCGAAAACGCAGCCACGAGCCAGCCGCCGATATATGGTCGGTGGTACATTTGCCGCTCACCTTGATCAGCAGAGCTAGACCCTTCATATCCTGACCGTCCCACGCCCCGAAGGGGGTGAGTAGTTGCAACCGTTCCGATGCGCTGTCGATTGTGATGGGCCGATCCTGGCCGCTTGGCAACACCCGCCCCGCCCCACGCGAGGCATATCCATCGGCAGGCAATTCAGCGCCACAAGGCTCATCCAACATCACCCACTGCCCACGATCGTTGAGTAGTTTGTCCTTCAACGGATTAAAAGTGATACGTCCAGCCAGTGTGAGCGCCGTTGTCAATTCGGGCGAGGCCACAAAGGCGTGGGTGAGCGGATTGCCATCGTTGCGCGCCACAAAGTTGCGATTGAAGCTGGTCACTATGCTGTTCGCCCCGCGTTTTGGGTCGCCGCTACGCTTCCATTGACCGATACACGCCCCGCAAGCGTTCGCCATCACCGTGCCTCCAATGGCGCGCAGGGGCACGAGAATCTCGTCGCGAGCCGCTGTTTCGTATACACTCTCGGAACCAGGGGTGATGATAAATTGAGCCGCGCTCCGAATACCTTTTTTCTCGGCATCACGCGCCACGCTTGCCGAGCGAGAGAGATCCTCATACGAGGAGTTGGTACACGAACCGATCAAGCCAACCTCCAACAGTTCGGGGTAGCCTTTCTCCTTGACCACGGCTGCAAAATCACTGATCGAACAAGCAGCGTCAGGCGTAAAAGGACCGTTGATATATGGTTCGAGAGTCGAAAGGTCGATCTCGATCACTTGGTCGTAGCGAGCATCGCGATCGGCTTCCAAATATTGTTGCACCCCGTCGGCAGCCTCGGCCACCGCCTCGCGCCCCGTGGCCACAAGATATTCACGAATCTTGCCATCATATGGGAAAATCGAGCAAGTAGCCCCCACTTCGGCACCCATATTACAGATAGTCGCCTTGCCGGTGGCCGAAATCGAACGACAACCGTCTCCGAAATATTCGATCACAGCGTTGGTCGCCCCCTTGACGGTCAGAATACCAGCCAATTTCAAAATCACATCCTTGGCCGCCGCCCAACCCGACAAGTGCCCCGTGAGGTGAACACCGATCACACGCGGCATTTTGAGTTCCCAATCCAAACCCGCCATCACATCCGAAGCATCAGCCCCGCCCACACCAATGGCCACCATCGCCAAACCACCCGCATTGGGTGTGTGGCTATCCGTGCCGATGATCATCCCGCCCGGGAAAGCGTAATTTTCGAGCACCACTTGATGAATAATCCCCGCACCAGGACCCCAAAAATCAATACCGTATTTATCCGCCACATCGGCCAGAAAATTGTAGACCTCCCCATTTGTGGTCTTAGCAAGCTTCAAATCGTATGCCGCGCCATTCTCGGCACGAATCAGGTGGTCGCAATGCACCGAAGTGGGCACGGCAACCGTCCGCCGCCCAGCGTTCATAAATTGTAGAAGCGCCATTTGTGCCGTTGCGTCCTGCATCGCCACACGATCGGGGCGAAAAAGCGCATAATCGACCCCGCGGGCAAAACCATCCGCAGGCAAAGGTTCGCTCAGGTGAGCATACAGAATTTTTTCCACCAAGGTTAGCGGGCCAGTAATTGCATCTAACTTCGCAGGCAAAGTGGCATAATGTTCAATTATCATCCGATCTGTCATCATATCCTTTTATTTTATAGTGCAAATATAGTGTAATAGTTACGAAAAAATCATAAATTTGCCTCATAAATTAAATTTTGATATAAATGATACGTCTAGCCATTCAGTCCAAGGGACGATTAAACGAAGATAGTGTTGATCTGTTGTCTCAATCTGGCATCGAGGTCGAACAGAGCCGCCGCCGCTTGTTGTCGCATTCTACCGATTTTCCGTTGGAGGTGCTCTATCTGCGCGACGACGACATACCGTCAGCCGTGGCTCACGGAGCGGCCGACATCGGTATCGTTGGGCTCAACGAAGTGGAGGAAAAAATGATGAAAGTGGTGATCGCTCACCGTCTTGGTTTTGGGGCGTGCCGTCTGTCGTTGGCCATCCCCAAGGGCGAGAATTACTCTTCGCTTGATTATTTCAACGGTCGGCGAGTGGCCACATCATACCCCGTGATTCTGAATCGATATTTCGAAGATAAAGGGATCACGGCCGACATTCACGAAATTTCTGGATCTGTCGAGATCGCCCCCACGGTGGGGTTGGCCGATGCTATTTTCGACATCGTCAGTTCGGGTAGCACGCTGATCAGCAACGGATTGAAAGAGGTAGAGGTGGTGCTCCACAGCGAGGCGGTGCTCATCGCGTCGCCCGATCTGGCGAGCGACAAACGCGCACTACTCGATCAGCTGATCTTCCGCTTCCAGGCCGTCGAACGCAGCGTGGGCAAGAAATATTTGTTGATGAACCTCCCCTCTCACCGCGTGGCGGCAGCTACGGCGCTCATTCCAGGGGTCAAATCGCCAACCGTGCTGCCGCTGGCGCAAGAGGGCTGGTCGTCGGTGCACGTGGTGGTGGATCAGAAAGAGCTTTGGACTAAGATCGAGGCGCTCAAAGCCATCGGAGCCGAAGATATATTGGTGCTTTCACTAGAAAAAATGATACTATGATACGAGTGTATTCTAACCCCCCGCGCCAAGAGTGGGACTTGTTGACGGCGCGGGCAATGAGCGATCGCGGAACAGCAATTAACGCCACGGTAGCCAAAATTATCGAACGCGTGCGCTATTCGGGCGATGAGGCGCTGGTGGAATTGAGCCGCGAGATTGACGGCGTGGAACTGTCCGATTTTTTGGTTTCGGAATCCGAAATTGCAGCCGCCAACAACAAAATCAGTAGCGAACTCAAACAAGCCATTGGCAAGGCATACGACAATATACAAAAATTTCACGCTGCACAGGTTTTTACGCCGATCGAAATCGAAACCACCCCTGGCGTTCACTGTTCGCAACGCGCGGTTCCCATTGCGCGTATTGGGCTTTACATTCCTGGTGGCACAGCGCCGCTGTTTTCGACCGTGCTGATGCTTGGTGTGCCGGCCGCTGTGGCTGGATGTCCCGAGGTGGTGATGTGTAGCCCGCCCGACGGACAAGGGCACGTGGCTCCCGAGATACTCTACACAGCATCCCTTTGCGGGGTGAAGCATATTTACAAAATCGGGGGCGCGCAAGCCATCGCCGCTATGGCGTATGGCACTCAATCGATTGCTAAGGTTGATAAGATTTTCGGCCCTGGCAATCGCTACGTCACCGCGGCCAAGCAACAAGTGGGCGGCTCGGTGGTGGCCATCGATATGCCCGCCGGCCCATCGGAGGTGATGATTCTGGCCGATCAATCGGCCGATGCTGCTTTTGTGGCGGCCGATATGCTCTCGCAAGTCGAACACGGAGCTGACAGCCAGGCGATTGCCGTGTGCCAAGACGAGGAATTTGCGTCAGAAATCAAAAATCATCTTGCCCGTCAACTTGTGGCGCTCGATCGAGTATCGATTGCGGCCAAGGCGCTCGAAAACAGCAAGATTATAGTGATCACAGACCGCGACGAGGTGATCGCCTTTGCCAACGCCTACGCGAGCGAGCACCTGATCATTTCGATGGAAGAGCCGTGGGATGTGGCTCGCCAGATCACAGCTGCTGGCAGTGTCTTCATCGGCAATTACACCCCCGAAAGCGCAGGCGATTACGCATCGGGCACCAACCACACCCTGCCCACTTCGGGTTGGGCACGTTCGATGAGCGGGGTCAACCTAGACAGTTTTACCCACAAAATCACATACCAAACAATCACCCGCCAAGGGCTCGCAGCCCTAGCGCCAACCATTATCACCATGGCGGACGGCGAAGGACTCACCGCCCACGCGATGGCCGTAAAACAAAGACTTAAATGAGAGAATTTAGCACTTTGGTGCGCCCCAATATTCTGGCGCTCGCCCCATACAGCACCGCACGCGATGAATCGAGCCTGAAAATCGGGCTCTTTCTCGATGCCAACGAGAGCCCGTGGGATACCCCATACAACCGCTACCCAGACCCTCATCAAAAAGAGATAAAGGCGTTACTGTCAGAGATCAAAGGGGTGCCTACCGAAAATATTTTCCTCGGCAACGGATCCGACGAGGCGATCGATTTGGTGTACCGCGTTTTTTGTGAGCCACGTGTGGATAATGTGGTGGCCATCAGCCCCAGTTATGGTATGTATCGGGTGGCGGCAGCCACGAACGATGTTCAGTATCGCGCCGTACGGCTCAATGACAACTTTGAGCTCGACGCGGCAGCCCTATTGGCGCACGTGGACGAACATACCAAGGCGATTTTCCTCTGTTCGCCCAACAACCCGAGCGGCAATCTGCTCGACGAGGGGCAGGTGCTCCAAATTCTCGACACCTTCGACGGCGTGGTGGTGGTGGACGAGGCCTATATTGATTTTGCCGATTCACGATCCTCGATCACGCTGATCGAAAAATATCCGCGTCTCATTGTGCTCCAAACCCTATCCAAGGCTTGGGGAATGGCGGGGCTCCGTCTAGGAATTGCGGTGGCGGCGAGCGAAATTATTTCGCTCTTTTCGCGTGTCAAATATCCATACAATATCGGTTCGGCAACTCAGCGCCTGGTGATCGAAAAGCTCAGCCAAGGTATCGATCAACAAGTGGTCGAGATCAAAAAACAACGCGCCGAGCTCGCCTCGAAAATTGCTCAATGCGCGGCTGTGAGGCAAGTGTTCCCGAGTGATGCGAATTTCGTTCTGGCACGTGTTGATGATGCCAACGCGCTATACGACAAGCTAATAGCTGCTGGCGTAATAGTTCGCAACCGCTCGTCGATCGAGGGTTGTGCGCAATGTTTGCGTATCACCGTTGGCACGGCGGAACAAAACGAGGCGTTGCTGGCCATTCTGGATAATCGTGCGGCAAGCGCTTCGATGCGCAGTGCCAAGATTGAACGCACGACTCGCGAAACGGAGATCACTTGCGCCGTGGATCTGGATCAACAAACTCCCTCGACGATCGATACGGGGTTGAAATTCCTAGACCATATGCTCGACCAGATCGTTCATCACGCCGGCATATCGCTGACCATCAAGGCTGTGGGTGACCTGCAAGTCGATGAGCATCACACCATTGAGGATGTGGCAATTGCTCTGGGCGAGGCGCTCGACAAGGCGCTGGGCTCCAAACGCGGCATCGAGCGTTATGGCTTTGCGCTGCCTATGGACGAGGCGCGAGCCTTGGTGTTGCTTGATTTTGGTGGGCGCATTGATTTTGAATGGGACGTACCTTTTACGCGTGATATGGTGGGCGATGTGCCGAGCGAGATGTTCGCGCACTTTTTCAAGAGCCTAGCCGCCGCCGCACACTGCAACCTGCATATCGCGGCCAGTGGCGAAAATAATCACCATCTGATCGAAGGTGTTTTCAAAGCCTTTGCCCGCGCCCTGCGTATGGCTGTGCGCCGCGAACCTTTCGCCTACGACCTACCGTCGAGCAAGGGGATATTGTAAGATTCCATTAGAAACATCCAGAGGGTGAAGTACTATGGCGCTTCACCCTCTTGATTTGAGGGGGCTTCTAGAAATTAGATTTTTCAAGGCGGACTCGTGGTCGATGAACCGTAGTTTACCCAGCTGTAAATGAGGACTTTTAGATCCGCATCACAATATCAAACCATTTGTCAAAAATCGTCAGTTCTGTCAGACAAAATATGTTCTAATTCAATCCCGCCAACGAGTTAAAGCTCTTGTAATCTAAAAGTTGTTTATCTGCCTGGAAATGAATTTTTTCAATAATATATAGTTCGATTTAGATATTTTCACTACCTTTGTCTGTTAGGTCTGAGATACAATTTCAGATGAAAGAAACCTTTAGGTTAAAGATGGTTTTACATATGCGCTAATTATTGTGCACTTAAAATAGATATTAGAGAAGATAAAATTCATGAGTATTTTTTCAAAAATAAAAGTTGATTCTAATTATCACCAAGCTGAAATGGCGATAGAGGATATTGTGATATATAACAAGAAAACAGTTATAAAAACCGAAGATAAACAAAAGGTTCAAACTGCTTTTGATTTCCTGGCTGAATACCAGAAAGGGAAGGTTATTTATGGCATAAATACTGGTTTTGGGCCAATGGCTCAATATCGCATTGCGGACAAAGATCTAAATCAACTCCAATATAACATTATTAGATCACACAGTTGTGGTGCCGGGCATCCACTCCCACAGGAGTGCGTTAGGGCTGCGATACTTGTTCGACTCCAGACCTTCCTCGCGGGCAAATCGGCAGTACATCCTGATACAATACAGATACTAACCGATTTCTTGAATCATAATATTACGCCCGTTGTTCCAGAACATGGCAGTGTGGGTGCCAGTGGCGACTTGGTGCAGCTGTCTCACATCGCGCTGGCTTTGATTGGCGAGGGTGAAGTATTTTATGATGGGGCTATTGTAGAAACAGCTAAGGCGATGAAGGCGTGTGGCATTACGCCCTTGAAAATGCATATCAGAGAGGGGCTTGCACTAACTAACGGAACGGCTGTTATGACGGGTATCGGCCTTGTCAATCTGATCCAATCTCGCAAATTGCTCAAATGGTCAGTGTTGGCTTCGGTGATGATGAATGAGATTGCCTCGTCGTATGATGATTTTATGTCGGAGGTGCTCAATGATTTGAAATTGCACGATGGACAGCGTATAATTGCGGGGCAGATGCGTGAAATATCCTCGTCGAGCAAACTGCTACGCAAGCGTGAGCAGGTATTATACAACTCGAAAGAGAATCAAGAAAAGATTTTCACACATAAGGTACAGCCATACTATTCGCTTCGTTGTACGCCTCAGGTATTGGGTCCCATTGCTGAAACGATAGACAATGCAGGTAAAATTCTGATAGAGGAGTTTTATTCAGTTGACGACAATCCAATTGTAGATCCTCAAACGGAGTGTGTCTATCACGGGGGTAATTTTCATGGCGACTACATTTCCTTCGAGATGGACAAACTAAAAATAGCCATCACTAAGCTAACTATGCTTGCCGAGAGACAACTGAACTACCTGTTCCACGACCGAATAAATGGGATATTGCCACCTTTCCTAAATATGGGCGAGTTGGGGCTTAATTATGGGTTGCAGGCAGCTCAATTCACGGCGACCTCTACCACGGCAGAGTGCCAGATGTTGTCCAATCCAATGTATGTGCACAGCATTCCCAACAATAACGACAATCAAGATATTGTCAGTATGGGCACTAATTCAGCCTCTATTGCACAGATGGTTATCGAAAACAGCTTTCAGGTGATGGCCATTCAGATGATTGCACTTGTGCAGGCTGTTGATTGCTTGGGGGTGTCAGAGCAGTTGTCGGACAACACAAAGAGCCTTTATGCCGATATTCGTAATATTGTGCCTAAGTTTATTAGCGACACAACTAAGTATGTAGAAATTAATAACGTTATTGAATACTTAAAAAATTATAAATGACATGAAAAAATACTTTTACACGCTACTGATTTTAATCAGTTCCATCACCACTCTACAAGCACAAAATGTTAAAGAACTATTATCCAAAGGGAACGACGTGTTTATCGAAGTTGTGGATAAGAACAAGAATACAGATGGTGCTTATGAATCATTTAAGAGACATCTGCTGGGCGAGGAGTGGAATCGTTGGGTTCTTGTAGAAAACAAAGATGCTGCAAATTTTATTTGTAGATTAGTTATCGAGAAAAAAGGTTTTAACGTGATGAGTTTCACCTCTTATGGGGCGAGGGTTCGTACAGTGGTTGAGATTGTTACCCCTGAAGGTAAAAGTATCTGGAAAAGCAAGCGTCAACAAGGTAATGTTAGCCTCTACACTGGTGGCGATGCCTTGTCGGATGCGATGCGAAAAGTGATTCGCAGATCGCTCAAGGTGGAGTTGTATGGCGAAAAAGATTAGATATGAAGTATGCACTTGTAACCGGAGCCAGTCGAGGTATAGGCAGGGCTATATGCCAAAAACTAGCCGAGATGGGCTACTACGTGCTGATCAACTACTTGTCTAACCATCAGCAGGCTGAGCAGACGCTTAGTTTGGTTCGTGAGCGTGGCTCAGATGGTGAACTAATGCAGTTTGATGTAGCCGATAATATTCAAGTTGCCCAGGTGTTGACACTCTGGCAGCAGAAGAATCCGCAAGAATATATAGAGGTGCTTGTCAATAATGCAGGTATCCGTAAAGATGCGCTGATGATATGGATGGAGCCTGAAAGTTGGAGCGGGGTTCTTAACACTCACCTAAATGGCTTTTTCAATGTCACTCAGCCTCTACTGAAATCAATGTTGGTAGGGCGTTTTGGGCGAGTGGTGAATATCGTCTCTCTTTCGGGCATCAAAGGATTGCCAGGGCAGGTCAACTACTCAGCCGCAAAAGGGGGCTTGATAGCCGCCACAAAAGCACTGGCGCAGGAAGTGGCGAAAAAAGGGGTGACGGTGAATGCTGTTGCACCGGGGTATGTGGCGACGGAAATGACCCAAGATTTGGATGAGAAGGAGCTAAAAAAGATGGTGCCTGTTGGGCGTTTTGGACGAGCTGATGAGGTTGCTGATCTGGTTGCATTCTTAGTTTCAGATAAAGCATCATATATTACCGGAGAGGTGATATCTATTAATGGAGGTTTGTACACATAGCAATATTATGGAGATATTATGGAGAATAGAGTGGTAATAACAGGTATGGGCATATATTCGTGTATTGGCAAGAATTTGGAGCAGGTCACACAGTCTTTATACGATGGCAAATCTGGTATCGGTTATGACCCGGCCAGAAAGGAGATGGGTTATCGCTCGGCTCTAACAGGAATTTTGGAACAACCCGACTTAAAAGGTGTCTTGGATCGTCGCAAAAGAATATGTCTACCCCAGCAGGGGGCTTATGCCTATGTGGCGACGGTTGAGGCTATGAAAAATGCCAATATAGATGAGGCTTTTTTGTCCAGAAATGAGGTGGGTATTCTCTATGGCAATGATAGTTGTGCTGCACCTGTGATTGAGGGTGTTGACATTATCCGCGAGAAAAAAAATACAGCAATGGTAGGTTCGGGGAATATTTTTCAATCTATGAACTCTACTGTCACTATGAATCTATCTGTAATATTCAATCTCAGGGGAGTGAATTTCACCATTGCAGGAGCTTGTGCTAGTGGGTCGCACTCAATCGGAATGGCATATCTGCTCATCAAAAACGGCCTGCAAGATTGCATTGTTTGTGGTGGCGCGCAGGAGGTTAACGTATATTCTGTTGGCAGTTTTGATGGGCTTAGTGCTTTTTCTATCCGAGAGGATGATCCCGCGGCCGCATCACGACCATTTGACAAAAACAGAGATGGATTAGTGCCAAGTGGTGGCGCGGCAACGCTTATTCTTGAGAGTTACGAATCTGCCGTCAAGCGAGGTGCAAATATAATCGCAGAGGTGATGGGCTATGGCTTTTCTTCTAATGGCG
This sequence comes from Mucinivorans sp., assembly GCA_036648455.1. GTDB lineage: Bacteria > Bacteroidota > Bacteroidia > Bacteroidales > Rikenellaceae > Mucinivorans. The sequence goes on from JAVXIH010000001.1 coordinate 16,776, forward strand.
ACCACATATCGGTTCCGAACGTTGATGGGCCTCGACGCTCGTTAGCGAAGGCAATCAAAACATCGGGAGTAAATATTGAAGATATTGCGTATATCAATGCTCATGCAACATCTACACCCATAGGCGATTACAATGAGGCGCTGGCAATAGCATCTGTTTTTGACGGATACTCGCCCTATGTCTCGTCGACCAAAGCGATGACAGGACACGAAATGTGGATGGCAGGTGCGAGTGAGGTGATTTATTCGACATTGATGATGCAGAATGGATTTATAGCCCCCAGCGTAAATTTTGAGCAGGGCGATGAGGCCACCTCCAAGCTGAATATATCGAGAGAGCGGGTCGATCTTGATTTCGACACATTTTTATCCAACTCTTTTGGGTTTGGTGGAACAAATTCAACACTGATTATAAAAAACTTTAAAAACAAATGACAGAGAACGAAATTATTGCGAAAATAAACGAAGTATTGGCAGACGAGTTTGAAGCTAACATTGACGACATTACTCCTGATGCGTTATTGATGAAGTGCTTGGATCTTGATAGTCTCGATCTGGTGGATGTGGTGGTGCTGATTGATAATAACTTTGGCGTTACGCTGACAGGCCCTGACTTTGTGGGGATTAATACATTCCAAGATTTTTATGATCTAATTATTAAAAAGGTGAATGAAAAACAATAGAACTGAGTGGAGTGGTAAGTCTCGAGGTGGTTCGTTTGGATATCGTTTTTTCGTGATGCTCATACGTCGGGTCGGGATCGGAGCTTCTTACTCATTTCTATCGCTGATTGTAGTCTATTTTATACCTTTTGCGCCAAAGGCAACACGTGCAATATGGCGATATAACCGCCACGTACTTAAATATGGAATGGTGAAGTCTGCACTAAAACTTTATAGCCATTATTATGTTTTTGGGCAGACCATTATAGATAAAATAGCTATAAATAGTGGATTAGAGCATAAATACAAGTTTGAGTTTGGCCATTACGAGCAGTTTATCGAGCAGCTCGACCAGGGTGCGGTTATTATTATCGGTGGGCACGTGGGCTGCTGGGAGATTGGATCTCAATTTTTTGGAGACTATTCGTCTCGACTTAACATCGTGATGTTTGATGGTGAATACCACAAAATCAAGGAGGTTGCTCAGACAATGAATACTCGATATAAAATTATTGCCATCAACGAGGGGGGGATTGAGTCCTTGCTCCGCATAAAACAAGCTGTTGACGGCGGCGAATATGTCTGCTTTCAAGGCGACCGCTTTGTAGACAAAAACAACACGTGCAGTGTTCGTTTTCTTGGGCACGATGCGCTGTTTCCCTTAGGGCCATCGCTGCTAGCATCTAAATTCAAAACTCCTGTGGTCTTTTATTTTGCTATGCGTGAATCAGGCAGGCGTTACCGATTCAAATTCAGTATCTTAGAGTCGGGCTTATCGCAAAAAGAGATACTGGCGGCTTATGTGGAGAAATTAGAGCAGGTAGTAAAGGAATATCCTCAACAGTGGTTTAATTTTTTTGATTTATGGAAACAAAGGTAGCCTTAATATCCGCCAATAGGCATAAAGAGCCGTACCCGGTCTATCCATTGGGCACAGCCTATCTTAAATCATACGTTGAGCAACATATTGCTGATTGTGTGGTTGATGTGGTGGATATGAATCTGCTCTCTTTGTCCGAGTTACAGCAATATCTGACAGAGCAATCACCTGATTTTATTTGTATCTCTATTCGCAATGTGGATGGAGCTAATTCGTTGGACAAGCGTGGGTTTTTACCCGATTACAAGCTGATAGTTAACACGGTGCGTCAATCGACATCTCGGCCGATTATTGTTGGAGGAGCTGGATTTTCAATATTCCCAGAGGTTTTTATCCGAGAGCTTGGTGCTGATTACGGTATCGCTGGCGAGGGAGAAGCGGCACTGAGTGAGTTGATATTGGCTCTTTCGGCGGGTCAACAAATAGCAAAAACGCCACACCTGATCCCTCGGGATGGAGTGTCGTATATTAAATCGCCACAGGCTGTTTACGAACCACAGTTGGTTGAGTATTATTGGAAAGAGAGCGGAATGCTCAACATACAGACCAAACGAGGATGTCCCTACAACTGTATCTATTGCACCTATCCGCAGATTGATGGGCGTTGTGTGCGAACAATGGATGTAGGCTCTATCGTAGAGACTATCGCTAAAATGAAGCGTGATTACGGGGTCAACTACTGGTTTTTTACCGATTCGATTTTCAATATCAACGACAGGTATAATGCCGAATTGGCAGAGGCCTTGGTCAAAAGCGGAGTCAATATATCGTGGGGAGCATATTTTGCACCCAAAGATATAAGCGATGAGCAGATGGCTCTCTACAAGGCATCGGGATTGACCCACATTGAGTATGGTACGGAGTCGTTCTGTGATGCGACGCTTGAGGCTTATGGCAAGCGATTTACGTTTGATGATGTTTTGAGTTGCTCGGAAATGGCACTCAAACACAATGTGTTCTATTCTCATTTTCTGATTCTTGGGGGATGGGGCGAGAGTAGGCAGCAGCTTGAAACGACAATACGCAACTCTAAAAAATTACGCCACACCGTAATTTTTCCGTATATTGGCATGCGCATATATCCCAATACTCGATTACATAAATATGCTATTGAGGATGGCGTTGTTGATGTAAAGGATGATTTGATGGAGCCTCGATACTACATAACCCGGGATTTTGATCTAGAATTGACAAAGCAACAGGCAAAAGGAACGTCTAAGGCGTGGATTTTCCCTGATGCGCCACAAGACGAGATGGTGAACATACTTAAATTTAAACGCAATAAAAAAGGGCCGCTATGGGAGTATTTGAGAAAGCCATAATCGGGCAAGATGAGATAGTGGAGTTCATTCCTCAGCGAGCACCTATCGTGATGGTGGATGAATTTTTTGGGGTTTCAGACGATGTCTCTGTAACTGGATTTACTATTGCCGAGGATAATATTTTCTGTGAGTTTGGGGCATTCAGTGAATGTGGAGTTATTGAACATATCGCTCAATCTGCCGCTATGCGTATGGGCTATATATACAAAAGTGAAAACAAGGAGATTCCGTTAGGTTACATTGGTTCGGTCAATAAATTTAAAATTTATTATCTACCCAAGATTGAAGATCGTTTACGAACGGAAATTCGCATCGAACAGCAGATAATGAATATTATGCTCATCTCTGCGGTGGTTAAGGTTCAAGAAGTGTTAGTGGCTGAGTGTCAGATGAAAATATATCTTCAAGAGTAGATTGTTATGGTAAAACGAAAAGAGAAAAATATAGCACTAAGAAATCAAACACCTTTGCGTGTTCGTTTCAGCGAGGTTGATTCGATGCAGATTGTTTGGCACGGAGAGTATGTGCGCTACTTTGAGGATGGCAGAGAGGCGTTTGGACGAGAGTTCAAGGGGCTTGGCTATATGGATTTATACGAGAGTGGGTACACCGCGCCGATGGTCGATATGACTTTGCAATATAAACGTCCGCTTAGATGTAACGATACCGCCATTGTCGAAACACGATACATTGCCTCGGAGGGAGCTAAAATCTGTTTTGAGTACGAGATTCGCCGAGAATCGGATGGCGAGATTGTGGCCACCGGTAGTAGTGTGCAGGTGTTTCTGGATAGAAATGACGTATTGCAACTTAATTCACCTGAGTTTTATATAAATTGGAGAGAGAAATGGGGCGTAAAGTAATAGAGGTCTATTGTGGTGCTAATCGTATTATTAGTTCTTTAGGGGTGGATACTCCGCAGAACTACAATGGCGTGTGCTCATACACTACCAACATTAGTCGTTATGGCGACAACACTCCTCTTTGCTTGATAAACAGAGATAGTTTAGATTGTTCAGCATTAGAGGATTGCACTTTTGCCGAACAACTCTCGATATTGGCTCTCTCGGATGTGGTGGGGCGCAGTGGAGTGAGCCTTGAAAGCCAAAGTACGTTATTAATATTATCGACCACCAAAGGAAATGTAGAGTGCCTCAACAGCGATTTCAAGAGTAGCTACCTATGGAAAATGGCAGATAAAATAGCTAATCACTTTGGTTGTGCCAACAAGCCATTGATTGTGTCCAACGCCTGCATATCGGGTGTGGCGGCAATAGTTATTGGAGCTCGATTAATTCGTCAAGGGAGATATGATTCGGTGTATGTGCTAGGGGTTGATGTGGTGAGCGAATTTGTGGTAAGTGGGTTTAACTCTTTCAAGTCGATAAGCCCAACGGTGTGTCGCCCCTACGATGTGTCAAGAGATGGCTTGACCCTTGGCGAAGGATGTGCCACATTGTTGCTCACTAATGATAGAGATTTATCAGACTCTAAAATTGTGGTAACAGGCGGCGCTATGTCGGACGATGCAAACCATATTTCGGGGCCATCACGTAGCGGCGATGGATTGTTTTATGCCATAGATTCAGCTATCAAGCAATCTGGCATTGAGGCTGGTGAGCTGGGATTTGTTAATACCCACGGCACAGGCACATCGTTCAATGACCAGATGGAGAGCCGGGCTTTGGATATGGCAGCGCTCAGGGCAGTAGCGTGTAATTCGCTCAAACCATACTTAGGACACACGCTTGGTGCGTCGGGTGTTATTGAGGCCATATTGGCCATTGAACAACTGCGCCATAATTATGTATTTGGGGTTAAAGGATATGCCCAAAACGGACTCCCTTTTGAACTGAATGTGTCGGCGAAGCATCGTGAGATGGAGGTTAATCACTGTTTGAAGACAGCATCTGGATTTGGTGGCACAAATGCCGCCCTTGTTTTGTCGAAGGAGGCTGCTTTGAAAATTAAACCCAATAAAGACAAGGGACAGATCTCTATTGTTGAGGCCGCGCACGTAGAAATTAAGCAACAAGACGATGTCCCATTTTCGGAATATATAAGAGCTGAATATAGAGCGTTGGGAGAGCCAAATATGAAATTTTTCAAAATGGATAACCTCTCGAAATTGGCTTACGTGGCCTCTTGCCGACTTTTTGAGGGTGTGAATTTGCCATATCCGTCGAGCCGTATTGGTGTGGTGTTGGCTAACCGAAGTTCATCGCTCGATACGGACATCGCCCACCAACAGATAGTAGACCAACATCTGCCCGAGGGCAGTTCGCCTGCCGTTTTTGTGTATACACTTGCCAATATTATGGCAGCAGAAATTGCCATTAAACACAAGTTGCAGGGTGAGCTTTCTCTCTTTATATACGCAGACAAGAATATGGAGTTCATAGAGGACTATTCCGCTCAACTGATTAGCAATGATGTGTGCGATGCGGTTGTGTGCGGCTGGTGCGAGTTATTGAAAGACGAGTATGACGCAGAGTTAAAGATATTAAAAAAATAGACTATGGAAGAATTAAAACAAGAGTTAAAAGAGAAGTTGATCGAGGCTCTAAATTTAGAAGAGATTACTCCGGATGATATTGATTCGAGCGCACCGTTGTTTGGTGATGGGCTTGGTCTGGATTCAATAGATGCCTTAGAGATTATCCTGATACTTGAAAAATCGTATGGCATACGGTTGGAAAATCCAGCTGCGGCAAAGGAGATATTTTTCTCAGTCAATACGTTAGCTCAATTTATTAGTGAGAACAAAAAGCAATAAAAATGTTTATTAGAGTTTGTGGCATCGGCCTTGTGTCTGCAATAGGCGTGGGCTCAGCCGAGAATTTCAGCAGCTTGCTGTCTAGCAATTGTGGTATTGGAGCCCTTACGCTTTTCGATAGTGCTGTTGATGTGCCAGTTGGGCAGGTTAAGCGCACCAACGGTCAACTCAAAGAGTTGCTCGGTATAGCGCAGACGACAACCATTTCACGAACTGCCCTTTTGGGAGCTATTGCAGCACGAGAGGCTATCGATGATGCTCAAATACCAGACGGGAGTAGAATTGGACTTATTTCATCAACCACCGTAGGGGGGATGGATCTGTCGGAGAATTTTTATGCCGATTTCAGAAACAACCCAAACTCTGGGCGTTTACGTGATATTGTTGGACACGATTGTGGCAGTAGTACCGAATTTATTGCCCGTCAATGTGGAATAACAGGTTTTAGGACCACCATAAGTACGGCTTGCTCATCGGCTGCCAATGCAGTTATTATGGGTGCCGAGATGCTCAAATGCGATATGCTGGACTATGTGCTCGTTGGAGGGGTGGATTCTCTCTGCCGATTTACGCTCAACGGGTTCAACTCGCTTATGATTTTGGATAAGGGGCTCTGTCGCCCATTAGACAGAGATCGCAACGGACTAAACTTAGGCGAAGGAGCAGGATATTTGGTGCTCGCCAAAAATACGACGAAGTCTTATTGCTCATTGTCGGGTTATGCGAATGCGAATGATGCCTTCCATCAGACAGCATCTTCCGATAATGGTCAAGGGGCTTATCTGTCTATGTGCGGCGCTATCGAAAGGGCTGGCATATTGCCTTGTGAGATTGACTACATCAATCTTCACGGCACAGGAACACAGAATAACGATAGTTCGGAGATGGCCGCCGTGGGGCGTGTGTTTGGGGACGACGTGCCGCCGTGTAGCTCAACAAAATGCTATACAGGACACACCTTGGCAGCCGCAGGAGCCATCGAGGCGGTCTACTCTATTTTGGCAATCCAGAATGGAGTGCGCTATGCTAATTTGCGTTTTGAGAATCCAATTGAGGGTGCAGCTAGCCCCTTGACACAGATCCAGAGGGGAGTTACAATAAAAAATGTGCTTTCAAATTCGTTTGGATTCGGAGGGAATTGTTCATCGCTAATCTTCTCTAAGGAATGAAATATTATATAAATTGTGCAAAACGATCTGACTCATTGGCACGAGAGGTCAAGGAGTTGATCCCAGATATGAATATGCGACGACGGATGAGCCGTGTAGTGAAAATGGGCGTTACAACCGGAATTGAATCTTTGGTTGACTTTGATGCGTATGGGCAGGTTGATGCAATTGTAACAGCGACGTGGTTAGGATGTGTTGCCGACAGTGAGAAATTTTTATATAATCTGCTCGACTCAAATGAGCAGATGCTTAACCCAACGCCATTTATACAATCAACATTCAATACCGTTGGGGCACAAATAGCTCAAATTAGGTCTATGCACTGCTACAACAATACTTTCACACACAAAAATAGTAGCTTTGAGAGTGCCGTTCTTGATGCGATACTGTGTTTGGATAGTGGTCGCGCTAGGGCTGTTTTGGTTGGCGTGTATGACGAGTTGACCCCAACGGTGGAGGCGATATTACAGAGATTGAACGTGCCAAAAACTAAAAAGTTGATCGAAGGGGCTTTCTTCTTTGTTTTGACTGCCCAGCCGCTGGATTGTTCGGTGTGGGAGCTTAGCCTTTCTCTCGGCGCAACAGCAGAAGTAGAGATAAAATGTATATGATAATGATAATAATAATAGTGATTGTTGTATGCGCGGTGATGTTTTACGGATCATATAGCGTCGCCCATAGCTTCTATTTGAAGAGTTTGTGCCGAGGTGGTGACTCTTCGATGGGTGTTGCAATCACCTTTGATGATGGTGTTGACCCTGTGATGACCCCCAAAGTGCTCAGAGTACTACATCGGTATGGCGCTAAGGCTACATTCTTTATTATCGGAGACAAGGCGCGTCAATACCCTGAGCTAGTTAAGCAAATAGTTGATGGTGGCCACACGGTAGGCAACCATTCGTATTATCATCAACCATATTTTCCGATGAAAAGCAGTAGGGCAATGTGCCGAGAAATTGAAATGTGCAGTGAAACATTAAAGAGTATCACGGGACAAGACGTAGTGTTTTTTCGACCTCCGTTTGGGGTTACTAACCCAATGGTTCGCAGGGCGGCTGATCAATCTGGACTAACTTCAATCGGTTGGAGTATTCGCTCTCTGGACACAATGGGAGGATCTAAGGATCAAATTTACAGTCGCGTAACTCGCAAATTGAAGACCGGTAGCGTGGTGCTTCTACACGATAATTTAGATGGGGCCGAAGCACTACTCGATGCTATTTTGTCTCAGATGCAAAGCAAAGGGCTTCGGTCAATTACCATTAATGAACTTTTTGACGCAAAATAGATATGATTAAAGGTGTAATTACGATAATTTTCAGTCTGAGTATTCTGTTTTCAAATGCCCAGACGAACGATGTCGTGCAAGAATTTAAAGCTAAGTTGGAGAGTGTAAGCAGTAAAAACAGCACTATAAGTTGTGATTTCACCCAAATAAAAAAGGTGAAAAACATAAAGAAACCTATTGAAAATTACGGGCAATTTTTGTATGACAATAGTGGATTAATGGCGCTGATATACGCCCAACCCAAAGGCGATAAAATTGTGATGAATGGAGATCTGTTTACCGTTGTAGCTAATGGTCGAAAGCTGACCAGTGACGCTTCGTCTAACCCTATGATGGCTCAGATTTCGTTTATGATGCAGGCGTGTATGTCGGGCAATGTTAGCCAATTGGGGCGTGGGTGGGATATGAGTGTAACGAAAACCGAAGGTGGCTATCAAGTTGTGCTTTCACCAACCGATAGGCGTGTAAAAAAATATATTAGTGGCATGAGAATGCTTTTCGACAAGGCGAACATCACTCTCAATGAGCTCCGCATAGAGGAGAGTACGGGTGGATATACAGAATATCGCTTTGTCAACAAAAAACTAAACCAAAAGATTAATAGTTCATATTTCAAACCCGAATAAAACTATGAACAGAGTATTTAAGATAACGAGAGTTTCGCAAGTTGAACAGACATTTTTGTATAGTGCCGAGATAGATGCTCTACATCCTGTTTTTTGCGGACATTTCCCGCAGAGGCCTATCGTGCCAGGAGTTTGTACGATGAGTATGATTAAGGAGTGTTTGGCCGATGCGTTGTCGCATAGCGTTAGATATGATTATATAAAAGAGTGTAAATTTCTATCGGCCATTAGCCCTTCAAGCCATAAAACAGTGGAGGTGAGCCTTACGCTAAAATCGATCGAAGATCAAATGAATGTCGTTGCCACGGTTCACGCGGCAGGCGTAACGATGATGAAACTTAAAGCAACGTTACTATAATGGCCCCAACCAAACAGATAATAGACGAGCAGAAGATACTTGTTGTTGTGCCTACATATAACAATGTGGGGACACTGGCCGAGTTGATCACCCAGGTGAAGCAATTCAGCGGCCATATTTTGGTGGTTAACGATGGTTCGACCGATGCGACCACCGAGCGACTCAAATCTCTTGATGTGCCGCATATTTGCTATTCGCCCAACAGAGGTAAGGGCTATGCCATTCGTCGTTCGTTCCAGTATGCCATAGAGAATGGTTACAACTATGTTCTTACGATAGATTCCGATGGGCAGCATTATGCTAGCGATATAGCAAATTTCGCAAACGAAATTGCCGCCAATCCAGATTCACTGATCATCGGAGCACGCAATCTCACGGCTGATAATATGCCCTCAAAAAACACCTTTGCCAATAAATTTTCTAATTTCTGGTATCGCGTCGAGACGGGCAATAGATTGAGTGATACGCAGTCGGGATTTAGGCTCTATCCGATACGCAAAATAGGGGATATGCGCTTTATGTCCAACAGATATGAGTTCGAAGTAGAGGTGATAGTGCGTGCGGCGTGGAAGGGTGTCAAGGTCTACAATATCCCGATACAGGTCTATTACCCCCCAATCGCAGAGCGCATTTCGCACTTCAAACCGTTGAGAGATTTTACTCGTATAAGTATTCTCAACAGCGTGTTGGTCATCCTGGCGCTATTGGTTTACTATCCGTGGAAGTGTATAAAACTAGTGACAAAAGAGAATATCAAATCTTTTATACGAGACAATATCACCCACACACAAGAGTCGCATCACCACGTGGCAGCCTCGATTGGGTTGGGTGTGTTTTTTGGTATAGTTCCCATATGGGGCTACCAGATGATTGTGGCAGGGATAACGGCACATCTGCTACGGCTCAACACCGTGCTGACGGTCATCAGTTCTAATATAAGTATTCCGCCAATGATACCATTTATTCTATATGGCAGTTTCTATGTTGGAGCGCTTCTGTTAGGTTCAGATGCTAGTTTAAGCCTCTCTTCTATCTCATTTACGACGGTCTATGAAGATCTATTTCAATACGTCTATGGAGCTATGGCATTTGCCGTCATTTGCGGCACGGCAGCCTATGTGATAACCTTTATTTCACTTTTATTATTCAGACACAAAACAAATGGGTAACTTTTTTATTAATATATTTGACTTTTTGTCTTGTCGCAAACCTCTTATGTGGTTGATGCTTGTAGGGAGCATTGCTGTGATGGCAATAGCCGCGATGCAGGTAAGCTACGTCGAAGATATTACCAGCTTTTTCCCAAAGCAACAACAAAACATCTCTCATATATTTGACAACCTTAAAGCAAAAGATAAATTTGTGGTTATGTTTAGCTCCACCAGTGATAGTGGTGACCTTGATGAGTTGATCGAAGTGGCTGAACATTTCAAGAAGGAGATAACTGCACATAAATTTTTCTCTCAGAATGCGCAACTAACACTGGGGGTTAATGACTCTATTATAGGGCAGATGTCGGACTTTGTGTATGACAATCTGCCGATTTTTATGGATGATGCCCAATACAAACGGTTAGATTCACTCACCAATCCTCGTGTTATAGCGGCTCGGATGGAGCAAAATTACAACAACCTTCTCTCGCCCATAGGTGGTTATATTGCGGATATAGTCTATAAAGATCCTCTCTCATTAGGCGGCGAGGTGTTGAAGGAGTTGCAAAATATGGGCAACAACTTTAACTATAAGATGGTGGATGATTATATCTTTTCCAAAGACGAGAAGACTTTAATTTGTTACATACAACCATACGCCAAGATGAACGGTGGCGACAAGGATAAGCTAATCGACATCATCGAAAACTCTTTAGAAAAAAGCAAAGAGAGCTACCCCACTGTGTTGCCTGAATATTTTGGTGCCGATGCGGTGGCATCGTATAATGCTCGTCAGATTAAGTTCGACAGTATGGTGACTCTCAATATTGCTATTTTGATAGTGGTGGTTTTCCTGACTCTTTTGTTTAGGAACAAGTATAGCATATTTTTGGTTTTGACTCCTCCTCTTTTCGGTGCTCTGTTTGCTCTGTCACTAATATATCTGCTTAAAGGGTCAATATCTTTAATTGCAGTAGGTTCGGGCTCCATTATATTTGGGATTGCCTTCAGCTACTCTATACATATGCTCTCTCACTCTAACCACTGCACAGATATGAGGCAGCTCATTCGCGAGTTGGCATACCCACTTACCATAGGCAGCATCACCACCATTGGTGCCTTCGCAGGGTTACTGCTTACGAACTCTATGTTGTTGCAAGATTTTGGATTGTTCTCGGCCTTGACTCTCATTGGCACAACACTTTTTGCACTTATCTTTCTGCCGCATTTTCTGAATACTAAATCCATCAACAAGAGTGCCGATAGTAAATTATTGGATTTTGTATATCGCGTATCTAATACTCGCTTGGATAGAAACCGACCACTCATTTTATTGATTGTTGTCACAACATTGGTTTGTGCACTGTTTTTCAACCAAGTGAGCTTCGATAGTAATATGATGAAGCTCAACTACAATGCGCCCCATCTTCAAGCGGCTGAGTTGAGGCTAAATTCATTTATGGACGACAAGGCAGATCAATCAACGGTCTTGTTTATCTCATCGTCCGAGCAGAGTAATGATGCGGCCATTGAGTACAACAAACTATGCTCGATCTTAGATTCACTCCAAGCCGAGGGCGATATTCTTTCATTTTCGTCGGTTCGTCGGTTTGTTGTTTCTGATTCCGTCCAAAGATCTAGACTTGATAGATGGAACAGTTTCTGGACACCTGAACGTCGCACCGAGGTTATGGCGGCCATCAATAGTAGTGCCGATCAGCTAGGCTTTGACAAGAATGCTTATGTCGATTTTGAATCTATTCTCAAGCGAGAGTATCATACGCTAGGCTATGATAAGGATAGTGAAGGGGTGAAATTGTTTCAGGATTGGATCTCGCCAAGCGAGCGCCTTACATCGTTTATTGCACAAGTAAAGCTGACAGATAGTTTAAAATCAGCTATATACGATACTATTTCGGCGCAGAGTGGTTCCATCGCTGTCGATCGAGCTTTTTTTGCCAGTAAGATGGCCGAAGATGTGAGCGAGAATTTCTATTTGATTCTGTATATCTCAGGTTTTTTGATATTTTTTGTTCTGTTGCTCTCCTACGGGCGTTTGGAGCTGGCTCTGATGGCCTTTATGCCGATGTTAGTGAGCTGGGTTATTATTTTGGGTGTAATGTCGATATTAGGTATCGAATTTAATATTGTTACCATTATTCTATCCACTTTCATTTTTGGTATTGGAGACGATTTTAGCATCTTCATTATTGATGGGCTGCAAAGTGAATACAGGGATCGAACCAATGTCTTGCAGCAACATAATACAGCCATTTTCTTTTCGGCTTTTGCTATTGTTGTCGGTATGGGGGCTTTGATGTTTGCGGAGCATCCTGCAATGAAATCATTGGGCATTATATCGTTGGTTGGCATTATAGTAGTGGTTTTAGTCTCTTATACTATTCAACCTTATCTGTTCCGAGCGCTGATTACCTCGCAAAGCACAAAGGGGGGATTTCCATACACGATTATGGGATTACTTAATACAATATATGCTTTTGGTCTGTTTTTGTTTGGTTGTTTTGCGATACAATTTATTATCGGAGGAATGTTTCTGGTCCCCATTAGTCGGAAGCGACGCAAAGGGTTGATACGCAACATTACGAGCTGGTCTACTCACGCTTTTCTAAGGGCGATGGTGACAACCAAGATGGTTAATATCAATCAAGTTGGTGAGACATTCAAAAAGCCAGCTATAATCATAGCCAACCACCAATCATTTATTGACATTTTGATTCTACTTGGATTACATCGTAAATTGGTGATGGTAACTAATGGCTGGGTGTGGCGCTCTCCGTTTTTTGGCAAAATAGTGCGCTACCTCGATTTTTATCACACCGAGAATGGTTACCAAGAGTTGGCCGAGTCGTTGAGGGATAAAGTTAATGATGGTTATAGTGTTATTGTTTTTCCTGAGGGGACGCGTTCGCCCGACAACCAGATTAAACGCTTTCACAAAGGGGCATTCTACCTTGCCGAATATCTGAAATTGGACATTCTACCTATTTTGATTTATGGCAATGGGTTGGTATCCTCTAAGCGGCAACCGCTATACATAAAACACGGGTTGTTGGTCTCTAAGATATTGCCGCGCATTGCCTTTGACTCTGCCGAATATGGCGAAGGCTACAAGGCTCGCGCAAAGAGCATAACTCGATATTTTAAAGCAGAGTATCACAACCTGTATGAAGAACTAAACCGCACAAGTAACCCTTATTTCAGAGATGCGATAATTAAAAACTACACCTACAAAGGGCCCGTGTTGGAGTGGTATATGAGGGTTAAACTACGTATGGAAAAATGGTATGACACGTATGACAGATTACTCCCTCGCCAGGGGCATATAGTTGACCTTGGGTGTGGGTATGGGGCGATGAGTTATATGGTTGCGATGTTGTCCGACAGCCGACGTGTTACGGGTATTGATTATGACCAACAGAAGATTGCTCTTGCGAACAACTGCTTCTCTAAAAATGATAATATAAACTTTATCCACGCCGATATTTGTAATTTTGATATTCCTGCTGCCGATGGTTATGTGATTAGTGATGTGCTACATTACATTGATCGGGATTCTCAGAACAGAGTGGTTCAGATGTGTATTGACCGAATGAGTGAGGGTGGTGTGTTGCTGATCCGTGATGGTGATAGCTCGATCAAAGAGCGTCATACGCATACCGAGCAGAGTGAAAAATGGTCGACACGGATCATTAAATTTAATAAAACGAAGGGTCCTCTTTGTTTCTTGTCAAAAGAGCAAATTGAAAACATTGCACAACTCAACAATATGAGTTTAGAGATTGTTGAGTGCAACAAACATAATAGTAATACACTATTTGTACTCAAACCAAACAGACAAGAATATGGAGAATAGATTTGATGTGGTCATAATAGGCAGTGGACTCGGAGGCTTAGAATGCGGAGTTATACTCAGCAAGGAGGGCTATAAGGTCTGTATAGTGGAACAGTCTGCTGTTTTTGGCGGCTGCTTCCAGTCATTTAGTCGTAGCGGAAGGAGCATAGATACCGGAATCCATTATATGGGTAGTATGGGTGAGGGGCAAATTATGCGGCAATACTTAAAGTACTTCGGCATTTTCGACTCATTAGATATTGTCAAGTTAGATGATGAGTTTGATGTGATCAATCTGGGCAGTGAGGCGGCGTATGGTTATCACCAAGGTTATGACAATTTTATGGGGTCGCTTACGGCACTTTTCCCTACCCAGGAGCAAGGCATAAAACAATATTGTAAAAAAATCAGAGAAATCGGTTCGTCTATTGCCACAGACGTACATCAATCAGGTGCGTTTTCTTCGGGCGGCATTGAAAATTTAGGTGTTTCAGCTGTTAAGTTTATTGATTCGTGTGTCTGCGACCCTGTATTGAGAAACATCTTGGCTGGCACAAACGTTCTCTATGGGGGCACCTACCAATCGGCCAACCTATATCACCACGCTATGATAAACCACTCTAACATAGAGGGTTCATATCGTTTTGTGGGCGGCACACAAAATGTGGCAGATATGTTGGTTCGGCAGATTACCAACAATGGCGGTGTGGTGCTCAATCGCTCGAAGGTGGTTCGGATAGAGGTTCAAGCGGCAGATGTTAAGTGTGTCGAATTAGAAAATGGTGAGAAAATTTATGCCAAACAATTCATTTCGGATATTCATCCGGCATCTACCTTTGCAATGGTCGGCGCAACGCCGGTGATAAAAAAAGCCTATAAGTCGAGACTTAATTTATTGCCCAACACATCAGGTCTTTTTTCGGTATACCTGCTTATGAAGCCTAATAGTTTCCCTTATTGCAATAAAAACTATTATTATTATCACTCGGGTGATGTGTGGGATACAGTACTCGATCAGCCAGATTTAGTACCTAAATTAATTATGTTGAGTACTCAATTGGCAAATCACAACACAAAATATAGCGATGTGGTAACTCTTATGTCACCTATTAATAACGCTATTTTTGACCAATGGCAAACAGCATCGTTAGGTAGTAGGGGCCGCCAATATGATGACCTGAAAGCTCAAATTACCGAGAATATTATCGCCCAAGCCACTCGGTTCTGCCCGCGTATTAGATCTTCTATTGAGTCCGTTTGTTCTGCATCCCCACTGACCTATCAGCACTATACAGGCACACCGCAGGGGTCGGCGTATGGAATATTGAAGGATTATAGAACAACGATAGCTACCTTGCTGCCAACACGCACCAAATTGAATAACTTGTTTCTTACGGGGCAAAATCTTAATGTGCACGGCGCGTTAGGTGTAACACTCACCGCCGCCAAAACCTGCGCTGAGTTGCTCGGAACAGAATATTTGGCTAAAAAAATAGGGAATGTATAAGAAGCTGTGCGTTTTTGCGTTTGTCATTTATTATTCGTAATATTGCACCATACTGACCTCTCGATAAGGTTGATTGGATAGCGGTCATATGACTTCAAGGTGTTGATAGCCACAAAGGCACACGATAATTGTCAATCAAAACAACTGATAATCGATATTTTATATCAAATATCTTCAAACAGGCTCTCAGATGAAAAAATATATAAAAATATCGTTATGGATTCTGTTGGGGCTGTTCTTAATTCCTGTTGTTATAATGTTTGGGCTCTATCTGAGTGCTGATATGGGGGAGCCACCTCTAACAATAAATCCATCGGACTACGTTCTCGATCATCGTCGAGACACACTCTTGTGTGGGAACTCTTATCTCAGACAAGACAGTTGTGGACTTTGGGAACTCTATGTTCAGGGATCGGGACAGGAGCGCGGAGCACGTCAGGGTGCTCTCACGAGTGAATTGATGAAATATCAAGAGGATGTATTCATTAATAAGATTAGAGAAATCATACCCTCGGATAGCTATTTGAGTGTTCTGAGAACATTTCTTATCATCTTCAATCGAAATATGGGCAAATATGTGCCCGATGAATACCGTAACGAAATAATGGCAATGTCTGAGTTCTGTACTCACGATTACGATGCTATCGGCACCCCTTATGAGCGGCAACTCAACTATCACGGAGCGCACGACATTGGGCATACTATGCAACAATATATGCTTGTTGGTTGCAGTTCGTTTGCCGCATGGGGAGCTACAAGTGAAGATGGTGAAATGGTTGTGGGGCGTAATTTTGATTTTTATGTGGGCGATGATTTTGCCAAAAACAAACTTATCACCTTTGCCGCGCCCGACAGCGGATTCCGTTACGCCAGTGTGGGTTGGGCGGGAATGATTGGAGTGTTGTCAGGAATGAACGAAAAGGGATTGACCGTTACCATCAACGCTGCAAAAGGATCGATTCCGACCTCTGCTGCTATGCCAATCTCTATTCTAACCCGAGAAATTTTGCAGTATGCTCAAAACATAGAGCAGGCTTATGATATTGCACAACGAGCGCAGACTTTTGTCAGCGAGTCAATCCTAATCGGTTCGGCTAATGACAACAGAGCTGTCGTGATCGAAAAAACGCCAAAGCAAACAGCTCTTTACACTCCCGATGGCGAGTTGTTGATCTGTACCAACCATTTCCAATCGCCAGAATTTGCACAGGATGAATATAATGTCGAAAACATTAAACAGAGTGATAGCCGATTTCGCTACAATAGAATAGATGAGCTTATCAAAAAGTCTCAACCAATAAATTATAGTCGAGCGATGGACGTTTTGAGGAATAGGCTCTATCTTGAAGACGCAGATATGGGCCTTGGCAACGAGATGTCTGTCAATCAATCCATCGCACACCACTCAGTCATATTTATGCCTACCAAAGGGCTAATGTGGGTGTCAACCACCCCGTGGCAGTCGGGTAAAGTTGTCTGTTATGATCTTAAAGGGTTCTTTGATGGGACTTCATTGCCTTGTCGTGAGAGTGAGTTTGATTTGGCCGCAGATTCTTTATTTATGCTACGTGATTACCCCATTTTAATAAGCTATCGTGAGAAAACAAAGGAGATAAAACGTGTTATAAGCGAGAAGGGGCAGCTCTCCAAAGAATATATCAACGCATTTACATCTATCAACCCCAACCATTACTACACTTACCGCCTGCTGGGTGACTACTATGCCTCACAAGGATTGAAGCAAGAGGCTGTGGATATGTATGGCCGTGCATTGAAGTGCATTATCCCTTCTCGAGGGACAAGGGAGGATATCGAGAAACTAAAGCAGAGAGAAGATGAATAGAAATTCGCAAATACAATTTTCAGATAGTGAATCAATTCGCCGTTTTCAACAAGAACGACTTATTGAAGAGGTGCATTATATGTGGCAGCACTCTCCGTTTTACAGACGAATGTTTGAAGAGAATCGTCTTGATCCTGATACGATTCGCACGCTCGAGGATTTACATCGACTTCCCGTAACAACAAAGTCTGATTTGCAGCTTTATAATCGTGATTTTATTGCTACTCCAATAGCTGAGATTATTGATTATGTCACCACATCGGGCACCCTTGGCGACCCCGTTACATTTGCGCTATCGGACTCGGATCTGAGTAGGTTGGCGTATAACGAGGCGCTCTCTTTTGCTACGGCAGGGTGTTCGTCGGATGATATTTTACAACTGATGACCACTATCGACAAACGATTTATGGCTGGTCTTGCCTATTTTCTTGGGGCAAGAGAACTTAAATGTGGCGTTGTCAGAGTGGGTAATGGCATTCCCGAATTGCAATGGGACACCATTAGCAGAATACATCCTACCGGGTGTATCGTTGTGCCATCATTCTTGATTAAGTTGATCCAGTTTGCAAAGAACAACAACATTGATTTTCGCAACTCATCGCTCAAACGAGCAATCTGTATCGGCGAGTCACTCAGAACGCAGCAAGGAGAATTAAATCAGTTGGGGCGGAGAATCTCGACCGAATGGCCCGAATTAGAGCTGTTTTCAACATATGCGTCAACCGAAATGCAAAGTTCATTTACCGAGTGCAGTCATCATTGCGGGGGACATACGCCCGTTGACCTGATAATTGTAGAGCTTCTCGATGACAATAACAACCCGGTCGCAGATGGAGAGCTGGGAGAAGTTACTATAACAACCATCGGAGTGAGAGGTATGCCGCTACTACGGTTCAAAACAGGAGATATTTGTATTGGGAATCGCTCGGCTTGCTCGTGCGGTAGAAATACACTTCGACTAAGTTCGGTGCTTGGGCGTAAAGGTCAAATGATTAAATACAAAGGCACGACGCTGTATCCTTCAGCTCTTTATGAGATATTGGATAATGTATCCGACATTAAAAATTATATAATAGAGGTGTATACTGGAGAATTAGGAACAGATCAGATAGTTATCAGGGTTGGAAGTGTCAGATGTGACGAAAGCTTTGAAAAAGAGATCAAAGATCTATTCCGCTCGAAGGTACGAGTTGCCCCTGAGATCTGTTTTGAATCGATTGATTTAATTTCAAAAAAACAGATGCCTGCAATTAGCCGAAAACAGATTAAATTCGTAGATTTGCGTAACTAACTTAAACTTAAACTTAAAATAAAAATGAAAATGAAAAAGATTTTATTATTTGCTGTTGCAATGCTTTTTGTAACCATTGGACAAGCTCAAAACAAGAACAACAAAGAGACTGTTAAAGTTGATTTTTATGGTATCGATTTTTCTGATGTAAATGTTGTGGGTGCAGCCGAAACAGAGGATCAGTTTATGACCGCCTTTGGTGGTATTAATCATTTGCTTGTTTCGGAGCAGGATAAATTCGACATTGTCAAGTTCTTAAAACTTGATGTTGTGTCAGTGGATGTTGAGCACGCTACGAGCCGTGTGAGCGCACTTGAAGATGTCAAATTCAAGGACACTAAAAAGATTAGAGTACCATTAAAAGAGATAATAGAAACATATCCCACCACAGAAGGAACTGCTCTTCTTCTTGTTGCAAAAGAACTTAACAAGCGCACCAATATGGGGACATTTACTGTCGTTATATTCGATGGAAAGAGCAAAGAAATTATTTCAGAAAAGGAATTTAAAGGAAAGGCTAAAGGTTTTGGACTTAGAAATTTTTGGGCAGGCGCTTTGTATGACGGATTAAAATCCGTAAAATCTAAGTAAATCGAATCTCATCGTAAGTACTTGTTAGATAACATATTAAAGGCACAACAAGTATCCCGAACTACCAAATTATTTCCTCAGAAAATATCAAAAAAGGCTGTCTGAAAACTTGCGTTTTCAGACAGCCTTTTTTGATTTGAAAAATAACTGTGAAACTATTTTTTCACAGGACATTTAGCTTTTTTAGGACAGTTTGCTTTCTTAGGGCAGTCGGCCTTTTTAGGGCAATTCGCTTTTTTCACTGAATCACAGCACGGTTTTTGGGCGCACTCAGCTTTTTTAGGGCAGTCGGCCTTCTTGGCGCAGCAGCACGAATCTTTGCAAGTGGCGGCACACGGCTTGGTGCATTTGCCACATTTAGCAGCTTTTTGTTTTTCGCATTTAGCGGTGGCTGGCTTTTGAGCCAAACCTATCTGCGCACAATTGGCGCTAGCATTAACAGAGGTAGCCATAGCCATCATCAAAACGGCACCTAGCATTAGAACAAGTTTTTTCATCTTTTCTGTTTAATTTAATCGTTTAGATGTACGGTGCAAATTTATGCTTTTTTTTGGATTACCTACTCAGAAGCTGTTTAATTTATTAAAAAGTTTTGTTACGGTTCTTATTCGCCCCCATAAATTCCAGTTTCACAGGCAAAAATATGACCAAAAATGACTCGTAACAAATTCAATGAACAAGATTAAACAGTTTCTCAATTCCACGAAAAAAGTCATCACAGCAAGATATTACTTTGATTTTTTTGTAATCGCAGATCGCAAGTGGAGAAATAGCTCAATTCGTTGTTTCGTTTTCGTTTTAGATCACCAATCTACAATATTTTTTTTAACTTTGTGGTTGATTATAATAGGAGGACTTCTGAAAATTAGATTTCCAAGGCGAATCAGGTCGAAAAACCGAAGTTTACTCACCGTAAATGATGATTTTATCGATCCGAGATTCAACGACGAAAAAACAATTTTCAAAAAGTCACCATAATTCTATAAAAGCAAAACACAATGACACAGGACGAATTATTCAAGAAACTCATCGCCCACAGCAAAGAGTACGGTTTTATATTCCCTAGCAGCGAGATCTACGACGGTCTGGCAGCGGTCTACGACTACGGCCAGATGGGGGTCGAGCTTAAAAACAACATCAAACGCTACTGGTGGGATTCGATGACCAAGCTCCACCACAACATTGTGGGGATCGATGCCTCGATCTTTATGCACCCCCGCGTGTGGGAGGCTTCGGGTCACGTGGGCGCATTCAACGACCCGCTGATCGACAACAAAGACAGCAAAAAACGCTATCGCGCCGATGTGCTGCTCGAAGATTGGCTCGCCAAAGAAGAGGCTAAAATCACCAAAGAGGTAGAAAAAGCGGCCAAACGTTTCGAGAATTTCGACCAGGCAATGTTTCGCTCCACCAACGCCCGTGTCCAAGAGATCCAAACCCGAATCGACGAAGTGACGGCCGAAATGGCACGCACGCTCGGGGCCAACGACTTGGCTGGGGTCAAGGCGCTGATCGAAAAGTGCGAGATCGTCTGCCCCATCAGCGGCACTCGCAACTGGACCGATGTACGCCAGTTTAACCTGATGTTCCAAACCCAAATTGGCGCGGCAACAGACGGAGCAACAACTATTTACCTACGTCCCGAGACCGCCCAAGGGATTTTTGTCAACTTCCTAAACGTCCAAAAATCGGGGCGTATGAAGATCCCATTCGGTATCGCGCAGATTGGCAAGGCCTTCCGTAACGAGATCGTGGCTCGTCAGTTTATCTTCCGTATGCGCGAATTTGAACAGATGGAGATGCAATTTTTTGTAGCCCCAGGCACTGAGCTCGAATGGTTCGAACATTGGAAAGCTTTCCGTATGCGTTGGCACCGCGCGCTCGGCTTTGGCGACCAGCACTACCATTTCCACGACCACATCAAGTTGGCTCACTACGCCAACGCGGCAACGGACATCGAATATGAATTTCCGTTCGGTTTCAAGGAGGTCGAGGGGATCCACTCGCGTACCAATTTCGATTTGAGCCGCCACGCCGAATTTTCGGGCAAGAAAATCACATATTTCGACACCGAAAAGAACGAAAGTTACGTGCCTTATGTGGTGGAAACTTCGATCGGGCTCGATCGTATGTTCCTGCAAGTGCTCAGCGCTTCCTATAAAGAAGAGACTCTCGACAATGGAGAAGAGCGTGTGGTGCTGGCCATCCCCGCTCCGCTGGCTCCGGTCAAGGTGGCTATTTTGCCGCTGATCAAGAAAAATGGGCTGCCCGAACTTGCCGCCTCGATTGTGGATATGTTGAACTTCGATTTCAATGTTCAATATGACGAGAAAGATTCGATCGGCAAGCGCTATCGTCGCCAAGACGCAATCGGAACGCCGCTCTGTGTGACGGTCGATCACGACTCGCTGGATGATCATTGTGTCACCATCCGCCACCGCGATACGATGGCGCAAGAACGTGTGGCAATTGCCGATCTGCCCGCCATTGTGGCTCGCGAAGTGTCGCTCAGTAGCCTTTTTGCTAAGCTAAGTAATAGATAAAATTCATTTACTATCACTTAAAATAGACCTACAATATGGATAAATATATTGATACGCTCATCGAATTGGCCATCGCTGAAGATATTGGCGACGGCGACCACACATCGCTCGCTGTGATACCCCAAGATAGCCGCGGAGTGATGCAACTACTTGTCAAACAAGACGGAGTGCTGGCTGGCGTGGCGATCGCCAAGCGTGTTTTCAAGCGTTTAGATGCGGACGTTGTTTTTGACGAGCGCCTGGCCGACGGTGCGCCAATCAAAGTTGGCGACGTGGCTTTTTATGTGAGCGGGCACACCCGTTCCTTGCTCCAAGCCGAACGAATTGTGCTCAACATTATGCAGCGTATGAGCGGCGTGGCGACCCAAACGGCTATCTATGCCCACGAATTGGAGGGGCTGAATTGCCACGTGCTCGACACCCGTAAGACCACGCCTGGGATGCGTGTGCTGGACAAAATGGCCGTCAAAATCGGCGGCGGCGAGAACCATCGTATGGGGCTTTTCGATATGATTTTGCTCAAAGACAACCATATTGACTTTGCGGGCGGCATCGCGGCGGCGCTCGGCGGGGTGCGTAAATATTTGAAAGAAAAAGGCAAAGAGCTGAAAATCGAGATCGAAGTTCGTTCGCTGGCCGACATCGACCAAGTGTTCGCCGCTGGGGGTGCCGATCGGGTGATGCTCGACAATTTTTCGATCGAAGACACACGACTTGCCGTTGAGAAAATAGGAGGACGAGCCCAGATCGAGAGTTCGGGCGGTATAACTCTTTCGACACTACGATCTTACGGCGAGTGCGGTGTAGATTTTGTGTCGGTCGGAGCGCTGACCCACCAAATCAAGAGCCTCGATATGAGTTTGAAATATTACCAGAACTAAGAAGCTGTTTGAATTTTGTTCATTGAATTTGTTATGAGTCATTTTTGGTCATATTTTTACCTGTAAAACCGGAATTTACCGGGGTAAATGAGGATTTTATAGGTGAAAATAGGGGCAAATAAGGGCCTTAACAAAACTTTTGAATGAATTTCAAACAGCTTCTTAATAGCGGAAAAATTTAGCAGCGTAGAAGTATTGTCAAAAATTCCAGAATTTTTTGTATATTTGTCTGACAAAATATTCTGGAACTATGCTCTATCCACTAAAATTCAAACCCCTATTCAAAGAGCGCCTTTGGGGTGCGCGTAAATTAGAAACCATTTTAGGTAAGCACCTACCACCCGAAGAGTTGATCGGCGAAAGTTGGGAACTCTCGGGCGTGGAAGGGGATGTGTCGGTGGTCAAAAACGGTAATCTGAAAGGAAATTCCCTCGAAGAATTAACCGAAATTTATATGGGCGACCTGGTTGGCGATTCAGTTTTCGATAACTTCGGTATCGAATTTCCGTTGCTCATCAAACTCATCGATGCCAACGACAATTTGTCGATCCAAGTCCACCCCAACGATGCGCTCTCGATGGAACGACACAAGGCGTGGGGCAAGACCGAAATGTGGTATGTGATGGATCACGAGCCTGGCGCTTCGCTTTATCTAGGTTTCAATCAACCTGTTACGCGTGAGAAATATCTAGAATATCTTAATTCTGGGCGGATCGAAGAGTTGCTTAATCGATATGAAGTGCACCGCGGAGATACATTTTTTATTCCCGCTGGGGCTATTCACGCCATCGGGCGCGGGTTGCTGGTGGCCGAAATTCAACAAACATCCGACATCACCTATCGCGTTTATGACTTTAATCGAGTGGACAGCCAGGGCAAGGCGCGCGAATTGCATACCGATCTGGCGCTCGACGCTATCGATTTCACCGAACGTCACGATTACCAAGTCACCAAAACGGCTGTCACAGGCAAGGCGGTTGGTATCCAATCGTGCAAATATTTTGCTTCGTCCATCACCTCGATTGATGGCTCGTTGACACGTGATTATGCGCTTACCGACTCCTTTGTGATCTATATTTGCACCGAAGGGCAACTCACCATTGAGTGCGAAAACGGAGGCAAAGAAAGTATCAAATGTGGCGAAACAGTGCTCATCCCTGCGGCCATCGACTCTCTGACCATCAAGGGCAAAGGAGTGGTGCTCGAATGTTACGTACCAGCCTAAGCGGCTTACAAGTTTTTTACTCTTCGATCAACAAACAATCAAATAATTTTGTTTAGTTTGTAGAATCGGAAAATTATTTTTATATTTAGGGTCTAAAACACCTTTGAATCATGAAAAATTACCAAACTTCTGACATCAAGAACATCGTCCTGCTTGGACACTCAGGTAGCGGCAAGACAACACTAGCCGAAGCAATGGCCTATGAAGGCAAAGTGGTCGAACGCCGCGGAACAGTAGAAACCGAGAGTACACTATCTGATTATTCAGATGTGGAGCACCTATACAAACGCTCTATTTTTTCGACATTGCTCTATACCGAATATCTAGATCACAAACTAAATATTATAGACACGCCAGGTTCTGATGATTTTTGTGGAGCTTTGTTTTCGAGCTTCAAAGTGGCAGACGTTGGGGTGTTGCTCGTCAATGCGCAAAATGGCTTCGAGGTCGGCACCGAGATCCAAGCTCGTTACGCTCGTCGCCACGAAAAACCGGTCATCATTGCCGTCAATGCGCTCGACAGCGAGAAGGCTCAGTGGGATTCAACTCTCGAATCGATATTTGTCAGTTCGGAAGCCAAGCCAGTAGTGGTTCAATATCCGTTGAATCCAGGGCCTGATTTCGACTCGTTCATCGATGTGCTGATGATGAAAATGTATCGTTTCAAGGGCGATACTGGGGTGCGCGATGAATTTGATATTCCCGAAAGCGAGATGGCACGTGCGGCCGAATTGCACAATACACTAGTGGAGGCGGCGGCCGAAAATGACGAGGCGCTGATGGAACTTTATTTCGAAAAAGGGACTCTCACCCAAGACGAAATGCGTTCTGGATTGAAGGTGGGTCTGGCCAATCGCGATTTGGTTCCTGTTTTCTGTCTGTCGGCCAAGAAAGATATTGGGGTCAAACGTTTGATGGAATTTATTATCAACGTAGCTCCTGGGCCCAAAAAAGCACCTAATTTCCGCACCCAAGCTGGTGGCGAAGTCGAGGCTAATAGTGAGGCTGCGACATCAATTTTTGTGTTCAAAACAGCTGCCGAACCGCACTTGGGCGAGGTCTGCTTCTTCCGCGTGATCAGCGGTATTGTCAAGGAAGGCGACGAACTGACCAACCAAACCACGGGGCAAAAAGAGAAAATCACTCAATTGTATACCATTGCTGGCAAAAACCGCACCAAGGTCACCCAACTAGAAGCGGGCGATCTGGGTTGCACCGTGAAACTCAAATCAACCAAGGTCAACCATACGCTAAATTCGGGCACCGCCGACTGGAAAATCAACCTTATCGGCTTCCCTGCACCGCGTTATCGTTGCGCTGTGAAGGCCAAAGTACAAACAGATGAAGAAAAAATGACCGACCTACTGCTCAAAGCAGGCAGCGATGATCCAACGATCTTGATCGAATATTCTAAAGAATTGAAGCAAAGTATTTTGCAAGGCCAAGGCGAGCATCACCTCAATATTTTGAAGTGGCAGCTCTCTAATTTGAACAAAGTAGACATCGAATTTTTCCAACCGCGCATTTCGTATCGCGAAACGATCACCAAGATGGCGGCCGCTTCGTATCGCCACAAAAAACAATCTGGTGGCGCGGGGCAATTCGGTGAAGTGTCGCTCATCATCGAGCCTTATGTGGAGGGAATGTCCACCACGGGCAAGTATAAAATCGATGGGCGCGACGTGCAACTCAACATCAAATCGACCGAAGCCATTGAGCTTGAATGGGGTGGTAAGTTAGTTTTTTGCTCGGCCATTGTTGGTGGGGCGATCGATGCTCGTTTTCTGCCTGCGATTTTGAAGGGGATAATGGAAAAGATGGAAGAGGGGCCGCTGACTGGTTCGCGAGCGCGCGACATCAGGGTGGTGGTCTACGACGGCAAGATGCACCCAGTGGACAGCAACGAGTTGTCGTTCAAGCTCGCAGGGCGCAACGCTTTCAAGGAAGCTTTCCGCAATGCGGGACCTAAGATTATGGAGCCGATTTATGCCGTTGAGGTGATTGTGCCTTCGGATAAGTTGGGTGATGTGATGAGCGACCTACAAAATCGCCGCGCGATGATCGAGGGAATGTCTTCGGACAAAGGGTTCGAACTTCTCACGGCTCGGGTGCCGTTGGCTGAGATGTATCGTTATTCGACCACATTGAGCTCGTTAACATCGGGACGTGCTACGTATTCGATGAAGTTTGCTTCATTCGAACAAGTACCTGCCGAGGTTCAGGATAAGTTACTCAAAGCTTACACATCCACCGACGAAGATTAGGATAATTTCGAGCAGGTAGAACAAGCTAGAAAAAATCACAAGAGCCTAAAAAAGCTAGAAGCAGTTTGCGAAACTGTTTCTAGCTTTTTAGTTTTATTTTTGCTTGTTGATTTTGCTAGTTGGTTGTGTCTAGCAATTACTAGACTGAACCATCCGCCGAATACCATCAATGAAAGTTAATGGATGAGCCGGATGACCCGGAATGTATAAATCCGGAGTGTGATGATCCAAAAAAGAACGATCTACCATCGGAGAATCCAAAAACATCCCCCCACTAATGGCATCTGTCCCAACGGCAATCAATACCCGAGGCGCCGCCATCGCAAGGTATGTCTCGGCCAAAGGCGCCGCCATCTTTGTGGTGATCGGACCAGTGAGAACAACACCGTCTGCGTGACGAGGCGAAGCCACAAAATCAATCCCATAACGCCGCATATCGAAATTTACATTGCCAGCCGCATCCAACTCCATCTCGTTAGCCCCATCACCACCAGCCACAACAGACCGTAACTTCAAAGCGTGACGGTAGATGGATAACTCGGCACGAGCTACAATGGAAGGCTCCCAATCTTGATCGGCATGAACCACCAACGCCTCGCGCCGAGTGCAAGCCATACGAAAATCAGTCGAGAAACTGATGTTGTCGGGCGCTAAACGGGCACACGCACCGCAAAATAAACAACGCCCCAAATCAAGAGTGAAAGGAGAAAAATTAAGCGCCGAGGTAGGGCAAATCTTAGCCAAAGACTCGATGGTTTGACGAGTCAAACCATCTGATTTCAAACGAGGTACACCGCGAAAGGGCGGCGCAAGAACTACCGCGGAAGGATTTTTAATGGTCTGCTGACCGTGATCAAGCAGCACGCGAAAAGTAGAAAAAATCATCTCATTATATGTTTTTGCCTCGATGTAGAGTGATAATTGTGATTTCTGGTTTGGCTCCGATTCTCATTGGGTAGAGCACAAATCCGATGCCATCATTCACGTAAAGATAGCGCCCACGATCGACATAAAGTCCTGAGTACATTGGGTATAGCCACTTGGCTGGCGAAAATTTCCAGTTACCTATTTGGATTTTGGCCTGCATCGCGTGTACGTGACCCGAGAGGGTGAGGTCGGGGCGAGCCAAGGCGGGCACCGAATCGAAAAGCTTGGGCGAGTGCGAAATTAAGATCGAGAAATTGTCGGCCGTCAACCCACGCATCGCACGGCTCAGATCGCTACCCCCGGCGCGCGAATTGTACCCGTTGTGCGATATATTGTTGGGGTAAGTCACCCCAGCAACCATAATACTGTCGCCCCCACGGTGGATCCACTGATTCTCGTTTTCGAGCACCGTCCAACCCATCGAACGTTGAGCGGCAACCAAATTACGCACTATCCGATCGGGATTGTGGCTTATGGTGTCGAAAACATAAAAGCCCAAGTCGTGATTGCCAAGCACCGCGTAAACTGGGGAGGCGATGCGCGAAAGAATTTTTTTAATGTCGGGGGTCAACTCTTCATCGACAATATTGATCAGATCGCCACTTTGAACCACCATATCTGGTTTGAGATCATTGATCTTTGCCACCATCTGCTCGATCACCGTGTGGTTGTCGCCCCAATTGCCAAGGTGAACATCCGAGAATAGGGCAATCCGCATACCATCAAAGGAGGCGGGTAGCTTGTTGGAATATACAGCTGCTTCTTCTACTCTGAGTTCGGTACGCCCGATCACCGCTCCGTAGCTCATCAGCCCCACAACGGTCAAGGCCCCTGCGCCACCAATGTAGGTGAAAAACAGGAATTGCCGTTCGTTCCACACCGAGTGCAACGCCAATCCAAAGAGCGAAAAAAGGACGAAAACCACGCGCGAAAGCATACTGATCATAAAGACAAAAATCACCCACACCACAATATGCATAAACGAGGGGCTGGCGATGGCGTATTTGTAGACAATGGCGAGCGCCAAGACCGAGAGGTTGATCCCGATGGCCATCACGGCATAGCCTATACCAAATTTTCGCCAAGGGCGTGCCCATAAATATCGTCGGAGGATATAAAAATCCAGAGCGATGGAGAGTAAAGTTAACAGAAATATCATCATTGAGATCATTTTTTCGGGGATTATACATTGGGTTTCAACGGTAATGCTTCGGGGTGGAAATCCAATTTCTTAGAAGCTGTTTTAATTTGTTTTCAAAATTTTATTACTGCTATTTTTGAGGCTGTTTTTTCGATGATTCGCCGAGATAGTAGTGGGCTACAGATCAAAAATCAGCGGAAAAAGAGGACGAAAAGAGTGGTAA
The DNA here is from genome assembly GCA_036648455.1 of Mucinivorans sp. Classification (GTDB taxonomy): domain Bacteria; phylum Bacteroidota; class Bacteroidia; order Bacteroidales; family Rikenellaceae; genus Mucinivorans. Next base: position 45,296 of record JAVXIH010000001.1, read on the forward strand.
TAAAATGCTGGAAAGAAATTAAAACAGCTTCTTAGAAGCTCCCCCTATTAGTCGCCCACCGGTTCGTAGACACAGCGCACGCATACCACTTCGCTACGGCGTGTGGTGAGCATCGAGCGGTAGGCTTGCCAATCGGTGATTGGGTTTTGCGCCACACCAGACTCCATAGCCGCACGCGCCACGGCAACCGAAACTTCGGTGATCAGACGTGGATCGAGTGGTTTGGGAATGAGATTCTCGCGCGAGAAATGTATACTTGGATCGCCATAAGCGCGTATCACATCGGGGTGAGGCTCCATTTTAGCAACGGCCGACAGAGCATACACGGCAGCGATTTTCATTGCTTCGTTGATCTGGGTGGCTCTCACATCCAACGCTCCGCGGAAGATATAAGGGAAACCGAGCACGTTGTTGACTTGATTGGGATAGTCCGAACGACCGGTGGCAAAAATAATATCGGGGCGCGAAGATTGCGCTACTTCGTAGGACACTTCGGGATCGGGATTGGCGAGCGCAAAAACGATCGGATCTTTATCCATCGATTGGATCATTTCCCCCGTCAAAATGTCGGCTTTCGAAAGCCCGAGAAACATATCGGCATTCACCAGCGCCTCTTGGAGGGTGTGAATATCGCGCGAGGTGGCAAAGGCACGTTTCTCGGGGTTGAGCTTCTCGCGATCGGTGCGGATCACCCCGTGGCTGTCGAGCATCACCAGATTTTCGCGCCGCGCACCAAGATGGATGTACAGCGAGGCCGATGCGATGGCTGCCGCTCCGGCTCCGTTGACCACGATTTGAATGTCTTCAATTTTTCGATTGGTTAGTTCCAAAGCCCCCACCAGCGCGGCCGAGGATATGATCGCCGTGCCGTGTTGGTCGTCGTGCATCACGGGGATCGACAACTCTTCGCGCAGTCGTCGCTCGATCTCGAAACATTCGGGCGATTTGATGTCTTCGAGGTTGATGCCGCCAAAAGTAGGGGCGATGTTACGCACCGTGCGCACAAATTCATCAATGTCGGTGGCATCGACTTCGATGTCAAAAACATCAATATCCGCCATAATCTTAAAGAGCAAACCCTTGCCCTCCATCACTGGCTTGCCCGCCAGGGCGCCAATATTACCCAGCCCAAGCACCGCAGTTCCATTACTGATCACGGCCACTAAATTCCCTTTGGCTGTATATTTGTAGGCATCTGATGGATTTTTCTCGATTTCCAGACAAGGAGCCGCCACACCAGGCGAATAGGCGAGCGACAAATCGTGCTGGTTGGTATAAGGTTTTGTTGGGATAACTTCAATTTTACCTGGGCGATGTTCGCTGTGATAGAGCAACGCCGCTTGTTTGAGTGATTCTTTCATAATTTTTTCTATATAACGCAAATATATAGTTTTTTTGTCTCTAATTTGCAAAAAATAATCAACCTCTTCGTGGGCAACGTTCGAATGGAAGCGTGCGATCGAACAAATAGCGATAGGTGATATGGTGTTTATAACGCGTGGCGCGCACGTAACTCTCGCACATACGTATCATTACGGGATTGAAGTCGCCGATCCACCCCATCTGCAAATTATCGTATTGCACGCGCGAGGTGGCCTTGCGTTTGATAATATATTGTTCCAATTGATAAATCAGACCAGCTTCGATGCCTTTGCCCTGATATTCAGCCGCAACGCCAAAGATAAGACCTGATAAACGGGTTATTTTGTGGGTGCGAATGGAGTAGAGAAGCCTCAATTTTTCGCACAGGCCAAAACGACCGTTGAAAGATTTAACTATCTGATTAATATCGGGTAATATCACAAAAAAACCAACGGCTAAATCTTTGTGATAAGCCATCATCAACACTTCGGGGTCGATGATAGGGCTCATCTGTCTAATCATTTGTAACGTGCTATCTTCGGTCAAAGGTTTGACACCCTGAATCTTAGCCCATCCACTGTTGTAGATGTTACAGAAATCGCGCGCCATTTTCAGCTTATTCTTCTTGTCGAATGTGCGAAACGAATACTCCGGATTTTCGGCCAAACGCTCGGCCTTGGCCTTCACCGGAGCTGGCAACTCGATGCCAGCGTAAAAGGGACGCAAATAAGTGATCTGATTGAAATATGGCAGAAAACCGTAATCTTCGAACAGCGCCGCGTAATAGGGTCTGGCATAAGGCATTGCATAGAGCGGTTCGGTGAATCCTTCGGTCAACAAACCCCACCACTGCATCCGATCGCCAAAATTAATAGGGCCATCCATCGCTTCGATCCCGTGCGCGGCGAGCCATTCACGTGCCGCGTCGAACATCAAACGCGACACGATTGGATTGTCGATTGATTCGAAAAAGCCACACCCGCCCGTGGGCAATGTTTCGAGCGCCACCTTCTCGCGATTGAAAAAAGCCGCCAAGCGCCCCACAAACTTATCAGTCGATAGATCGCGTACAATCCAGCGCACAGCCTGGCCACCGCCGCCAATGGTGAAAAGTTGATTGTGCCGCGGATCGAAAATATGTTCGATGTCACTGACCAATGGTTGCACCCAATGTGGGTCGTTTTTGTAGATGTCACGAGCCAAAGAGTGAAAAAGTTTAATGTGTGAAGCAGTTTTTACCTCGATCAATTGAAAATTATTCATATTTTTGTATCAAGAAGACGAATTTACAAATATATTAAAAAAAATGGAAAAATCGATGCCTACTCTGAATTTAGAGCAATTAATGACTCGACGTATCACACACATACTGCTCGTGTGCAGTTCGTACGATCAATTTACGCTCGAAGAAGATGGGCGTATCGAGGCACAGATCCAGAGCGAGTATGCCGAGTTGTCGCTCAGCAATCCGCCGCAATTTACACGCGTAGACGATGCCCAAACGGTGATCGATATGTTAGGCAATGGGGTGCAGATCGATCTGATCATCTCGATGTTCAATATCGGGGGGATGTCGCCCTTTGAGCTGTCGAAAAAAGTTCGGCGCGATTTTCCCGAAATTCCTTTTGTCCTTCTTACTTCGTTTTCGCACGAAGTTTCGCGCCGTTTGGAGAGCGAGGACACCTCGGCCATCGATTATGTCTTCGGTTGGCAGGGTAATGCCGAACTGTTGCTGGCAATCATCAAAATGTTGGAAGACGCGATGAACGCCGAGGAAGATATGCTCACCCACGGGGTGCAAGGTATTATGCTGGTGGAAGATAGCATACGCTTTTACTCTGCCTATTTGCCCGACCTGTATAAAATTGTGCTGACTCAAACCAACGCCACGGTGCTCGAAGCGCTCAACAGCGCCCAACGCACGTTGCGTAAACGTGCTCGACCCAAGGTGCTTTTTGCTCGCACCGAGACCCAGGCGCTCGAAATTTATCATAAATATGGGCGGCGGCTGTTGGGCGTGATTTCGGATGTCTCGTTCAGCAAAGAACAAGGCGAGGGGGTCAGTGCGCTGGCGGGAGTCGATCTGTGCACTATGATCCGCAGCCAAGACGAGCGCATTCCGTTGCTGCTCCAATCGTCAGATCCGGCGATGGCTCAGAAGGCGTGCGAAATCGGCGCTGACTTTATCGACAAAAACTCAAAAACACTCTTCACCCAGATCGAACACTTTATTCGCAAGCGCCTGGCTTTTGGCGATTTCCAATTTGTGAACCACATAACGGGCGAAGTGGTGGCGGTGGCCAGCGATCTGAGTTCGTTGCAAAATGCGATCGAAACAATGCCCGTGGAGACGCTGCTGCACTATTCGCGTGAAAATATTTTTTCTAAATGGCTCTATTCTCGTGGTTTGTTCGCCATTGCTAACGAAATCAGAGGTGTTTTTGTCGAGAATTTCGATGGTGATCCATCTCTGCTACGGCGTTTCTTGGCGGGTGTTGTCAAGGACTATCGCCGCACGATGGGTCAAGGGGTGATCGCCGAATTTGACCCACGCACCTACAATCAATATATCACTTTTGCCCGTAGCGGCAACGGTTCGCTGGGCGGCAAGGCGCGTGGACTGGCCTTTATCGGCAATATGTTGGAGCAATATCACCTCTACGATGCTTGGGACGGGGTGCGGATCACCATCCCGCGCACGCTGGCTCTGACCACCGAACATTTCGAGCGTTTTATAGCCGACAATGGGCTGCAATATGTGGCAACCGAACCGATGGAGGATAGCGAAATTCTGAGTGAATTTGTCGGTTCACGTTTGGGCGACAAATTGCTCGACGAGTTGCGTGTTTTTCTGCGCAATGTCACCAGACCCTTGGCTGTGCGTAGTTCGTCTAAGCTGGAAGATTCTCATTATCAGCCTTTTGCTGGTATTTATTCGACCTATATGGTTCCTCGTTGCGAGAATGCCGATCGCGAATTACGGCTCTTGTCGCGTGCCATTAAATCTGTCTATGCGTCGGTCTTTTTCGCCTCATCCAGGTCGTATATCGAAGCCACGAGCAACGTGTTGAGCGAAGAACGGATGGGGGTGGTGATCCAAGAAATGTGTGGATCCGAGCAAGATGGATTGTATCTGCCAACCATATCGGGCGTGGCTAGATCGCTCAATTTCTACCCAATCGGCGACGAAACGCCCGAAGAGGGGATCTGTAACATCGCCTTTGGGCTCGGTAAAACGGTGGTCGAGGGGGGTGCTACTCTGCGTTTTTCGCCTGCCCATCCGCATCACGCCCTCCAATTGAGTTCGATGGAGCTCACTCTGCGCGACACACAACGTTATTTCTACGCTTTGAATCTCGATCCATCTCAGTCCAAAACATCGACCGACGACGCGGTGAACCTCTCGAAGCTCGAAGTCAACAAGGCAACTCATCTTCGTAATTTGCGTTATGCTGCCTCGACTTGGGATGCTCAGAATCAACGAATTTCCGATTCGCCGATGGAAAAAGGGCGCAAACTGATCACCTTTGCCTCGGTTTTGAAGTACGACACTTTCCCGCTGGCGGCCATCATCAAACGATTGCTCGACATCGGTTCCCAGGAGCTCAAATCGCCTGTCGAGATCGAGTTTGCGGTCAGTATGGATGTCAAAGCAGGTGAACCACAAGTGTTTAACTTCTTGCAGATTCGCCCAATTGTTCAGGCTTCGCGCGGGGCATCGCTCGATTGGAATACGGTGGATCGAAGCGAGGCCATTCTCTATGCTGATCACGCGCTGGGTACGGGAGCGATCGAAGATGTGCGCGACATTGTGTATGTGCCTGCCACTGAGTTCGATGCGTCTCACAGCGAGGCGATGGCACGCGAAATTGACCTGATCAACCAAAGTTTCAAGGATCGCGGTCAGGGTTATGTGCTCGTGGGGCCGGGTCGTTGGGGGTCGAGTGATCCGTGGTTGGGAGTGCCTGTGAAATGGGGGCAAATATCAGAGAGTAAGGTGATTGCAGAGTGTGGGCTCGAAAATTTCAGGGTTGATCCTTCGCAAGGCACACACTTTTTCCAGAATCTGACTTCGTTTGGGGTTGGTTATTTGACGTTAAATCCTTTCCAGGGAGATGGGGCTTTTGATGTTTCGCGTCTTGATTCGATGGAGGCAAGTTTTGAAAGTGATAATTTCCGTGTAGTACATTTTGAGGATCCGCTCTACATTTTTGTCGATGGCAAGAATAATAAGGCGATGATCAGGTAGCCTTACAGCGCCTTTCAAAGGCGCTATATGTGGGCGGTCGCCGCGTGCGAAACCGCCTTGGCAACGTCGGCGGCAAAGGCGCGAACATCAGCCTCCGTAGTGTCGAAACTACACATCCAACGAACCTCACCACTCGAAACGTCCCAATCATAAAACACCCACTTGCCGAGAAGCTCCTCGCGTGCGGCTGAGGGCAAAATCGCAAAGACAGCGTTCGATTCCACCACCTGAGTCACCTGGACGTAATCCTTGACCAACGAATATAATAAACCAGCCATCGCGTTCGAATGGCGTGCCATAGCTAACCACAAATCGTCCGCCAAATAACGCTCAAATTGAGCCCCGACATATCGCATCTTGGAACTGAGTTGCGAGGCTTGTTTACGTTCATATTTCAGATTGGTACCCAATGAGGGGTTCAAAACCACCACCGCCTCGCCCATCATCATCCCGTTTTTTGTCCCGCCAAAGGACATTACATCCACCGAGCGAACCATTTGCGCGGCTGTCAATCCGCTCGACACCACAGCGTTAGCAATCCGTGCGCCATCCAGATGAAGGTACATTCCGTTTTTATGTGCCATCGCGCTCAGTGCTGCGATTTCGGCCTCGGTGTAGCACGTGCCAAGTTCGGTGGATTGCGCGATCGAAAAACAAGATGGCTGCGAATGGTGTTCAAAGTCGAACCCTTCGAGCTTCTTGGCCGCGTTTTCGGGTGTCAATTTCCCGTCCACGTTGGGCACAGCTACCACCTTGCAACCGATCATTCGCTCGGGTGCACCGCACTCATCGACATTGATATGCGCCGTGTCGGCACAAATGATCGAACCATAACGAGGAGTTGCCGCTTGTAGAGCTAGAATATTAGAACCGGTGCCGTTGAAAGTGAAAAAAACTTTGGCATCGGCCACCCCGAGCACCTCGCGGATTCTGGCCACCGCGCCTTCAGTATATTCATCGCCTCCGTAGGCTATTTGGTGAGCGGAATTGGCGGCAATAATTGCCTCCATAATCGAAGGGTGAACCCCTGAATGGTTGTCGGATGCAAAACTGATCATACGGTCTAGATTAAGTAATAGATAAAAATTATTGACACATTTTAGATGGTCTTTTTTGCGGGGGCTTCTAAAAATTGAATTTTTCAAGGCGGGCAAG
>JAVXIH010000002.1:0-45549 GCA_036648455.1 Mucinivorans sp.
CCCAAGCGTGCGAAGTAGCAAAATGCAATCCGCGAACCTATTACAGAAATATCAATAAAGAGTAGAAAAACGGTTTAGAAGCTGTTTTAATTTGTTTCCAGCCTACGCATCTACCAATTTGCGATAACGAGTCTTTGTCGGCTCCTTGTCGCCCATCGCAGCACGCTTGTGCTCCTCGTAGTCAGAATAACCACCCTCGAAAAAAACAACCCGTCCATCACCCTCGAAAGAGAGAATGTGTGTGGCGATGCGATCCAAAAACCAACGGTCGTGAGAAATAACAACGGCACAACCTGCAAAATTTTCGAGCCCCTCCTCCATCGCACGCAAAGTGTTGACATCGATATCATTGGTCGGCTCGTCGAGTAGCAATACATTGCCCTCCTCCTTCAAGGCAATGGCCAAGTGCAAACGATTGCGCTCACCACCAGATAACATTCCACATTTTTTCTCCTGATCGGCTCCCGTGAAATTAAATCGCGAACAATATCCGCGCGCATTAACCTGCCGCCCGCCCAAAGTGATAAGCTCCGAAGAAGACGAAATCACCTCGAAAACCGTCTTTTCGGGATCGATCGATTGGTGTTGCTGATCGACATAAGCCAATTTGACGGTCTGGCCAACTTTGAAATCCCCAGCCGTGGGCTGCTCGAGACCCATAATCATACGGAACAAAGTCGTTTTGCCCGTGCCATTGGCCCCAATCACACCCACAATACCTGCTGGTGGAAGGCTAAATTCCAAATTCTCGTAGAGCACACGATCGCCAAAAGACTTGCTCACCCCGCGAGCCTGGATCACCACATCGCCCAGGCGCGGACCGTTGGGGATAAATATTTCGAGCCTTTCGTCCTTGCCGCGCGCATCCTCGCTCATCATCTTGTCGTAGGCTGCCAGACGAGCCTTACCCTTGGCTTGGCGACCCTTGGGGGTCATCCGCACCCACTCCAACTCGCGTTCCAAGGTCTTACGACGGCGAGACTCGGTCTTCTCCTCGTTGGCCATACGCGCGGTTTTCTGTTCGAGCCACGACGAGTAATTGCCCTTCCACGGGATACCCTGACCACGGTCGAGCTCCAAAATCCAACCCGAAACGTGATCCAAGAAATAACGGTCGTGGGTGACGGCGATCACTGTGCCTTTGTATTGAGCCAAGTGCATTTCGAGCCAATCGACACTCTCGGCATCCAAGTGGTTGGTCGGCTCGTCGAGCAGCAACACGTCGGGCTCTTGGAGCAACAACCGACACAAAGCCACCCGCCGACGTTCGCCACCGCTGAGCACCTTGATCAACGCATCGGACGGTGGACAACCCAGCGCATCCATCGCACGGCTCAGTTTATTGTCGAGCTCCCAGCCCCCCACGTGGTCGATTTTCTCGGTCAACTCGCCCTGTTTGTCAATCAAAGCCGCCATCTGATCGTCGGTCATCTCGTCCATAAACTTGGCATTGACCGCCTCGTACTCGGCCAGCAAGGCCACCACATCCGCGCAACCCTCCTCCACCACTTGGCGTACCGTCTTCTCGGGATCGAGCTTGGGCTCTTGTTCCAAATAACCCACCGAATAACCAGGCGAAAAAACCACCTCGCCAATGAAATTTTTCTCGATGCCGGCAATGATCTTCATCAGCGTCGACTTCCCCGAACCGTTGAGCCCTATGATGCCGATCTTCGCCCCATAGTAGAACGAAAGGTAGATGTTGTCCAACACCTTTTTGTTGTTGACAAAGGTCTTGCTAACCCCAACCATCGAAAATATAACTTTTTGATCTTCTGCTGCCATTGTTTTTGAGTTTTTGAATTGTAGAGACAAAGTTAGCAAGAAAATCACTATATTTGCTGCTCTATAAAAATTTCACTTCGCTTTTATGAAAAAACTTATTTTAATCGTCTTCGCGCTCCTTGGAACAATGATCGTAGCCGAGGCTCAAAGAAAACCGATCACCGAGAGTAATTACGAATTACCAGCTCGCTTTACACCAGACAAAATGCGTTCGATGGTCTTTTCGACAAACGTTGACCCCCATTTTCTGAAAAATAGTCAGAAATTCTGGTACGTATGGCAAACGTCGGCAGGCCGAAATTGGTGGCTGGTCGATCCGATGAAAGCTACCAAAACCAAGCTCTTTGACCCTGTGAAACTCGCCGCACAACTCACTCCTGTGGTTGGCGATCCCTTCGACGCGCTGCACCTGCCGATCGCCAACATTCGCTTCAACGATGCGGGGACTGGCTTCACATTCCAAGTCACCAGCACGGCCGATATGACAAAAGCCGAAGCCGAAATGTTCAAAGAGAGACAAACCAGACTCGAAATAGAACCCGAAAAGAAAGTAGATCAGAAGAAAAAGATTTTCTATTTCTCGTATGACATCGCCTCGGGTCAAGCCACCGAGCTCAAAGATTACGAGCAACCAAAGGGTGATCCGTCGTGGGCTGTGGTGTCGCCCGATCGGCGCATCGCAATTTTTGCACGCGAATATGATCTATACTGGATGACACTGGCCGATATGGAAAAGGCGAAAAAGAACGAGAAAGATTCAACGATCATCGAGCACCGCTTCACCACCGACGCTGAGCAATATTTCCCTTGGGGCGGGTCGAGCTACTCCACCAAGAGCGATAAGGTGGTCAAAGAACGCGGCACACGCAAATCGGTCGATATGATGTGGAGCCCCGACGGCACACGATTCGCCATCCTACGCTCCGACCAACGCAAGGTGGGCGATCTGTGGGTGATCAACAACACCACCACCCCACGCCCAGTGCTCGAAACATACAAATACGATATGCCAGGCGATAGTCTGATGCCACAATATCATCTTTATATATTCGACACCACCAAACTCAACGCCCCACGTGAGGTCAATATCTCGGCCTACAAAGATCAATTGGTGTCCCTATACGCCAAGCCACGCCTCAAAGCAACACGTGACGATCTGATTCGCCCAGCCACCCAATGGCTCGGCACGGCATCGACTCTGTATTTCACTCGCCAAGGTCGCGATATGAAACGGATCGATATTTGCGCACTGGATGTCAAGACGTTGGAAATCAAGGCGGTGGTGCAAGAAAAAATGAATGTATCGATGGAGACACGCACGCCGTGGCTCGCCGCAGCAGGCTCAGAATTGGTGCACTGGTCTGAACGATCAGGCTGGGCGGGACTATATCTATATAGCACCGACGGAAAACTCAAAAACACGATTGTCGAAGGCGACTTCCACGTCGAAGATGTGCTGGGGCTGGACGAGGCTTCGCGCACGCTATATTTCACGGCTATGGGATTCAACAAGAATGAAGATCCATACTACGCCCACACTTTCAGCGTCAAGCTCGACGGCTCGGCCCTGCGCCAACTCGACGCTACCGATTTTGAACACAGTGTGGCCCTAGGCGACGATAACCGATATTTCGTGGATAATTTTTCGCGAGTCAACACCACACCAGCCTCTTGGCTATACGACAACACGGGGCGAAAGGTGATGGAACTCGAAAAGGCTGATCTATCGCTGCTCTTTGCCGCTGGTTATAAATTCCCTGAAATTTTCAAATTCAAAGCCGCCGATGGGCAAACCGACCTCTACGGGGTGATGTACCGTCCGTTCGATTTTGACTCCACACGAGTCTACCCTATCATCGAATACGTATATCCTGGCCCGCAAACAGAAGCTAACAATTCGGCCTTCTCGGCGCGGATGGATCGCACCGATCGGCTGGCTCAATTTGGTTTTGTGGTCATCACGCTCGGCAACCGCGGAGGAGACCCTCGTCGCTCGATGCGCTATCACACTTACGGCTATGGCAATTTGCGTGATTATGGCTTGGCAGACAAGAAAACAGCCATCGAACAATTGGCCAACAAATATCCGTGGATCGATCGATCTAAGGTCGGCATTCACGGCCATTCGGGTGGCGGTTTTATGAGCACGGCAGCAATATTGGTCTATCCAGACTTTTTCAAAGTAGCCGTTTCGTGTGCTGGTAATCACCAAAACAATATTTACAACAGTTGGTGGAGCGAAAAACACCACGGCATTACCGAAAAAGTAAGCGACAAAGGCGACACAACATTCGTTTATGACATTGCCAAAAACGCCGATGTGGCTGGCGATCTGAAAGGGCGTTTGTTGCTTGTCACTGGTGATATTGACGATAACGTCCACCCAGCCAACACGATGACGGTGGTCAAAGCGCTTATCAAAAACAACAAACGCTTCGATATGTTGGTTCTACCGGGTCAACGCCACGGCTTTGGCGATATGCAGGAATATTTCTTCTGGCGTATGGGCGACTATTTCTCGGAACACCTGATCGGTGATCGTGAACGCACGGTCGATATTCCGCAGATGTCCAAATAAAAACAGCTTCTTAATCAGTAGTCTACATAAGCGAATAAAAAACGGGGTGTCGGAATTTTCAAAAATTCCGCACCCCGTTTTCACACAAAAAACTAACCAAAAAAATATTATCGAGTCTCTTTAAGCGCTGCGTCAAGGCAAATTCCTAATGCCTTGGCCACCCCAGCGCCATAAGCTGGATCGGCTTTGTAGCAATTACGAACGTGACGTTGCTGGATAAAAAGTTGCGCACCACCCACCGAACGAGCTGTGTTGTCGAACAAAACCTGCTGTTGAGCGGGCGACATCAGACGGAACAGATCGCCTGGTTGGCTGTAATAATCATTGTCATATTCGCGCTCGTTGTAATTGAACACGTCGCCAGCCGATGCCAAAGGTGGCTCTTTTTTCTCGGGCGAATCTTGCCATTCACCGAAACTGTTTGGCTCATAGCCCTTTGAAGCGCCGTAATTGCCATCGACTCGCATCCCACCATCACGGTGGAAGGCGTGGAACGGACAACGAGGTTTGTTGACTGGGATTTGTTCCAAATTAACGCCCAAGCGGTAACGTTGCGCGTCGCCGTAGGAGAACAAACGCCCTTGCAACATTTTATCTGGCGAAAAACCGATACCTTCCACTATATTCATTGGGTTGAAGGCCGATTGTTCCACATCGGCAAAGTAATTCTCTGGATTGCGGTTCAATTCCATCATCCCCACGTCGATGAGCGGAAATTCTTTATGCGACCAAACTTTGGTCAGATCGAACGGATTGATACGATATTCGTTAGCCTCTTTTTCGCTCATCAACTGAATTTGAAATTTCCAACGAGGAAAATCACCGCGTTCGATGGCTTCAAAAAGGTCTTTTTGGTGCGATTCGCGATCCTTAGCAATCAAAGCCTCGGCCTCTTGATCGGTCAGATTTTTGATACCTTGCATCGTTGTGAGGTGAAACTTGACCCAAGTGCGCTCGTTGGCAGCGTTCAGGAAGCTGTAAGTATGGCTACCGAAACCGTGCATATGGCGATAAGAAGCGGGGATCCCACGATCAGACATCGTGATTGTCACTTGGTGCAACGCCTCGGGCAGCAGTGTCCAGAAATCCCAGTTGTTGTCCGCGCTACGCATATTGGTCTTCGGATCGCGTTTGACGGCGTGGTTCAAATCTGGAAATTTGAGCGGATCACGCAAGAAAAACACAGGCGTGTTGTTGCCCACCAAGTCCCAGTTACCCTCTTGGGTATAGAATTTGATGGCAAAACCGCGAATATCGCGCTCGGCATCCGCCGCACCACGTTCGCCGGCCACAGTCGAAAAGCGAACAAAGCACTCGCAACTGTTGCCCACCTTGTTGAAAATCGCCGCACGCGTATATTTGCTAATATCGTTAGTGACGGTGAAAGTACCAAAAGCACCCGAACCTTTGGCGTGCATACGGCGCTCGGGGATCACTTCGCGATCGAAATGCGCTAGTTTCTCGAGAAACCAGGGATCTTGTAATGTCACAGGACCACGCTGACCTGCGGTTTGAATGTTCTGATTATCGGCAATGGGCCGACCATTGATTGATGTTAACTTTTTCATTGTTATTGGTTTGGGATTTATCTGAGAATTAATACTCTTTTTTCTATGCTGTCGATCTGTTTTTGGCCAGGCTCCGACGTTGGCTCGCCAAAAGGCATTTGAGCGATCAGTTTCCAAGTCTGGGGTAATTTCCACTCGGCGCACACAGCATTGTCGATCAATGGATTGTAATGTTGCAACGAAGCTCCAAAACCTACATCTTCGAGCATTGTCCAGATCGAGAACTGGTGCATCGCCGAGGCTTGGGAACTCCACACAGGGAAATTATCAGCGTATAGCGGGAACTTCTTTTGCAAGTCGCGGACAATTTCCTGGTCTTCGAAATACAGCACACTGCCATAACCAGCGGCAAAGGAGTCGATTTTGGCCTCCGTCGAGGCAAAAGCCGCCCGAGGAACAATGGCGCGCAAGGTCTGCTTGGTTATCTCCCACAATCGGAGATGGTTAGCGCCCAGCAACACCACAACACGACTGGTCTGCGAGTTGAAAGCCGACGGCACGTGACGAACGGCAAATTCGACTATTTCGCGGATTTGATCATCGCTCACAGGCGAGGAATTGGTGATTGAATAATATGTGCGGCGATGCTCGATGGCATCGTTAAAAGTTCTATTCATCAGGCTGTGTGTCGTTTGTTTCATATAATTGGAGACTGACTTTGGCTATGTGATGTCCGGCGACAGGGTTGTGGGCGAGGTAGTTATTGATGAGCTGCGTGAGTTCGGGCGCATCGAAATCGGTAACCTTGCCATCGGAGCCCACAATGTGGTGATGCTCGGTGATGTTGATGTCATAATAAAGCTTGCCCTGGGGAGTACTCAGACGCGAAATCAGACCTACTTTGGCCAAGCAATCCATCACATTGTAGACCGTCGACACGGTGACACACGGGCTGATTTGCGAAATCTCGGACACCATTTCTTCGACCGACGAGTGCCCCATCTTTTGGAGCATCGCGTAGATCGCCCTGCGTTGGGGGGTGGCTTTGATGCCTGAGGCTCTGATTTTTTGTGAAATTTCCATTTTTATTATGTGCTAAAACGGATATTTCCGTTTTGGATTCCGCGGGAACCATCCTTTTTTCACACGATCACGCTGTTCGAAAATCTCTTTGATTGTCCAAAAAGAGGAAAAAGCAAACACACCAAGCAACGAAGAAAAAAAGACACTATCCACCACAATCGACAGGGCAACACCCAACAAACCGAGCAACAAAAAAATCCACCAGCAACCAACACCCCAATAATACTCGGCCTTGACCACCACGGGGTGGAACAAACCAATGATCAGAAAGGTAGAAAGCCCGATGGCTAGCCCTGCAAAAGATTCAATATTCATTTTAGCTCCTTTATTGAGAACAAAGTTAATTAGAATTTTTATTATTTACAAATAATTCTAAATAAATTTATACAAAAAAAACAAAGCCCCCATCAGATCGTAAGATCCGACGAGGGCTTTGCTCATTATTGCTGTAAGGGGGCTTCTAAAAATTAGATTTTTCAAGGCGGACAAGGTCGACGAGCCGCAGTTTACTCACTGTAAATGAGGACTTGTCGATCCAAAGTAGAGCGCCGAAAAAGCAATTTTTAGAAGTCACCGTAACTATTTACCGCTAGGCGGTAAGATCGACTACCAACCTGGGTTTTGTACCAGCACGCCTTTCGAGTTTTGAACTTCCGACAAAGGAATTGGATACAAGTACCAGCTCTTAGGGAAGATGTGGTCAAAAACTTTAACACGTTTGAAGTAAGCTGCCTTATCACCGATAGGGCCATCCATATTCATCATATTGAACGGACCAGCTTGTGCTGTTTGGAAGGTCGAGCCACCGTTTTGGAACGGAACACGTGTACCTTCGCAAAGCATCCAACGACGCAAGTCGAAGTAACGCTGACCTTCACCCATCAACTCGATACGTTTTTCTTCGATCACTGCTTTTTTGAGAGCTTCATAATCCCAAGCTTTGCCAGGATATGTTTCTTCCAATGTAGGCAGACCAGCACGAGTGCGAATATCGTTCACGAATTGAGCTGTACGAGGATCCGTACCCTTAGAAGCTTCGTTGAAAACTTCAGCTGCCAAGAGTAACATTTCTGCTTGACGCAAGATAATGGTAGGGATAAACTTCATACGAGGAGATTCGCCTTTTTGAAGAATATTTTGAGGCAACCATTTGCGGAAAATATAACCAGTTTGGCTATTATTACCAGATGAATTATCGTTATTACCACCTTTGATGTAGCTAACGATGAACTCATTATCAATTTGCCAGCTACGTCCTTGATAAACTACCCATTGGTAGAAACGAGGCTCGCGACCTTGATATGCCTTGGCAATATCTTTTTCGGTCATTTGGATAAATTCATTGGACGATGCTTTACGATTGAGTTTCTCGTAGGTGTAGTCAGTGAGTTGGAACTCATTAGCACGATCGTAACCAGAACCAGCATCGTCGATCTTCTTACCATTAGCCATACGGAAATCATCTACTGCATCTTGAAGGATACCGTAGCAAGGCATTGCGCCAGAATAACCACGAGGAGTGACACGCAGGAAGTGACCTTCCCAACCTACACCGTAGCCCCACGAATCCGCAGAGGTTGCCCAAACGATCTCTGTATTGTATTTTTGGAATACTTGATACAAAGACTCTGCTGCGTCGAAAGAAGTTGAACCGTCCACTTTACCACAACGATAGATGCCGTGATAAGAAGAAGAAAGGGTCAAATAGTCTTCCATAGCGGTCTTTGCAGTTTGCCATTTAGCTGGGTTAGCAGCTGGGAAGAGTTGTTTGCCATCTTTGTTTTTCAGAGCCATTGCCTCTGGAAAACCACCGTTATAGAGTGGGCTAGCGGCGAAGGCGTGTAATTTGGCACGGAAAGCATAGCAAGTGATCTTGCTCGGTTTTGTACGACGATTCTCGGTTGCTTCGACCGTGTTGAGCTTAGCGGCTGCATCGAGGAACATCTTGTCGATAAAGGCCACACATTCGTCAACCGACGCACGAGGGAACGACAAATCAGTCTTAGTAGGATCGGCTATTTCGTTCATAATTGGAATAGGACCATACAATTCGAACAACAACCAGTGGTAGTAAGCAATGAAATACATTGCCTCGCCTTTCATTCCTTCAACAGTTGCAGGATCCAAAGCATCACCTTGCCCACCGACTTCGGCGATCGGGTGTACGTTTTTCAGGAACAACCACGCTTGACGAATCTGTTTGTAGAGCATCCAACGGGTAAAAGAGGCATTACCTGAGTTATAACCATCACGGGTCACCCATCTAACATTGTTATGTGCTTGCATTTCATCGCACAAACCTGGCCAAGGGTTACTCAAACCTGACAGACCTGAGTACGAAGAATTGAAATCAAGGTGACTCATATCAGGAATACCGGTATAGATATTGGCGTGCCAACGTTTACAGAAGCCACTATTGTCAAAGACCTCCTTTATAGTCAGCTCCTTGGCCAATTGGTCGGACACTGCAAGGTAGCTACACGAAGTAGACGTACCAACGAGTGCCAACATTGCCATCGCTATCAAAGATTTATTGATTATCTTTTTCATTTTTTGTTTAATGTTTAAATTTTGCTGAGAATTTATGTATGTTCGGTCGTTGCTTTACAGCACAAATTCCAAACCAAATGTAATTGTTGTAGGAAGTGGATATGCAAAACCAGCATTCGCGTTACCAATTTCTGGATCCCACATCTTAATTTGATCCCAAACAGCTAAGTTGTAACCCATCACGTAGAAACGTGCTGATTGGAAACCTATCTTCTGCATCCAAGTCTTAGGGAAGTTGTAACCCAACTCGATGTTTTTCAAACGAAGGAATGAAGCATCGCGCAACCAGTGTGTCGAAGCAACTTGGTTGTTGTACTTAGAAGTGGTGGATATACGAGGGAAAGTAGCGTTCCAATTAGGAGCGATTACGTTACCGGCAACGTCACGATCGGTCCAACGATCCATATGCACCGAACGCAACGAAGACTCGGTACGGTTCCAAGCAAATGGGAACCAACCTTGTGAGTTCGACCCACCAAGAACGGTTGATGTGTTGCCTGCACCTTGGAAGAAGATACTCAAATAGATACCCTTCCATTCAACATTGGCACCGAAACCGTAAACGATTTCTGGAGCATCTGGCATACCACCACGAACTTGGTCGTATTGGTCGATCACCATATCACCGTTGATATCTTTGTATTTCAAGTCACCTGGGCGAACAATACCACCCAAAGCTGAGTTAGGAACACCATCTTTAAGCTTGTATTGACGGTCACGACCTTCACCTGTGATTTCGAAATCTTCGTAACGATAGAAACCATCAGATTGGAATAGATTCTTTTCACCGATACGCTTACCAGTTTGGTTCATCCATTCGTATTTTTGAGGGACCTCATCCATTTCGATGATCTTATTGCGAGCAAATGTGAAGTTACCACGAACACCAAGTGTCCAATCACCCCAACGTTTGTTGAAGACAACCGAAGCATCAACCCCGTGGTTAGATACGGTACCAAAGTTCTGCCAAGGGTTTTGGTTGAAACCAGCCACGTTAGAAACCGTGGAACGTTGCAACAAGATACCCGAACGTTCGTTCATAAAGTAGTCCACTGACAAATCCAATGCACCTTTGAAAATCGCGATGTCGATACCGTAGTTTTGTTTGGTTTCAGTTTCCCAAGCAATGTTTGGAGAATCAAACATAGCCTCTTGGATACCATTACCAATCCAACCCATTCCTTGGGTGTCGGACCAACCCATATTGTAACCACCAGCACCTTGATTTAATGTTCCGCGGAACAAGAAACGAGAACTACCAGTATTATCGTTACCAGTGATACCATAAGAAGCACGGAATTTCAACTTAGGCATAAATTCTTTGACCTTGCCTGTGTAGAAGTGTTCGTTTGATAGATACCAGCTCACACCCACCGATGGGAAGAGACCGAAACGGTTGCCCGCTGCAAAGTTTTCGGAACCAGTCAAACCGAAGTTGGCCTCCATACTGTATCGAGAATCGAAGGAGTATGTAACACGACCCACGATAGATTGTTTACGGAAAGGAAGTGAGTTGTCGTGGAATTGTTCCTCTTTCTGCATATAAAGAACCATTGCCGAAACATCGTGTTTTTCGTTGAAAACACGTGCCCAGTTGATTGATCCATCAATGTAGATACGTTTTGCACCAGATGATCCGTTACTCATACCCAAGTTGTCGGAGCCAACGTTAACTTGTTTGAATAGCAATTTACCAGTCTTCTCATCACGACCAATGGCCGAATATGCATTTGGACTCTTGGTACGAGAAGTGGAGAACATCATATCGGCATCAAAACTGACAGCGGCACGAATATATAGACCTTTGGTGATGAAGTCCAAGCGTTGCTCAACGTTGAGTTTTGACTGCAACATTACACGCCACTCTTTTTGATAACCAGAGTTCATCAACATGTTATAAGGGTTTTGGCGGTTACCACCTTGACCATCTGGGTGAGAAGACAAAGTACCATCAGAATAAACAAACGGCATCAAGTTTGGAGAACCTGTTGTCATACGTTCGAAGATAGTAGATGTACCATGACCTGGGAAGTTAGTCTCAGTGTAGTTGGCGTTCATATCAACAGACAAAATAGTAGTCTTTGATACGTCAATATCAACGTTTGAACGCAAGCCATAACGGGTCAAACCAATGTTATTCTTGTATTCAGCCTGTTTGTTGTTTTTGAAAATACCAGTCTCATTGAACACGGAAGCACCAACGAAATATCGAGCCTTTTCGGTACCACCAGTGAAATTGATCGTGTAACGTTGCGAACTAGTGTTCTTGCGCAACATATCGAGCCAGTTGACGTTTGGATACAAGTCATTATCGTGATTTGGACCCAAAGCATATTTTTGGATCTCTTCTTGTGTCCACAAGTCAGGTGTACCTTCATTCCATAGACCATCGTTATAAGCATCCATAAATTCGACTGAACCTAGGAAGTCTGGCAAACGAGTTGGCTGCATCAAGTTGTATTCACCACGAACCGAAATACGTGGTTTGGCAATCTTACCACGTTTCGATGTGATCAAAATTACACCATTGGCACCCTCGGCACCGTAAACGGCTGTTGCAGCAGCATCTTTCAACAAAGAGAAAGTATCGATCTCATCGGTCTCGATATCGGACATCTTTCTAGGAATACCATCCACCAGAACCAATGGGGAGGTACCTCCTTTGAAGGTGCTCTGACCACGAATCCAGAACTCAGCATCATCATAACCAGGCTCACCTGAACGTTGGATGGCGATGATACCTGCCATCTGACCAGCCAAGTTGTTAGTCAAGTTACGTGTTGGCATCTTGATCTCCTTGGCAGTTACGGTGTTGACAGACGAAACCATTCCGCTTCGTTTTTGCTTACCGTAACCAACAACCACAACCTCATCGATTGCTTGTGCGTCTTCGCGAAGTTCAACATTAATGGTAGCATTTTTGCCGACAACTACCTTGAAAGGAACGAACCCGAGGAAAGACACCTCAAGAGTTTGACCTTCTGCTACCTTGATAGTAGCCATACCATTTACGTCCGTAAGGACGGCGCGAGTCGTACCAACCAAGGCCACCTTAGCCCCGATTACGGTCTCACCCTTAACGTCTCGAACAACAACCTTTACAGATTTAGTTGCCGCAGACGCTTGTTGCATCTCGTTAGCGGAATCTCCACTAGGAGCTGCAGTTGCAGATGTGTACATGAACCCTGCCCACAGACAGAGAACAAGCAATACCACCTTCTTGAGTAAACTTTGTTTCATTTTTTAAACTAGTTTTGTTTGAAATTAAATTAATTAACGTGCATAAAAATTGTGAATATAATTATCTTGGCTCGATAATTCGAAATTATGGTGACCTCTAAAAATTGCTTTAATTCTTTCCGTCATTTTTGTCCTCTTTCCCCGCCTGGCAACCGTTGAAATTTATCAGAAATGGGGTTGTATGGGTTTTTCTTTCGCATTGACATCACTAAAGTGATGTCAATGCGAAAAGGGGTACCCCTTTTTGACGGATTTACGCCTATTTCTCTATCCTATCTATTATTAAAAAAACATATTAAACTGTATTTCTGCTCAGTGAAAAAATCTCAAATGAAAAGTTTATAATATACGAAAATAAAAAATGTATATGGAGGTTGACTAATTGCCGCATAGAGTAACGCATATAGAAAAATGTCAAGAACTAACCACAAGCCTCGCCTACGTTAACATTCGTCACGTTACAAAACCTACAATCTCCCCATTATTTAGTACAAAAGTAAGAATTAAAAATAAAAAAAACAATTATATGCAAAAAAAATATCGTTTTTTATTATTAATTAAAAACAAATCCAAAAAATAATTTTTATTTGACAAGAATATAGATAATAAAATTTATGAAGTAGATTAGACCTACTGATAGGCCACTATAAACAAATAAGTATCAGATATTTACCTGATACTTATTCAAATTATTAGAAGCTGTTTTAATTTGTGTCTCGAATTTTTTCGCTACACTTAGTGCAACCGCCGCAAGGGCCGTTGGGCTTGGATGTGAAAAGCAAATAAAGGCGGCGCGCAATCCACACCACAACTCCAATGCCTATCAACCATATAATTACACTTTCTAACATAATCCTGAGTCACCTAAGGGGGCTTCTAAAAATTGAATTTTTCAAGGCGGGCAAGGTCGAAAAACCGCAGTTTACTCACTGTAAATGAGGATTTTAAGATCCGAAACCCGATGTCGAAAAAACGATTTTTAGAAGTCACCCTAACAAAACAATCCTCCGACTTGGTAAACTATAAACGCGAGAACCCACGCCAAAATTGTGCTGTAAAGCATCGAGGCCGCTGCCCAACGCCACGAGCCACTCTCGCGCGCGATGGCTGTCAGAGATGCTATGCACGGGAAATATATCAAGACGAAAACCATAAACGATAGCGCCGAGAGAGATGTGAAATCGGGACGCGAAGTCTGTGGATTGATCGATGCTAACTTTTGAGGCAAGGTCAAACCAGACTCCCTAGCGTCAGACTCAGAGTAAAGAACGCCCAAGGTGCTGACAATCAATTCTTTGGCTGCAACACCAGAGATCAACGACACATTGGCCCGCCACTGGAAACCAAGCGGAGCCATTGCTGGTTCACAAAACTTACCGATCTGACCCATATATGAATTTTCTTGCTGCTCGGACACGCTCATATGATCAGCACGAGGATAATAACTCAGAAACCACACCACAATCGAGGCAACAAGGATCAATCCCCCCATCTTTTTGAGGTACTGCCACGCCTTGTCCCACATCAAAGAAAGAGACGAACGAAGCGATGGCATTTGATATGGCTTCAAATGAAATTGATGAGATTGCCGCCGTCCACGAAATAAAAACCGACGCAAAGCCAACGACGTGAGCACGGCTAACAAAATCCCAAGCAAATAAAGGGCAAAGAAAACCAAACTACCGTGATGAGGGAAAAAAGTACCAACCAACAAAATATAAACCGTCAAACGAGCCGAACACGACATAAATGGATTGATGAAAATCGTGATCAAACGACTAGAACGACTCTCGATCGAACTGGTGGCCATAATGGCGGGCACGTTGCACCCAAAACCCATCACCAAGGGGATAAACGAACGCCCGTGGAGACCGATGCGGTGCATTACTTTGTCCATCACAAACGAAGCGCGAGACATATAACCCGAATCCTCCATAATGGAGATCAACAGATAGAGAATCAGAATGTTAGGCAAGAAAACGATAACGCCTCCTACCCCACCAACCACACCATCGACCAACAAGTCTTTGAGCACTCCGTGGGGCATAACTCCTTGGAGGTAAGTCGAAAGCATATCAACTCCGCTCTCGATCCACCCCATCGGATAGGCTCCGAGCGAAAACGTTGCCTCGAAAACCAAAAACATCAAAAACAAAAAGATCGGGACACCCCAAACACGATGAGTAACGATACGATCTAATCGAGAAGTAGATTGTAAAGTAACTTGTTTATGGATGATTTTCATAACTGTATAACGTATGTGACGCTAAGATTCTGTTTAATTTTATTCGAAAGTTTGTTACGACCCTTATTTTCATCTGTAAAATCTGGTTTTACAGGCAAAAATACGACTAAAATGGCTCATAACAAATTCAATGAACAAAATTTAAACAGTTTCTAAATAGCGCGATGTACTAAAATATTTTGTAAGTACTATTTATATCGTTTTCAAATTTGTAGTTTAGAAGGCTAAAAACTACGTCCGCCGCCGCCACCAAAGCTGCCGCCACCACCAAAACCACCAAAGCCACCACCGCCTGACGAATCGCCAAAGCCACCGCCACCTCGACCAGATCGCCCGCCGCTGTTAGACAAAGCACCAAGCAAAAACCACAACCAAGGCGATGAATCACCCTCGCCATTTCCATTATTGCCCTTACCGCCCTTGTGTTTATTGGCCATAGCAACCAGCACAATCACAAAAACGATAAACAGCCCAAAGCCAATGAGCATCGCCCACGCTTTCCACTCTGGCTCCTGATCGGCCGTATACTCGCCGCGTGTCATATCGCGTAGCGCCTGAGCCCCAGCCTGAGCGGCAGCAAAATACTCCCCCCGTTTGAGAAAAGGACTCATCTGCTGATCGATCATTCGAGTCACTCGCCCATCGGGCAACACCCCTTCGAGCCCCAAACCGGTGGCGATAAAAATCTCGCCCTTGCCCACCTCGTTACGCGGTTTGAGAAGCATCACCACACCATTATTCTTGTCCTTTTGCCCCACTCCCCACTGATCCATAATAGAAAAAGCCATCTGTGACGGAGCGTATGAACCCAAATCAGGGAGCGTGACGATCGCAATCTGGGTAGAAGTTGCGCGATCGAAGGCCACCAAACTGTCTTCTAACAATTGCACCTGGGCGGGCGTGAAAATCCCAGCCAGGTCGTTCACCAACCTCGCCGGACGCGGAGCGGCAGGAACTTCCTGAGCCGTGGAGCAAACAACACTCGACAAGAGAACAAAAACGCTTGCCGCTACTGTGAGCAGCAACAAGCGCGTTTTAGTTTTGATGATCATCTAGTTAAAATTTTACCTCCGGAGCCTTTTCGGCACCTGAATCAGCTTCAAAAAAGCTCTTCTGTGTGAAACTAAACATCGAAGCTACGATATTCCTCGGAAATTTTTGTAAATAAACATTGTAATCCTTGATGGCCGTATTGAAATCAATACGCGCCTTATTGACTCTGTTTTCGGTGCCCGCCAACTCGTCTTGAAGGTTGATGAAGTTGGTCGAAGCCTTCAAATCGGGATAACTCTCGCCGATTGCCATCAATCGCCCAAGCGCTGCTCCGACTTCATTCTGCGAAGCTTGATACTTTGCCAGAGTTTGATCGTTCAAATCTTCAAATTTGATCTGAGGCTGAGTAGCTTTGGCTCGCTGCTCAACGACTTGAATGAAAGTCAATTGCTCGTGCGAGGCATAACCCTTGACCGTTGACACCAAATTGGGAATCAAATCGGCACGACGCTGAAATTGACTCTCCACATTGCTCCACGACCTCTCGGCCTCCATTCGTTTGTCGACCAGCGAGTTGTAAGTACCAGCGAAAAAACTAACTAGGATCACCACCAGTGCGACGATAATCCCCCATTTGATGTATTTTTTCATTATTTATTGAGTTTAATATATGTGTAGTGAGCCCCAAAACGCTCGAAAGCAGCTTTGTCCAACTCTTCGCGGTGTTCGGGTGCAGCCACCGAAATCATAGCACGGGCACGCTCTTGCAACGTTTTGCCATAGAGATCCACAGCGCCAAATTCGGTAACAAAATAGTGCATATGGGCACGAGTGGTAACCACCCCAGCACCAGCGTTGAGCACAGGCGCGATCTTGGATACGCCCTTGGTGGTGAGGGCTGGCATAGCGATAATGGCACGCCCGCCCTTAGACAAGGATGCACCATAAATAAAGTCGATCTGCCCACCAACGCCCGAATAATGCTTCGTGCCCAACGAATCGGCACAAACTTGACCAGTTAGATCGACCTGCAAAGCGGAATTAATCGCCGTCACACGGTCGTTCTTGGATATAATGTACGGATCGTTAGTGTAACCAACGTCCATCATTCGCACGCCTGGATTATCATCGATAAAATCATATACTTTCTGTGAACCCATCAAAAAAGTAGAGACCATCATCCCGCGATCGATCGATTTTGCCATCCCATTGATCACCCCACTCTCCACAAGCGGCAAAACTCCATCGGCAAACATCTCGGTGTGGATACCCAAATTTTTGTGGCCCGTCAATTGAGCCAAAACAGCGTTCGGAATCGCACCAATACCCATCTGCAAACAAGCCCCATCCTCGATCAAGGCAGCGCAATTCTTACCGATTTGAACCTCGACATCAGTGGGAACCGAGAAATGCGCCTCTTCGAGCGGAGTATCGTCCTGACACCACATATCGATCAACGAAACGGGAATCATAGCATCACCAAAAGAACGCGGAACGTGTTTGTTGATCACCGCGATCACCGTGTGCGCCAATTCGACAGCAGCAAGAGTGGCATCGACCGAAGTGCCGAGCGACACATAACCGTGTTTGTCGGGAGGCGAAACCTGAATCATCGCCACATCAATAGGCAACGCACCGCAACGATAAAGCTTCTGGGTCTCGCTCAAAAAAATCGGAATATAATCCGCGTAACCGCTCTGAGTAGCTTTGCGCAAGTTGCCACCAACAAAAAACTGATCAGATTGGAAAATCCCCTCATATTGAGCCTCGCCATAAGGTGCGGGACCTTCGGTGTGTAGGTGGTGAATGTGCACATCGCGCAATTCGCCACGATCACCTCGCGCCATAAGCGCCTTGATCAGGCATTGAGGAGCCGAAGCAACAGAACTAAAATGGATGTGATCACCAGATTTGACAACCTTTACCGCCTCGTCTGCGGTTATAATATTAATTGGTTTCATATAAACTGATTAAAAATGTGTTATTATAATTGAAAACGATAAACTTTACTTTCGGGCAAATCTGGAATATAAATCATATTACCAACGATCGAAATGTCGGCCGGGCCAGTGAGCTGCGGACCAAAATCGAGAGTGCGCACCTGTTCGGTACCATTAAGGGCATAGCTGTAAATAGCGCCCCCATTCTTGCCTGTCCACGACGAAAAATAGATCCGACTGCCATCTTCGCTCAAGGCAATACCATCGTACTGCCCACCCGGCAGATCCTTAATCAATGGATGCAATTTGGGAGTAGGATCGGTGATGTCATATACATATATTACATTGGCCGAAGTCGGCTTTTCGTTCGGATTATAAGAAGCGATATAGATTTTGGTGCCCCACACAGCCATTCCATTTGCCCCCTCAACAGCGCCAACCTCCGAGGCCGCCCCCAAATGGTTGATGTCAGTGGCATCGATGGCGTAGATCTTGCCAGTGTTGGTTACACTAACCAGAACCAGAGTACCGAGAACCACAACGTCGTTAGCAAAAAGATCATCATCGGACAATTTGATGTAACGCGGACGATCGTTTGGCTTTTTGAGGTTAAAAACCGCCACACACCCAACGTCAGCCACAAAAAGATGATTTTCTAAGACAGCCATCCCCTTGGGAGCATTCAGGTAGTCCTTGCCGCTGGGGATCAAAGTTTTCACCTGGTCACCGTTGATTGCCGCAATATAGCCCTTGCCCGCGCGGTTGAGCGGATTGAGCGCATCGCCACCAAAATTACTAACGAGCACCATATGTTTATACGGCACACTGCCCTCGCAAAAGCGAAGCCCCTCGGTGAATACCGTTTTGGGCTGAGCCAACGCAGAGAACGAAAGCGAACAAAATGCAAGCAGGACAATCAATCTTTTCATAACTAGAAGCCTAATAAGTTTTTACTTCCGATCGAGCGTATCTTTGATTCTTTGAACCAAATATTTGTTGTGAGCGGCAATTGTTGAATTCGAAACCTGAGCAGCACTCAATCGAGATTGGATGGAGCGCAACTGAGCCATCACAACACTAGTCATATCGCTCTTGGTGTTGATCCTCTCGCCCGAAACCATACTCAACAAACGATCAACATATATTTTCTGTGCAATACGTTGGTGCACATCTGGTGTCGAAACCATCACAGCTGGGGTGAGAGTGTTGAAAAAATCACCAATCGTATAGGATTTCGAACCAAGCGCAGCCTCGGCACTGATCATATTATTCATCGCACGAGGGGTCAGCAAACGCATAAAGCCACTGTTGTAAGCGTTCGTCATTATGACGTTTGAATTGAGACCTGTGCGGGTGAAAATATCATTGTCGAGCAACCATTGCGGAGTGGTGAGCCAATATTTGACCAACCAATTCATCGCCTCTACCTGCTTTTCTTTTTCGACATAAGAATAGACATCCGTTCCTTGTTCAACCGTGCGTGGATTTTGGTAAATACCGCCAACCCATTTAGCTACGTGACCAACATAACGCATATATTGACCGAAAACCTCACCGTATAACTCTTCCAACTTATCGAAACCTTCGTTATTTTCTTTTGCCCACTCGGGAAGTCCTTTGATGACACGCTGCAAATTCTTGATACCAAGAGCATTGGCCTTCATTTGATTGTCGCCTAGATCTTCCGATTGCGAACGCGGATCGTCTGGATTCATTTCGTGACCAAACCACAGACGCGGATTTTTGTTAGCCTCGATAATCCATTCATTCAGCTTCGCCTTCTCGCTATCAGCTGTTTTGAGGTCTGGAAAGCGGCGATAGCCCCATTCGATTGCCCAATTATCATAGTCTTGAATACGTGGATATTGCAACTGAGGTTCGATGCCATCTTCGGGCTGCACAGCGTAATTGAAACGCGAATAGTCCATTATGGACGGGGTGTGACCATTTTTGAGCAAGTAATTGCGGCTACGCAGACTATCCACTGGTGTACAAGAAGTTGCACCGAAGTTGTGGCGCAAACCGAGCGTGTGGCCGATCTCGTGAGAAGAGACAAAGCGAATCAAATCGCCCATCAATTCCTCTGGAAATTCGAGTTTCTGAGCGCGTTTGTCGTTTGGACCTGCTTGCAACATATACCAATTGCGAACGAGCGACATCACGTTATGATACCAATTGACGTGGCTTTCCAATATCTGTCCCGTGCGCGGGTCGTGCACGTGAGGGCCGCTGGCGTTAGGGATTGTCGATGGTTTGTAGACGATGGCCGAGTGACGCGCGTCGTCTAGGCTCCATGTCGAATCTTGCTCAACCGTTGGAGCTACCATCGCTTTGATTGCATTTTTGAAGCCCGCTTTGCGGAAAACTGGTTCCCAATCGTTGACCCCCGCAATAAGATATGGCACCCATTTGGCTGGTGTGGTGGGGTCTATGTAATAGATAATTTGTTCGATAGGTTCCACTAATTGGCCAGCCTTATATTTTTCGACATCCTCGGGCTTTGGCTCCAAACGCCAACGAGTGATCATCGATTTGGCTTTCACCCCTTGCGGATCGCTATCAAAATCGACGTAACTCTCAGAAAAATAACCCACACGATCATCCGCATAACGAGGCTGCATTGGCACTTCGGGCAAGGCGATGATCGAGGTGTTGAGTTGGAAAGTCACCGCTTGGGCGGGATATGGTTTGCCGTTCCACAGAGTACCCGACGGACGGAAACTATAAGTTTTCACACTCTGGACATCTGTGTTGTTGGGGAAACTCTTGGCCCCAATAATGTATGATTTATCCTTTTGGAAGGAGTTGATTTCGAGCGACCCCTTGACCCATTCGTCGAAACCTGACAGCTCGTTGTCGCCACCGAAGAAGTCGGTCACATCGATCAGCAGCGTATCGGCAGCCTTGTTCTTGCCTTTGATTTCGAAGGCGTAGTCGATGGGCTGCATATTGGAACGCATCACGTTTTGATACATCGCACCCGTTGTGTCGCGAGGCAATTCACGCGTTGAAATATTTTCCAAAAAGACTGTTTTTCCGTCTGGCGACTTGGCAAAACGGATCATTATTTCTGCAATCTGGTCGCCCGCATAACCTGTAAAACCACTACGTAGGCCAGCAGGAGCTTTTGAAATGCGATTCACAACCAACAGATCACGCCCAAGGAGTGATTTGGGCATCAGGAAAAAATATTTACCCTCTTGCTCCACCACCGTCAACAGACCCTTGTGATACTTAGCCTTCGTGCTATCGATCACAGCTGCGATCGAGCCTTTTTCGGGCTTTGCTTTCTTGGCCGTAGTGTCGGCCGAGGCCTCTGTTTTGGCCTTTTTGCCCTTCGGCGCACGAGCCAAAGCACTATCAACAAACAGCCCCCCGGCGATGAGCAATGAACTCAAAAGAAATATACGAATTTTCATCTTTGGTTTTTTTTAATTACAATGGTACAAATATAAGAACTTTTTTCTAGAATTTCCGATAATTCACTCCCGATTTTTCAAGGAACTCAGCCTCTTTGTGGGCACGAACCAAGAAATCATCCCAACAACGAACCTGCATCTGGCTCCACCCCACCTCGGCCATAGCAAAAGCTCGCGGAAAAGTACGTGCAAAAATATACTCCATCGTTGGGGTGTATTCGCCCCAAATAGTGGCCTCCACACCGATAATATGCGCGCATTTATCCGCAGGCAGCCCATACGAAGGGTCGAAAAGATAGACCTTGCTCATCGGGGTGAGCCCCATCCAGGACGAACTCTTAAAGGGAATATCACCCCGCGCCTCGGGGTAATCAAAATAGGCATATTCGCCTGGTGCACAGACTATTTGATAGCCCCCGTCACGCGCCGCATCGATAGCTTTCATCGACAATCCGTGCCGCCAAGCGTACATCGTCGATCCAGCAGGATAACGAGGCACATCGAGCTCAAACCAAAAAAGCGGACTCTTGCCGTGACGTTGCAAAGTACGATTGACACGATCAAAAAACCAACTCATCAACTCTTGATTGGTTTTGAGCCCGTTATCTTGCTTAACTTTCTGACATTTAGGACACTGGCTCCAATGATCAAGCGGAGCTTCGTCGCCACCGAGATGGAATTTACGACTCGGAAAAATGCGACATAACTCGTCTATAATAGTGTCGTACATACCAAACACACGCTCGTTACCCGCACAAAGCAGATCCTTCGAAACCCCGATTTCCGTGCGCACTTGGAGCAACGTATCGCGGCACGTGAGGTAAGGATAAGCAGCAATGGCGGCAACCGAATGACCCGGAACGTCGATCTCGGGAATGATCTCCACAAAATGGTCGGAGGCAAAGGCCACCAAATCTTTCAACTCCCGCTGAGTATAGAATCCACCGTGTGGCACCCCGTTACCTTCGGTCTCAGTGCGCCGACTACCGATTTTGGTCAGCTGAGGATAGGCCTTGATCTCGACCCTAAAACCCTGATCGTCACTTAGATGAAGGTGCAACGTGTTGTATTTATAACGCGCCATCAAGGTGATATAACGCTTCAAATTGTCGATCGTTATAAAGTGACGAGCCGGATCGAGCATCAGAGCCCGATAGGCGTAACGCGGCGAATCGTTGATCACCATACACGCCACACTGTCGGCGGCCACAAGTTGAGCCAACGTCTGACGAGCATAGAACAGCCCACACTCGGTGCTGGCTTCAAGAAGCGCTCCACGATCGTTGATGGTCAGCCGATAAGCCTCCTGACCTGGGATCTGACCATTAATGCGCTCGGTGGTATGACCTTTGATCACAGCCCTGGCCACACGACCATCGCCCTGAGTGACAACCGAATTGGGCTGAGGGATCACACCCTGAGCCAACAAAGGAGCCAACACACATAACGAACAAAGAATGGCAAATAATTGTTTTTTCATTAATTGATCCCCTCAGTATTTTTACCGATAGCGCGGCGATAATCAATGACCGAAACCATATATTTATATGTACTGTTGACCATATTAGTGAAAGATTGAATCCAAGACAGTTGCGATTGCATAACGTCCAATATCGGCAATTTACCTTCGCTATAACTGAAAGTGTTGAGCTCCAAGTTGTCCGTTGCCACCTTCACATTCTCGGTGGCCAGGTGAGCCTGTTCGTAGGTCTGAGTCATATCGATACGAGCGGCGGCAACCTGCCCCTGGATCACATCGCTCATCTCTTGGCGAGCCAAAACAGCTGCCCGCTCGGATGCTCGGACAGAAGAAATAGTGAAATGACGCTCGCCCCACATCAAAATCGGAACCTGAACTTGCAGATAAGCAGCACCATAACCCTTGGGCGTACCTGTGAAATTGAGCTGCGGAGTCCCGAAAATCCCCTGAATACCAGCCACAATTTGTGGATTGAACTTAGAACGGGCAACCCGCACCTTAGCCCCAGCCAAATCAACTTGGCGCGAAGCAGAAAGATAATCAGCACGCGAGGAAAGCACCTCCTTCATATCGGCTTCGAGCACCGTGAAGGGCAACGATAATGTATCAAGCTCGTAAACGGTCATCGGATCGACACCTAACTCGGTGTTAAACTTTTGCATATTGTTTTGGTAGAGTTTGCGAGCGGCAATCTGATTGATTTTAGCCTCATTCAAACGAGTCTGAACCATCAGCAAATCGGTGCGCGACACGTAACCATCCTTGAAACGATTTTCGACCACACCACACAAATTACTCACAATGTCAACAAAATTATCCATAACCCGCAGTTGCTCATAAGCGGCAACCGAGCCAAGATAGATCAAATCAGCTTGGTAAATTATATTTTGCAAAGCGTCCTTCTCCGAAATATGCGCAATGTCGGCCTCGATAACCGCGGCACGTGTTTGATTGCGCACAGCACCCCCAGCATAAATATTCTGCTGCAAGGTCAAGTTGCCCGAATAATTAAATTCCTTTAAGTGCATATCACCAAGCGATATATCGTTACCCAAAGTGTGCGAAGCATTGGCCGCCAAAGCCAACGAAGGATAATAACCAGTTTTGGTGGCCTTCATCCGATCGATCGAGCCCAAAGTTTTTTCGTGGCTCATTTTCAGTTGCAGACTATAATTTGCCACCATTTGGCGATATTTCTCGGCCGTCATTCGTTCTTGGGCGACCCCAATGGTAGAGCCCAAAACGCCAATGGCAGCCAATATTAATATTTTATGTTTCATCTTTTAATTTTTACTTTTGATGATGTGTTTACAAAGTCTTGTTTGAAAAGTTCTCAAAATTCTCAAAGTTTACAAAGTTCTCAAAATTGATGAAGTTTTAACTCTTAATTCGCATTATTAAACAGAACGTCACCGGCAAAACTACAATTGTCAAGAACGTTGCAACCAATAGTCCGCCCATAATCACGGCAGCCATACCACCAAACAAGGCATCGGGAAGCAAAGGCAACATACCGAGGATGGTGGTGCCAGATGCCATCACCACGGGAACAATACGCGAACGAGTTGCGGAAATCACAGCGTCGATATAAGGTAGTCCCTTGTTCTTTTCGATGTGAATCTGGTCGACCAGCACAACAGCATTCTTGATATTCATACCCACAAGACCAAGCACGCCTAGGATGGCAAAAAAGTCGAGCGTCTTGCCCGAAATGGCCAGCCCAAGCACAACACCGATAAAAATCAGCGGAATCATCAACAAGATCACAACCGGTTTGCGATAGGTGCGGAACAAAAGCAGCAAGGTGACAAAAATCAAGATCATCGTGAGCGGCATGTTTTCAGCCAATGCAGCATTCGATTCGTCTTGCGATTCTTGATCCCCGAAGACTTTGATCGAATAACCCTCGGGCAAATTCGGCTCGATCTCGGCCTTCACTCGCGCAGCAATCTCTTGGAAAGCGGCAGCCGTGTTGGCTCCTAGCAGTGGATCACACTGTGCACGCACCACCATCTGACGTTGATAACGCTTGACCACACTATACATATAACGCTCGCAAATCGAATCGGTCACCTGATCGAGCGAAACAACTCGCCCACTGGGAGTGAAGATTGGTTGCGAACCAAAATTCGCCAAGTTGAAAACATCAGCCGACGCATCTTTCAACATAATAGGCATAAAAATATCACCCTGACGATATTCACCCATCGGGATACCAGTTGTCGAGAGAGAGGTATATTGAGCTACTGCCGAACGAGTTACCCCCAAACGCTGCCCCTTTTGTTGCGAATAAACTGGGGTCAGAACCGGAACTTTATTGCCCCAATCGTTACGCACGTCACCCACCGAAGTGCATTCACTCATTATCTTCTCTGCTCGCTGCGATAGCATCATCAGAGTGTCGGGATTCATACCCAAAAATCCGATTTCGATCGAAGCCTCGACGGCAGGCGAAAGCATAAACAATGCAGTACGTACCAGTAAGTTAGGATAATTCTCTTTGCAATAAATATAAAAATCATGCTCGACTTTTGCGGTATATTCCTCACTTTCGAGTTCAACCAACAAGTTCCCGAAATTCGGTTTGGGACCAAAAGATGTGCTCGCCAAATAATAACGTAACGGCGAACCACCGACGGTCATCGAGACGTTCTTCACCCCTTCGATGGCAAGCAAATGCTTGCTCAGCGCTTGGAGTTCCTTGTCGCCAGCCTGGATCGAATAGCCATCAGGCAGGAAAACGTCCGCCTTGAAATATGGCTTTTCGAGCGCTGGGAAAAAGCCCTGCGGCGCTTGACCCATCAAGTATAAAGCCCCGAAAAACATCGCTATCACAACCCCAATCACCAAACCACGCAAACGAATCAATCGACGCAAAACACCAGAAAACCAGTGGTAGAATTTAGTGTCATAAGGATCCTTTGTCTCGCCTTTTTTGTTCTCTTTGAGCAAGAAATTCCCAAAAAGTGGAGTCTGAGTCAAAGCCAAAATCCAGCTCAAACCCAACGAAAGCGAAAGCACGATAAAGAGCGGCTTGACAATCTCAGCAGCCGACGAAGGTGCCAAATAAAGCGGCAAGAACGAACAAACACCAATGAAGGTCGCCCCCAGCAGACCCCATTGAGGCTGTATCGCACCATCGATCAACGCTTTGCGACGAGCCTCGCCACGCCGCATTGCTACCTGGGCGTTGTCGGTCACAACGATCGCATTGTCCACCAACATACCCATCGCTATGATAAAACCAGCCAGCGAAGTACGATTCAGCCCAACTCCCATAATGAGCATCAAAAGCATAGTGCCGCCAATGGAAAAGAGCAGCGAACTGCCAATGAGCACCCCCGCACGAAGACCCATAACGAGCATAATGATGAAAATCACAATCACCAACGACTCCAATAGGTTGATTATAAAACCGTTATTGGCATCGGCCGCGATCTGATTCTCCATATAGAGCGGCACCACATCGATACCGACCGGAATTTGAGCCTTGATCTCGGCCAAGCGTTTCTCGACCAATTCACCAGTCTGCACCACGTCGCGCCCTGACTGGGTCGAAATACCGATCCCGATGGCAGGTAAACAATTGACTCTCATCAAAGTAGATGGAGGATCAAGATAGCCTTTCTCTACTTTGGCAATATCGCCCAGACGAATCTGACGGCCGTCTTTGGTAGAAATAATTTGATCGGCAATATCTTGTATATTTGCATAAGTACCAGCAGCATAGATAACTATATTCTGTTCGTCGGCTTGTTTGACCGACGTGCCGACCAGTTTGTTTTGCGATGATACGATCTGCACAATCGAATTAGGGTCAACGCCCAGATTGGCAAGCGTAGGCAATGAAATCAACAGATTGACGGTTTCGGTTTGCACCCCGTAGAGAGCGACTTTCTGCACCCCATCAACGGTAACTAACTCACGTTTAACAAGTTCAGCCCAATGCCGCATATCAGCATAGGTAAACCCTTCGCCAGCCGTCAAGCCAAAATAAATGCCAAACACGTCGCCAAAGTCATCACTCACCTGGATCGCCGAAGCGCCAGAAGGCAACTTGGGCTGGATGTTGAGCACCTTGCGGCGAAGTTCATCCCAACGTTGGGGAATAATCTCGGCAGCCGTCGAGGGCAAAAGTTCAATGGTCACTTTGCTCAGACCGAAAAAACTCTCGCTGCGCACCACCTTCACACCAACCATAGTCTGCAATTCGCGCTCGATCGGCTCAGAAATCAACTGGCTTACCTCCTCGGGAGTTGCGCCAGGATATTGGGTGACCATCACAACTTGTTTGATCACAAAAGGTGCATCCTCTTTTTTACCTAACTTGGTAAAACTCCACACACCTCCCAAAAGCATAATCGCCAAAAAGAAATAGACGATCTTGCTGTTATCTAGAGAAAATTTTGGTAGATTCATTGTAACGGTATAACTTTCTGATTGTTAGTGATTTGATAGACACCTGCCGACACCACATTTTCACCCGCTGTCAACCCATCAAGCACTATCATACTGTTGGAGGCGCTCAAACCGCCAATTTTGATCTCACGTTGGCTCACCGTGCCCTTGGCCTCGTCGTAGATCCAAACATACGAAGAAGTAGACCCTTCGACTTGGAAAATCGCCGACAAAGGAACTGTCATATGGTGAGTTCTAACATTCGGATTATCGACAACAACACGCACACGGCACGCAAAACCAGCCTTGATGTTGTATTTTTCGGGCTTGAAACGCTTGTCTACAATGGCAAGAGTGACCGGAATCCCAGCCCCATCAACCGAAGCATCGACCACATCTTTGATGCGAGCTTCGAAAAGGTCGCCACGGAAATTGTCGAACTCCACAAAATAGGAATTTCTCACAGAAGCCATATCCACATCGCTCTCGGGTAGGGTGAACTTGACCTCCAAAACATCTGGATTGATGATCTTGTAGATCGCTTGCCCAGGATTGACTTTTTGATAGTTCTCCACATACTTGCGCTCGATGTTACCGGCAAAGGGTGCGCGAAGCTTGGTGTAAGAAAGCTGATTGCACGAATATTCGTATTGCGACTTAGCTTTCAGAAAGTTAGACTTAGCAATCTCGACATCTTGCAGTGAAATAGCCTGTTTGGCAAGCAGACGTTCAGTACGTTGGAGGATTGATTTAGTTGTCTGATACTGAGCATAATCAGAACTCTTTTGCAAATCAATATCCGACGGATCGATTTGAGCCAAGATCTGCCCTTTTTTGACAAACGAACCTTCGTTGATAAAGGTCTTGGTGATCAAGCCACCAACCTGAAACGCAACTTCGGTGTACTGTTCGGCACTGACAACGCCAACAAAATCCTTGTCGTACGAAGCGAGCGAAACAACCTTGGTCAGTTTGACCGGACGCGTGAAACTTCGCGGCGTAGGTGCATCCCAACACGAGACCAAACCCAGCAAAGGTAAGGCCATAAGCATAATTAATACTTTCTTCATTTTTGTAATTTTTCGTTCAAATTAATTAGAGTCTTTTTGATAATATTTCTGTTTGAGTTTCGATGCTATTTTTGTTCTGCTCTTAATTTCGAATCTGAAATCAAGAACAGAGCAAAAAAAATCAAAAATCACCGAAAATCACTTCGAGACGCAACTCTGTAAATTGTAAGTTTTTTATATATAGGGAGTTTCTAAAAATTAGATTTTTCGAAACGGATTCTTAACCAATAAGCGACTGTCCTGTCATATCGGCAGGTTTTTCAAGTCCCAAAATTTCGATCACTGTTGGCGCTAGATCGGCCAAAACGCCGTTGTGAACCTTTTTGATAGTGTCGCTGATGGCAATAAAAGGCACCGGATTCAACGAGTGCGCAGTGTTGGGCGAACCGTCGGCGTTGACCGCAAAATCAGCATTACCGTGATCGGCCGTCAAAAGAACTGTGTAGCCGTTCTTCTGAGCTGCCGTAACTACTTGCTCCACACACTTATCCACCGTATGAACGGCTTGCGCAATGGCGCTGTAAACGCCCGTGTGGCCCACCATATCGCCGTTGGCAAAATTCAGGCAAATAAACGAAGCCTCGCCCTTGTCGAGCTCAACCACCAGCTTCTGGGCAATCTCGGGCGCTGACATCTCGGGTTGCAGGTCATAAGTGGCCACCTTAGGCGAAGGAACCAAAATCCGATTCTCGCCCGCAAAAGGCTCCTCGCGACCACCATTGAAAAAGAAAGTCACGTGAGCAAATTTCTCGGTCTCGGCAATACGCAATTGTTTGAGCCCTTGGCTCGACACAAATTCACCAAGCGTATTTTTCACGTTGTCCTTATCGAAGAGAATGTGAAGCCCTTCGAACGAAGCGTCGTAGGGTGTCATCGTGCAATAATAAAGTGGCAAGGTGTGCATACCGTGCTCTGGCATATCTTTTTGAGTGAGAACAATGGTGAGCTCCTTGGCACGGTCGTTACGGAAATTATAGAACATAATCACATCGCCCGGCTTGATCATCGAATTTTTGTCCAACACGATTGGTTTCACAAATTCGTCCGTCACCCCGTCGGCATATGAAGCCTCGATGGCGGCGATAGGATCAGTAAATTCAGCACCTACACCGTTGACCAACAAGTCATAAGCCTCTTTGACTCGCTCCCAACGTTTGTCGCGATCCATAGCATAATAACGACCGACGATTGTTCCGATTTTGCCGTATGCTTTGTCTTGAATCTCCTCCAAAAAGCCGCGACCACTACGCGGATCGGTGTCACGCCCATCCATAAAGGCGTGAGTGTAAACACGTTCAATACCCCATTTTTTGCACAACGCCGTCATCGCATACAGATGATCGAGCGAACTATGCACCCCTCCTTGCGAGGCTAGTCCAAGGAAATGGACCGTCTTACCTTCCGCCTTGGCATAATCCAACGCTGCACGAATCTCGGGATTATCGCCCAACGTGTCGTTTTCGATCGCCAAGTTGATCTTCACCAAATCTTGGTAGAGAATCCGCCCAGCGCCAATGTTTTGGTGACCAACTTCCGAATTGCCCATCTGACCATCGGGCAGGCCAACACTCAGCCCACACGCCAAAAGTTCCGAATGTGGATACTTAGCCCACAACGAATTAACAAACTTTGGATCAGACGAATAGATGGCATCAGCCGCAGTATGATTACCGTTGCCCCAACCATCCAAAATCATAAGTAAAACTTTGTTTTTCATATCTTTATTATCTTAAATATTCTTAATATATTGTTTTTAAACGCACTGAATGTAAGATTATTGTACTAAGCTTAGTTATCGAGCAACATTTCGAGCGAAATCGGATCTTGCACCAACACTTGCCGCGCCTTGCTCCCATCGGCTCGCCCAACGATACCAGCCGCCTCCAATTGATCAACGAGTCGCCCTGCTCGATTGAAACCGATCGAATAACGCCGCTGAATGGTGGAGGCCGAACCATTTTGGTTGCTCACCACAAAGTGAGCCACATCGTCGAACAACGGATCGCGCTTGGCAGGATCCACCTCACGACTAGCTCCATTCTGCTCGCTTTCGGGCACATATTCAGGCAATTCGTAGGCCGAAACATAGCCGCGTTGCGAGGAGATAAATTCTGTGATTTCGTCTACTTCCGGGGTGTCAATAAAGGCACATTGAACCCGCGTGACCTCGGTGCCAGTGGAAACCAACATATCGCCGCGACCTACCAGTTGGTTGGCCCCAGGCGAATCGAGAATGGTGCGCGAATCGATCATCGAGGTGACACGGAAGGCGATCCGCGCAGGGAAATTCGCCTTGATCACTCCCGTAATGATGTTAGTGGTAGGACGTTGAGTGGCTATCACCATATGTATACCCACAGCACGCGCTAATTGCGCAATACGCGCGATTGGCTGCTCGACTTCGCGCCCAGCGGTCATTATCAAGTCGGCAAACTCGTCGATAATCACCACAAAATAAGGCAGAAAACGGTGACCCTTCTCGGGATTGAGGTGGCGATGGATAAATTTATCGTTGTATTCCGATATATTACGCACCTTGGCGGCCTTCAACAGATCGTAACGCGCGTCCATCTCCACACAGATCGAGTTCAGAGTATAAATAACTTTCTGAGTGTCAGTGATAATCGCCTCGTCTTCGCCTGGCATCTTGGCCAAGAAATGCTTTTCGAGCTTAGAATATAGTGTGAGCTCCACCTTCTTGGGATCGACCAATATAAATTTGAGTTGCGAAGGATGCTTTTTATAGAGTAACGACGCGATTATGGCGTTCAGCCCCACCGATTTGCCCTGCCCAGTGGCCCCAGCCACCAACAAG
The DNA here is from genome assembly GCA_036648455.1 of Mucinivorans sp. Taxonomy (GTDB): domain Bacteria; phylum Bacteroidota; class Bacteroidia; order Bacteroidales; family Rikenellaceae; genus Mucinivorans. The sequence continues at coordinate 31,105 of JAVXIH010000002.1, forward strand.
TGAGGCATCTTGGCCAGGTCGAAAACAAATGTTTCGTTCTGGATAGTCTTCCCAAGCGCGATTGGCAACTCGGCCTTAGAGTCCTGAAACTTGGCCGATTTGATGACCGAATACATCGAAACGGTCTCCTTCTCTTTGTTTGGCACCTCGATACCGATAGTTCCACGCCCAGGAATAGGCGCAATAATACGTATGCCGAGCGCCGAAAGGCTCAACGCAATATCATCTTCGAGGTTCTTGATCTTAGAAATCCGCACCCCAGGGGCGGGAATAATTTCGTAAAGGGTGACCGTTGGTCCGATCGTTGCCTCGATCGTGTCGATCTTGATACCGAACGTTTCGAGCGTGTGGACAATACGGTTTTTGTTCTCCACCAACTCCTCGTCCGACACACTCACCCGACGCGAGTGATCTTTGAGCAACTCAACAGGCGGTTTTTTGTAGGAGGCCAACTCACGCGTCGGATCGTAAAGTTCTGTTAGATTGATCGTTCGATCGTCCAGCAGACTGTCGCCACCACTTTGTTCGACAATAAAATTAGCATCGTCCTTCGACGGAGCAAAATGCACTTTGCGAGTCGAATCTTGCGCCAAAGGAGTAGCCACATCGGCCTGAGCCTCGACCTTTTTCTCGATTTCGGGCTCTTTTTCAGCCTCTTTTATAACGTCATCAGTCGTCGGCTCCACCTCTGCCTCCTCTTCGGTGTACGATTTTATTATAAATTCAACATCGTGATCCTCAGCCTCATCCATCAACGCTTTTTCTTTCGCCTTGGCCGCCACCATCGAAGCCGCAGCCGCCCGAGCACCATCGGCAACGCTCTGCGCTTGGAGCAAAGCGAGACGATCTAAATAACAATAGACTGGCTCGCCAGACACTTGCCAATCAAAAACATAGCCCCACTGATCACCCTGCAACTGGATCAAACGCTCTCGATCGATCAGATCTTTGGCCATTGGCGAAGATTCATTGTCATCAATGGTCAACTCTGGCTCTGGGTCGGGGTCGGGCTTGGATTCTAGCTTGGGCTCTGCGAAGTCAACGGGCGACTCTTCAACCTTATTGTAGTCCTGCTTCGGTTCGACTTTGGGCTCTATTTTGGGTTCGACTTTCGGCTCGATTTTCGACTCAGCAGGAGCGATAATAGGCGGTGTTTGTTGAGCAATTTTTTGAGCCAAAGCGCTATTTCTTTCGCGAGCGGCAACCTCGGCCAGGCGTGCAGCAATCGCATCGGCCGCAATTTTTTCGCGCAAATTGCTGTCACGCAAACGTTCTGCCGCCTCGCGTTCGGCACTAAGCAAACGATTATGCTCGACCTTTCGAGAAATCCAATGCACCAAAGAACGTATCCAACCACTGTTGACAAAGTAAAGTACGCCCAAACCACCAACCACAAGCAATAAAGAGGTCCCCTCGAACCCAATAACTGACTGCAACCACTCCGCCACATAAACACCCAACTCGCCACCATATCCACTACCGAAAATCGCAGGGTCATAACCCGAAAAATGGCCAAGCAAAATTGAACCTAACAACATCAAGATCAAAGTCATTCGAGTGGCCTTATGCAACCGAATGCTGCGGATTTTCAACACTTTAATCGCCCAAATCATAGCCAACACAGGCATCCCAACACCCATCACACCAAAACTACGCCCAACACACAAATTACCGATTATCGCTCCCAATTTGCCGCCCCAATTCTCGGCACCAACAGCCTTAAAATCAAATAAATAGGTGAAATATGCTAGGTATTGATCGGCTTGGAAATAGATGAAATACGAAACAACACTCATCGCCAAGAAAAGCGCCACGAAAATCAACGACAAACTCAACCAAATATGAGCCTCGCTCTGCGAGGATTCAGCAGCAGCAGGGGCCGTCCTACTCTTCGGGGCTGCGGGATTTTTATGCTCAGAGGCAGTCTGTTGATCATTGATAGCGGTAGATTTCCCCACTCTTTTCTTTGGCGCAACACCACGCGCCACCGTGCGTGGCTCAACCACTTGACGACCATTCTGACCCCGACCACCATCCATCGTTGGCTCGGCACGAGACAGCGGCTCACGCTGTGGGGCATCGGGCCGACGAACCGAACGACGCGCCCCACGAGCAGCAGCGATTCGCTCTTCTGCAATTCGCTGCGCCTCGGCCTTCGCCTTTAACTTCTCGATATATTGATCTCGTTCTGTCCCCATCCCCAATTAGATTAAACTACTAGCCATATTTTCTAACATTGCCAAATCACGCGCCACTCCACTCGTGGCGAAATGATACTGTGCCACTTGTTGGTCGCTCGCCGATAGATCGCGCTCGATTAATATATTTTTCACCCTGCGGGCTACGGCTGGAGCAGGATTTTCGAGCCTGAGTCTCCCGCCATAAATTCGTTCGATCGTAGGCACCAAAAAAGGATAGTGAGTACAACCGAGCACAAGCGTATCGGCACCCAAGGCCACCATCGGATCGATATAAAGACGCAGCAGAGCCTCGCTCGCGGGGCTCGAAACTTCGCCACGCTCAACGATCTCGACCAGCCCACGACCCGCAACCTCAATCACTTGAACCTGCGAAGCATATTGACTCTTCGTGTTACGATATAGATCACCGTGCAGCGTAGCCTCGGTAGCCAAAATACCCACCACCCCACTCGTCGAATGACGCACAGCCTGTTTAACGGCTGGCTCCATACCTACAAATGGGATCGTGGGATTCTCGGCACGCAAAGTCTCGATGGCCGCGGCAGTCATCGTATTGCAAGCAACGACTACGATTTTCACCCCCTGGGCAAGCAAAACGCCAACCGCGCGCCGTGCTAACTCTATTATCTGCTCACGGCCCCGACCCCCATAGGGGCACGAGGCCGTATCAGCATAATATAATATTGATTCGTGCGGCATCACCCGGCGCAGCTCACTCCATACCGAGAGTCCTCCGACACCAGAATCTACCACCCCGATCCAAGACATATCTATTTCAATTTTAGATGCGCCTTTACCAATGAAGTAATGTCGGTAACCAAAGTTTCGCTCACATACAGTGCTGCGTTTTTGTCGAATACAAAAACAAAGTCATTCTGTTTGCCGACATATTTGATCGCGTCGATTAATTTTTGTTGCACTGGGGTCATAAACTCCTGGTTCTTGTCTTGCAACTCTTTGTTGGCAACTTGTTGAAACTCTTCGATACGAGCCGTCAAAGATTGAAGCTCTTTCTCTTTTTGTGCACGGATAGTTTCAGAATACTTATCTTTATTTTTTTGATAGTCCTGAATCTTCGTGGTGTATTCCTTCTCGTTTGCACTCATTTGCTCCATCAATTCTTGTTGAACTTTGTCTACTTTGACCTTCACAGAGTCTAGTTCAGGCATAGCCATTAAAATCGTTTGAGCATCAACCACTGCAAATTTTTGTTGAGCAAAAACTGAGCTCGCGCCAACCATTAGAAGAGCTACCAAAAGGATTTTTACTGTTTTCATGTTTTTTGTTAGTTTTATTATTATTACGATTTATTATTTTAGCGTTAATTTTACTCTTTTTATTGTTTTAGTTCATAAATTACATTTGCATACCCAACGAGAAGTGAAGTTGGCTACCGCTCGATTTAGGATCGCCAGCAACTGGATCGAAGCCCCAGCCCCAATCGACACCCAGCATACCCAAAATAGGCAAGAAAATACGAACCCCAACCCCAGCCGAACGTTTGAGATTGAAAGGTTTAAATTCGTCCAAACGCCTATAAGCATTACCCGCTTCGGCAAAGGCCAACACGTAGACCAAAGTCCCTTCGCTACGCACAACAGGATAGCGAATTTCGGCGGTATACTTGCTATATATACTTGCATATTCACCAGCACCAGTCTGGGCATATGGGGTAAGCGAACCGTTTTTGTAACCACGTAAACCGATAGTCTCAACACCATATAAATTATAACCTGTCAAACCGTCGCCCCCCATCTGGAAACCTTCGAAAGGCGAAGGATTATCCTTGTTGTAATAGCCTAGATAACCAAACTGAGCACGTGCCATCAGCACCAACTTATTATCCTTGGTGAGTGGGAAAAACCACTTAGCACTAAATTTCCATTTATGGTACTCCACCCATTGATAACGCTCGTTGTCGCTCATCTTTTTGTCTGCATAATTCTTGCCATTCCAAGCCGAATAAGGAGGTGTGAGGCTCACGGAAAGCGAAATATCCGAACCACGCGAAGAATATTGATAAGGATCATCGATCGAGTTGCGGCCAATCATCAACGACAAAGCCAAGGTGTTCGAGCTACCGTTACGGATTTTGAAATAATCCCAGTTATACAAATTATAGGTCTGCATCGATATCCCTGCCGACATAACAAAGTAAGGATCGGGCCAGTTCAAACGCTTACCCACACTGACCGAACCACCGATTGTTCCAAAATAAGCTGTCGCCTTTTTGCCTAAGTAACTCACGTTGCTCTCACGCGAGGTGTAGAAATTCACACTGAGCGATGTCGGTTTATAACCACCCAACCACGGTTCGGTGAAACCAATCGAAGCAGCTTGATAGTAGGTACCATTGGATTGCACTTGGATCGAAATCGTTTGATTGTCGCCTGATGGATATGGTCGCCAAGCCTTGGCATCAAAGAACTTACGCAAGGATACGTTGGTGAAATTGACCCCGACCGAAGCCACAAACATACCACCACCCCAACCGCCAGAAAGTTCGAACTTGTCGTTGGAAACTTCCTTGAGCATATACGCAATATCAACCGTTTCGGACGAATAGTCAGGACGCACATCTGGTGCCGAAAAACTGGTCGGATCAAATTGCCCCATCTGCGCCAAACGCTGATAAGTCTGCATTAATAGTGTTTGGCTGAACAAATCACCAGGACGTGTGCTCAACTCGCGACGGATAACGTGGTCGTTAGTTCGACTATTACCATCGAAAATTACATTTCTGATGGTGAATTGTTTTCCCTCAACAATACGAATTTCGACATCAACCGAGTCACCAGCAACAGTTTCGATAGGTTCAACTCGGAAAGCCAAATAACCATCGTCCGTGTAAAGAGTTCGAACCGACTGCTCGCCAGGTTTTCCTTGGATGGAACCCAAACGCGAACCCATCGTTTCGCTATCATAAACATCTCCCTTTTTGAGTTGGAGCATCAAATTCAGATACTCGGTCGGGATTTTAGCGTTACCGATCCACGAAATATCACGATAATAATATTTCTTGCCCTCGTTGATCTTGATCCACACGCCGATCCGCTTGTCGCTGATATTGTATAGTGAATCATCGACAATCGACGCATCACGATAACCCTTCGAGCGGCAATAAGCCGTTATCTTGTTCAGATCTTCGGGGAAATCCTTATCCTTGAATTTTGTGTCAGCAAAAAAGTTGATACTCACCTTCTTGGTCTTCTCCATCGACTTAATGATCTTTTTGACCGATACATTCTTGGCTCCCTCGATCTTGATCTCACCAATACGTACACGCTTCTTGCGATCGACTACAAAGGTGACAAACACATAGTTAGACTGATTGCTCAATGTGTCTGGCTCGATGCGATACGAAATATCTACGTTACGAAATCCTTTGTCGTAATAAAATTCGCGAATCTTGTCGATGGTATTTGTCAATTGGTATTGAGACAATTCGCCCGACCGACGCAACTTCAATTTGTTGTCGGTCAATTCTTTGGTCTCAGCAGCATTGATCCCCTCGAATTTCCAATTACGAACCCGTGTGCGTTCGGTCAGGAAAAAAGTAACATCAACAGTGTCACCTCGGAAATCGGTGGACACCTTGACATTCGAAAAGTGACGCTGTTCCCATAACTTGCGCATAGCATCCGACAAAACATCACCAGGAATGTAAACCGAATCACCAACAGCTAAACCAGTGGTAGAAATCAAAAGATCGGGGTTGATCGAAGATAATCCCACAGCACTTAATTTGCCGATAGTATACACACGCGCAGGTTGCGAAAAATCAAGACGCTTCAACTTATCTGCCTGAGCAATAGCCAAACTATCAGCAGTTTTCGCCATAGATACGCTGTCTTGCTGATGAGTCTCAACGGCAACTGTGCTATCAGACACATAAGCAAAGCTCAGCAACGAACTTTGCAAAACAACCACCAACACTAAAATTAAATTTCGCATAAACCTATTTTTATATTACGCTATCAAACACATTTATCAGCCCGCCACGAGCACCTATAACTTACCATATCGACGCGAACGCCCCGCAAACCACTCCAAAGCCTCAGTAAACTGCGCTCCACGAAAATCTGGCCACAATACACTAGTAAAATATATTTCGGAGTAGGATAATTCCCACAACAAAAAATTACTCAAACGCTGCTCGCCACTCGTGCGAATCAAAAAGTCAACCTCAGGCAAATCACGGGTGGCCAAATGAGCCGCAAGCGTCTGTTTATCAATGGTCGTAACACCACTAGCAACAATGTGATTGACTGCATTAACTATGTCTTCACGCGCACCATAGTTGAGCGCCACAACCAAATGCAGTTTTATGTTGGGGATCTCGATCTGAGAGACCGCCAACATATTTTGCTGCAAATTATCGGGCAAGGCCGCTTGGTCGCCGATGAAACTAAGCCGAACACCTGAACGCGCCAATGGCTCGGCCTCGGCAACGATGGTGTGTGCCAAGAGTTCCATCAGTCCCTGAACCTCGCTCGCGGGCCGACCCCAATTCTCGGTCGAAAAAGCATAGACCGTCAAATACTCAACCCCACTGTCGGCTGCCGTGCGCACCACATCGCGCAAAGACTCAACCCCCTCTTGGTGGCCACGCAGACGGTCATAGCCGTGAGCCTGAGCCCAACGACCATTTCCATCCATAACCAAGGCCACGTGCCTGGCGATATTTTTTGCTTTATCCACCATACCAAGGGGCAAAGATAACTATTTTCTGCAAATATCCTAGTAAGAAATCACAGAAGGATCAGCTGCAATAAATTCACCCCCCGAAGGTAAACGGTAAATGAAGCCTATTGAGTTCCACGACTGAGGCCAGCCATTTTGCACCATATTATTCATTACCATTTTATAGGAGTGCTTACCAGCGGCAAGCGCCTTTTGTACCTTTTTAGCATTATGACGGCTAGCCACCGAATTGTTGTCGATCAGCAACACACCATCTATATATAGCTCGTTCATATCGCTCGAGAAAGTATAGACCCCATCTTCGGGCAGCTCCACATAGCCTTCGTAAACGGCCAATGACGGCTTTTTGTAATCGAAAGCAATGCCTTTAAAGCTACTCAGAAGAGTGTCTTTCGCAAATTGAGCATTCACATACTCTGCTGGCGTTGGGTATAGCCCCTGAGCCACTCGAACGCGGATTGTTTGTCCGGCTCCACCCACCAAGTCACTGGCCTTAGGGTTCACTGCTGGTGCTAACGTTTGTTTGTCGATTTCAATTGTGCGAACAGGGCTCAATTTACCACTTTGAAGCAAAGTAGCGATTTTGAGTTGTCCAGATTCGGTGAACTTGATTGGCGAACGATAAACATCCGACGAAGCGCTAGGCTCTTTGCCAGAAGTTGTGTACACCATCGGATAATCACGTGTGTTGTTGAAAGCCAAGCTAACCGAGTCGCCCGTAAAGACAACATTGCGAGTCAGCACACCTTCGGGCATCGGGATATGGTAATTGATCTGATGGAAATCCAACCGAACATAGGCATTGTTGATACGACGCGCAAAATCTGCAAAATCTTTCTTCGAAGCCGGCGACCAAGTGAGTTCCGACAAGGCCAACACGCGTGGATAGATCATATATTCATACAGCGTAGAATCCAACAAATACTCGGCCCACATATTAGTTTGAGCACCAAGAACAAAACGCGCCTTGGTGGAGTCTAACTCGGCAGGCACTGGTTCATAAGCATAAGTTTTAGCAAGCGGTGCATATCCGCCAATGGTCATCGGTTCAACTTCCAGAGCCCCTTGGTAAGTGTCGATATACATTCCGCCCGAACCAGGAGTCATAATCACTTCGTGATTTTGTGTTGCCGCGTCGATCCCACCTTGGGTACCGCGCCAGCTCATCACCACCGCACCATCAGCCAAACCACCTTCAAGAATCTCGTCCCAACCGATCATTTTCTTGCCTTTCGCTGCGATATATTTAGACATACGGCTAACGGCGTATGATTGAAGTTGCTCCTCGATAGAGTGACGAACCTCTTTGTCGCCAATCTTTTCAGACTTTTCTTTCAAACCCAAAGCCGCAGCGCGAGCTTGACAAGTTGGACATTCTTTCCAACGAATTTTAGGACATTCATCAGCTCCGATATGGAAATACTTGCTCGGGAAAAGCGCCGACACTTCGTCGATCACATCTTGCCAAAAAGTAAACGACTCTTCTTTGCCAACACAGAAAACATCTTCCTCGACCCCCCATATAATACGTGGGGTGTAAGTACCCGGATTACAAGCATACTCGGGATAAGCAGTCAGAGCGGCCAAACCGTGACCAGGAAGCTCGATTTCAGGAATGACATCGATATAACGCTCATTGGCATAGGCAACTACCTCTTTGATCTGTTCTTGGGTATAGAAGAACGGCCCGTAAACTTGACCGTCACCTTCGGTACGCAAAGAGCCTAGTTCGGTGAGTTTTGGATATTTTTTGATCTCGATTCTCCACGCTTGATCATCGGTCAGGTGCCAGTGGAAGCGGTTGATTTTGAACATTGCAAGGATGTCGAGTTGCTTTTTGAGGAAATCAACACTCACAAAGTGGCGCGACACGTCGATCATCAAACCACGATAGACAAAGCGAGGTTCGTCGCTCACGGCAACCGAAGGCAAAGTCCAAGCCACAGTTTCGATTTTCTCGGGACTTTCGATCTCGGCTGGCAAAAGTTGCAGCAGCGTTTGTACGCCATAGAAAGCGCCTTGTGGGGTGCGAGCCTCGATGGTCACACTTTCGGTCGACGAATTGAGAGTGTAGCCCTCGGCCCCAGCAGCCACACGGGTGTTGAGTTGCAAGGCGATAAAATTAGTGGCAGGAGCCGTATCTGAAATTTGCAGATCATAACCAGTTGAAGCCTTGATCTTAGATGCCAAATAAGTTGCTGGATTAGTGAAATCTTCACTCGAAACCACAAGCACTGTATTTGGAGTGATTGTGAAGAAGGTGGAATCAACAATCGTTAACTCTCGTGGGACAGGAATCACATTGATACCCGCATTGTAGGGCTTGGATGTGACTTTGGGCGAACAGCTAATTGCCAATGCGGCAAGAGCTAGCATTACGATCTTTTTCATCTATTCTAATTTTTAATTAATATGTTATTCTCAGCAACTATCGACTCGCGTCTTTTTTGTAACACAAATACCGAATCCACAAGTAGTAACTCCCCACACGCCACGGAAAAGTCCGCCGACAAAGCTTCACCATCTCCCCCGCCTTAGCCTTGGGCAATAATTTTCGCTTCAAGAGGAAATATGTCATCCGGCGCATCACCAACTTCTCGTTCTCGGCCATCGGCACGTCACTATCCACATAAAGAGGCAATTGATGTTGCCATTTTTTGTGAAATTTCAACGACTCATTCATCCATTTTTTGGAGAAGGCTCCCTTCGAAAAATGTTCAACCAGCACCTTGTGGCACACATAATTCTTGTACTTCTGCGCCACAGCAACCGAAATATCCAAATCATAGAGGTGAAAACCGGTCAACATTTCGCTGTCGAACTGATTCTCTTGCCACACCTGCCGCCGCATAAAAAGGCACAACCCGTCCAGAGTAATTACCTGCGAAAAATCTTCGTTGTGCGGATTGGTCTGCTCTATTTTTGTGTTTCCATCCACCACCTCATTAAAATTGGAACGCACATATTCCGACGTGACAACCCACGTTGAAAGCGTTTTGGTTTTGCCTGTCGCCCCCGCAAAGCCGATCACACCAGTATCTGGCTTGGCAAGTTGCGCCATCATAAGCTCGCCCCAATGATACTTGACAACAAAGGCTATATCTTCGTGCGCAAAACACAAGTAAGGATATTTAGCCCGCTGGGCACCTATGTTATAAGCCTGACAAATCGAATACTTCCCCTCTCGATTGTCGACCACCACAAATTCGTACTCCACCCCAATAGTAGCCTCGACGTTCGCTTTTAACTTGCTCAACTTGTCGGGGGAAACCGAACATACTATTATCGAAATCATATCTCATATAAATTTGTGGCAGTACCTACATCTTTAGCCGAAGTCACAAAACGCTTAAAACGTGAACGCATAAGCGACCGACGAAGCCCCGCCACGTCAACGGAAGCCGAAGGTTTCAAATCATCGACTCGCTGTCCGCGCCGAAGAATGTTGGTGACAAACGAATTCGAAGTGATCCCCCATTTGGCGAGAAACTGACGACTTCCCTTGTTTTTCTCAACTCGCGCCGTGGAACTAGCTTCGAAATGGTAGACCCGCGAAGCCGATACACCACGAAAATATCGCACGCCAACCATATAAAGCTTGGCCGAAAAATCGGGATCCGAATACATTCCTGGCGAAAAATCGATGCTGTAACCTCCCACTAAATCCCACAAATCTCGATGTACGACATTCAACGGCCAAGTGGCTCCATACCAATCACTGTGCTCAAACTTAGTGTACTGATCGAGCAGATCCTGTTCGCGAAAAGAGGCCACACTCTGACCAAAATCACACGGAGCAATCACACTCTTGCAATAAAACGGACGCGGCTGGATCAAAGTCGATGAGAGAAAAAACATATTATCCGATCGACTCTCGATCTCGCGCCACAAATACAAATCCCAATCGGGCAACACATACATATCATCGTTGGCATAGGCGATATAAGGCGTATCCACCAACGAGCGCAAAGCGTTCAGAGCCAAACAAACACCAACATTACACCGAGAATGAAGGTATTGCAAACCACGATCCTGAACCCACTGCAAAGTGCCATCAGAACCATCGTTGACATAGATCAAAATCTGATGCTCGAAGGTTGAGTTCTGCTCAATACTACGCACACAAAGTTTGAGCATTTCGAGGTTATTCCACGTGGGAATGAGTATCGAGAATTTGTTCATCGTCAAAAAATCACATCTACCACGCAAAAAGTGGATACTTACTCATCCGTGCCGATACTTCTTGCTTGACAGCGGCGATCACATCCAAATCTTCGGGTGCCGAGAGAACTTTGTCTATCATATCCACAATCCACGGCATATCAACCTCCTTCAAACCACGAGTGGTGACCGCTGGCGTACCGACACGAATGCCGGAGGTCAAAAATGGAGAGCGACTATCGAAAGGCACCATATTTTTGTTGGTCGTGATGTCGGCATCCACCAAGGCCCGTTCGGCTTTTTTGCCGCTAAGATCTGGGAATTTAGAACGCAAATCGATCAGCATCAAGTGGTTATCTGTCCCCCCTGAAATAATTTTATAACCTTTGTCCACAAACGACTTTGCCATTGCGGCTGCGTTTTTGATCACTTGTTTTTGGTATTCTGTGTACTCTGGTTTCAACGCTTCGCCAAAAGCAACAGCCTTGGCCGCGATCACGTGTTCCAACGGACCACCTTGAGCCCCAGGAAAAACAGCTGAATTGATCATAGCCGAGAATTTCTTGATCTCGCCCTTAGGTGTTTTTACACCCCACGGATTGTCGAAATCCTTGCCCACCAAAATCACTCCACCACGCGGACCACGCAATGTTTTGTGTGTTGTGGAGGTCACCACGTGAGCCCATTTCACTGGATTTTCGAGCAGACCAGCTGCCACCAAACCAGCCGTGTGAGCCATATCTACCCACAGAATCGCACCAACCTTGTCGGCAATCTCACGCATACGTTTGTAGTCCCACTCGCGCGAATAGGCCGACGCTCCACCGATAATCATACGCGGATGGTGCTCCAAGGCCAGACGCTCCATATTGTCGTAATCGATCCGACCGGTAGCCTCATCTACTTGATAACCAATAGGATTATAAAGAATACCCGAGAAATTGACAGGCGAACCGTGAGTCAAGTGACCACCGTGAGCCAGATCTAAACCAAGAAAAGTATCGCCAGGATGCATAACTGTCAGAAAAACGGCTAAATTTGCACTAGCGCCCGAGTGAGGCTGAACGTTTGCAAACTCAGCATCGTACAACTCGCACAGACGATCGATTGCCTCTTGCTCGACCTTGTCGATCACCGCGCAACCGCCGTAATAACGCGCCGATGGATAACCTTCGGCATATTTGTTGGTGAGAATTGAGCCCTGAGCCGCCATTACTTGGTCGCTCACGTAATTTTCAGAAGCGATTAGCTCCAATCCAGAAGTCTGGCGGACGCGTTCCTCTTCGATTAAGTCGAATATTTTTTTGTCCATTGTCTGATAAATATTTAATATAAAGTGTAAAGTTAAAAAAAATAATCCAAACTCAATAGTTAGCACAAAATAAAAAATAAAATGAACACAAACATTCCAAAAACTAGCCAAAAACGAGTGGTGGTGATCGGGGCTGGATTCGCAGGGCTCAAAGTTGCATCAACGCTTATTGACAGTGATTTACAGGTAGTAATGATTGACAAAGAGAATTATCATCAATTTCAGCCTTTGATCTATCAGGTGGCCACCTCGGGTCTGGAACCGAGTGCGATCGCCTTCCCCGTGCGCAAAAATTTCCAACGCGCCGCGAATTTTTATTTCCGCCTGGCCAAATTCGAGAGCGTGGAGGTCGACAAAAAACAGATCGTCACCTCCATCGGGGTCATCCAATACGACTATCTGGTGCTGGCTACGGGTACGACAACAAATTATTATGGGCTTCAAAATGTAGAACGCGCCGCGCTGCCTATGAAAAGCGTTGGCCAAGCAATCACCCTACGCAACCATATTTTACAGACCCTCGAAAAAGCGGTGCTCGATCCGCAAGATGAATCGCTACGCACCATTGTCATCGTTGGCGGCGGAGCGACTGGGGTCGAAATTGCAGGCGCACTGGCCGATATGCGCCGCTATGTGATCAAAAAAGATTATCCCGAACTGCGCGAGCTCCCAATTCGCATCGTTCTGGCCGAAGCTTCGCCCAAAGTGCTGGGGGTGATGCACGAACGATCGTCGAGCGGAGCACTCAAAACACTGCTGGCGATGGGTGTCGAGGTTAAGACCAACTGCGCGGTGGCCGATTATGTAGACTCGAAAGTTGTGATGCGCGATGGCACGCAAATTGCAACTCAGACGCTTATCTGGGTGAGCGGCGTGACGGTCGAACCAATTGCGGGGCTCGATGCTTCACTCTACGCGCGCGGCGGACGCATCAAGGTAGATGGTTACAACCAAGTGGAGGGCGCTGACTCGATTTTTGTGGCTGGCGATGCCGCGCTACAAAGCGAGGGAATGTACTCGGCTGGGCATCCACAGGTAGCCCCCGTGGCAATTGGACAGGGACAGTCCGTGGCACGCAATATTATACGCCACGCGCGCGGCGAACAGATGGTGGCCTTCGCCTACAAAAGCCGAGGCTCGATGGCCACCATCGGACGCGGACAGGCAGTGGTGGATATGGGCGACTGGCATTGGGCAGGGTTCGCGGCGTGGATCACCTGGCTCGGAGTGCATTTGCTATCCATACTGGGCACACGAAACAAGATACAAACAACTTTCAATTGGTTCTGGAATTACATTACTTTCGATCAATCGCTACGCTTGATAATTCGTCCGACGACAAACAAAAAGAAGGAGGCTTCTGAAAATTAGATTTTTCAAGGCAGACAAGGTCGAAAAATCAATTTTCAGAAGTCACCAGAAATAAAACCATACTATTATGACACTCACCCGATGGATTGCTTCCTTGGTTCAAACAATTTTCAGCTCGGGCTCTTGCCGCACCACATTACGCACCGTGGATCGGCTCGATGTGGCACGATATATGGGGCGCTGGTATGAGATTGCTAGTTATCCGATGTGGTTCGAGGCCAATATGAGTGAGGTTAAGGCCAATTATATACTCTCGCCGCGGGGGGAGGTTGAGGTATATAATTCGGGTCTTGCGAAGGGCAAGGTTCGTCGTGCTCGCGGCAAGGCTCTCGTGGTGGATAGGGCTTCTAATGCGAAATTAAAGGTGAGTTTTTTCGGGCCTTTTTATGCGCCATATTGGGTGATAGCTCTTGGTGATGATTATTCGTGGGCGGTGGTGTCCGATCCTCGGCGGCGTACGTTATGGATTTTGGCACGGCGGCCAGTGATTGGTGAGCGGTTGTATGAGTCTATTTGCGAGGATATTGCGAGTAAGGGGTTTGATTTATCTCGTCTTCGACGGATGGCGCAGCGCGAGGTTGGCGAGTGAGGACGGGGGTTGGGGCGTGCAGCCCCGAGTTATGACATATCAGTGACTGATATATGTTGGTTCTGTTTGGTTCTAGAAATTTCTATCCTGGGGGTTTATGTACCCCC
>JAVXIH010000003.1:0-40134 GCA_036648455.1 Mucinivorans sp.
ACGCGCCCCAACCCCGCGGTCGGTACCCCGACACGGTAATTTATTAGTCACTGCAATCAAAAGACGCCACGCGTCCGCCGCGCGACCGCGACCGCTGTGTGCAGTTCGATAAATATTAAAACGAATAACGCGCAAAAGCAGTGAGGCAAAACCAATTTCTGACACCCACAACATTGTCCCGAATCGCTCCGCCAGGTAAGGTGTACGCCGTGTTGAGGTGAAAATACCAATGCCGAGATCGAAAATATTTCAATGTCAAATTGAACTCAGCACCATAAAATTTTGATCGCAAATTAGATAAAGCGGGATTTCCACCTAAGTTCAACAATTCGGGAGCATAGAAAAGCCATAACTGACCAACAACCTGCAATTTACGTACTGGGTTGATAGTAACTTGTAATCGATGCGACTCTTCATTGGAATTTTGCACTATTTTATACATATTAGACCCCTGAACCCATTGCTCGCCAGTCCCGCCCGTATAGAGCGCATCCCAACGGTTATAGGCGCTCGAGGCAGGATTGTCGCCGCTAAAATAAGCATAACGATAACTCACCGACCACGGATTGGATCGAGTGGCAAATGTCCAGCCAGCTTCGGCATAAAACGCAAAAGCGTTCATTTTGAAATTTCGATTCCACTGATAACCAACCTCAGTCTTGGCAAACCATCCTCCTGTTATAGGTGGTGAAGAGCGATAAAATCGTAGATTATATAGTTGCAATCCCTGCCTGGTGTACACTTTGCCTGTCGGTAAATAATATTTGAAATCTGATTTGGGAGCTGCAATATAAGATGCCCCAAAAAGAATTTTATCGCGTGTTCCTAATTCGATATTGATGCCTTGAAGTACAGTATTACTATTTAATATTGGAAGTTCGTTGGGCTGTAGTCTAAAAATTTGAACAAATAATCTATCATACATCGCGCCAGCTTGGAAAAGATTTTTGGCAGCCCAACGAGGATTGATTTGCAACGCCGCTCGATTGTCGCCATTCATCGATGTGTTGATTATCAGCCATCCATCGCCCAAAACGAACTGCTTGCGACCGTATAGAATGTTGTAGCGATAAATGTGTCCCGACTTCGTGCGGCCTCCGCCAATTATGCCAGCATAAGCCTCTTCTGTTTCACCATAAATACGTGATTTGTTGGTGAATAGTTCGGGACCTAAGGAGTAAGAAACCAAATAATTAGCACCACCATACAGATGCAAGTTAATCTTGGGAATGATTTTAATAATACCGTATATTCCAGCTGCCGCAAAGCCATCGATCCACGCCGAATAGCCCGCACCAGTAGGATTGGTGGCGAGCGGATTACCGTCGGTTAAAATATTGGGACGCGCAAACCACGCGTTATTATTGCTGTACACCATTTGTGAAGCTGCGAATTTCAACGTCAAAAACGTACGTGATGAACTGTATAATAGAGGAAAATCTACGATCTTGGTAAATAGACTACGCCGTCGAGGTTTAGTGTCAACTAGGGCCTGAGAAAAGGTGACTCTGAGTCGAACCACGATGCCATTTCCGCTCGATGATTCAATATTTAATGTTGCAATTTCGATCCCATCGATCAAATTCACTTGTGCCGTATAATAGTCCGCCATAAAACTATTAAAATGTGTTTGAGGAAACAACAAAAATCGCCCCTCGACCTTGGTGCGCAAATCAAGCGCAATCAACGAATCGAGAGGCGAATTGGTGTAATCAAAGTCCACAAAATCGATCCGTGCGCCTTCGTAAATCGACAATGGATTATTACTTTGAGCCCGTGCTTGACGTGCACAAAGTATAATTGAAAATGATACAATTATAAAAAGTATTTTTTTCATTTCAAGGCTAGAAATCAGTCCACCCGCCATCGGTCGCCATCACAGTACCTGTAAGGGCTGAGGCCTCGTCGGAGAGGAGGTATAGTATGTTCGAAGCTTGCTCCCAAGGAAAAGAGCCACGATGTTCGGAATCACAATATTTCATTAGACTCATCGTTTTGATGGCTCCCATTCCAAAACCAACGCCAGCAGCCTGTTCGGCTCGCACATAATCACCTGCGCGCTCGACCATTGGAGTCAAAGTTTCAGCCATATTGACCGAATTTATACGGATTCCATAAGGCGCATAATCGATTGCAGCATTGCGCACCAGGCCGTTAACAGCGTGTTTGCTAGCTACATAGGCTGGATTGCCCGACAAACCTGTGATCCCCGCAATCGAGCCGACAACAACAATCGAGCCGCCGTTATTTTGAGCTAACATCTGCTGTAATGTTGCACGCATTGATTTGAAAGTCCCATCGGCATTGGTTCTGAAAACGTTCGTCCAATATTGATCCGTCGCGTCAGTGATTTTGGCAGGTAGCAACGCTTTTTGCTCCTTATAATTGAACGGATCACCCGAAAAAACGCCGTCCATCACCCCCGCATTGAGGCACGCATAATCGATTTTGCCGAATTTTTCGACCGCTTTGCGGATCACATTTTCGCAATCGCCGTCATTGGCAATATTTCCATAGACAAAAAGAGCCTTTCCGTAGCCTTTTTCGTTGTTAGACAGCGCGTTCAACGAATCGGCAACGTGGTTGCCAACCGCATCGAGCCAGTCCATTATCACCACATTTGCGCCTTCTTTGACAGCGCGGATCGCCGTCCACTTGCCGATTCCGCGCGCGGCACCTGTAATGAGAATTGTTTTTCCTGCAAAACGGCCTGGAATTGAATAATTTTCGGCAAGACGATTCATATTATGCTTTTTTGGCTGCTGAGCTACTGAACATAAGGGGATTAGGCTCATTGTGAGCAAGAGTAGGGTGGTCAGTGAAGTTTTCATTTGAATAATTATTTTATGGTCCAATAACACTGTCTATCAATTCGTAACGAGATTGTTCGTAAACTGAGCAATAAATATGCCAAATGTCCAAATAAAAAATATTTGCGTTTTTTTGAAAAATATTTCAAAAAACATTTGGAGAATCAAAAAAAACGTCATATATTTGCAGTCTCAAAAGGGAAAAACTGGTGCGGTAGTTCAGCTTGGTTAGAATGCCTGCCTGTCACGCAGGAGGTCACGGGTTCGAGTCCCGTCCGCACCGCCAGTAAAAAAACCTTGAATGTTAGTTAGTTATAACAACATTCAAGGTTTTTTTGTATCTAATTTCAAAAGAATTACCGTTTTTCATTAAAAATCACTATATTTGGTGTATCAAGATGGACTTGATAGTGCAAATATGGTAACAATCACAACTTGTCCAGATGAGCATCACGCCAAAAACGACGGAATTTATCAGCCAAATTCAATATAATAAACTATTCAAACATATAGAACCACACATAATAAATTATTATCTAACAACTATCATCTGAGCATGAAAAAGAAAATTATTTTGTTATTAGCTCTGAGTTTTGCAAGAGTAAGTGCGCAAGAAGTAATAGTAGAAATCAAAACAGATTCTAAAATTCTTGACGAAAAAAAGGGAACTATTGGGTTCAAGTAGCCGACAGAAATTGCGGTGCAAAAAGTAATGGGATAAATTCGTATGGAGAATATTATTCATGGAGTACTGAAAAAAACGTAAAAGTCTCAGATGAAGCATCAAAGGCGTGTGCGGAATTTAGAGGAGATGGTGGGCATACTGATTGGCGGTTACCTAATTCAAAGGAGGTATTGATGATTATGAATAAATGTAAACGAGAAGAAAACTATGCCGTCCTTAAAAATGAGCGAGAAGATACAACCTCTGTAATTTTCTTTCCGTATGCAGGTATGATGTCTCAAGAGAAAGGAAACAAACCTTATGATGTAGGTAAGTTTGGTTGTTTTTGGGGACAAAATAGTTTCCGCTCCAACCTTGCAATCTCTTTTATGTTATCTAAGATATACTGTAATAATCCATTGGAAGTAAAACAGAATAAATTGTCAGTTCGGTGTGTGCGTACCGTAAAATAAGCCCTAAAATATCATATGGTGGCTTCTAAAAATTAGATTTTCAGAAGCCACCTAAACTATATTTTTTAAACAATTGGTTCTAGAACAACAGGTGTTCAGTTTTTTTTGAGAGATTATCGGAAATACAATCATTCCATATAAAATAATAATGTACAGAAAAATCAGCCTTTTAGTATTGTCGCTTGCGTTGATCTCGTGTGGCGGCACAAAATACGAGCTCGCCGAGTGGCGGCAAACGTCACAAAGTTCACCGTGGCAAGATTGCTTGACCGATCGGCAGCCGATTGCTCGCAGCCAAGGGCAGCCGCAACGTGCTCTGTGTGTGCATTTAGACGACAAGCAACAGGTCGTTGAGGGCTTTGGTGCTTGCTTCAATGAATTGGGGTGGAGCGCGTTATCGGATTTGAAGGCCAGTGATCGGGATCAGATTATGCGTGAGTTGTTTGAAGCGGGCGTTGGTGCAAATTTCAATATTTGTCGTATGCCGATAGGTGCCAACGATTTTTCGTTGTCGTGGTATTCCTACGATGAAACGCCAGGCGATTTTGACCTGACAGATTTTTCTATCGAACACGATCAGCAGAATCTCATTCCTTTTATCCAGACGGCGCTCAAATATAATCCCGAATTGCGCATTTGGGCCTCGCCTTGGTCGCCTCCAACTTGGATGAAAAGCAATAATTATTACGCTTGTCGGCCGAGTGCACAATGGAATAAATTGGCTGGGGATGAATCTTATGATTCCGAAGGAGTGGATTTGTTTATCCAGAAACCCGAGTATTTAGAGGCGTATGCGCGCTATTTTTCAAAATTTATTCAGGCATATCGTGCCGAAGGGATCGCGGTGTTTGCGGTGGCTCCGCAAAATGAATTTAATTCGTGCCAGATATTTCCAAGTTGCACCTGGACGGCCCGAGGGCTCAATGATTTTGTGGGCAAATACTTGGGTCCGCAAATGACTCGCGACAGCGTTCAGGTGATTCTAGGCACTGTGGAGCGTGGCAACGTATCGTTAATCGACACGTTGTTGACCGATCAGTATTCCAAAAAATATATTTCTTGGGTTGGATTTCAATGGGCAGGCAAGCACGCCATCGAACAAACACACGAAAAATATCCCGATCTGAGGCTCATACAGACCGAAAGTGAGTGCGGGGATGGATTGAATGACTGGACTCAATGTGTATACATCTGGGATTTGATGAAACATTACTTTGACTGCGGGGCTTCGGTTTACGAATATTGGAATATCGCATTGTTGGATGATGCGATCAGTACTTGGGGGTGGCACCAAAATTCGCTAGTCACGGTTGACAAACAAGCCCAGAGCTACAAATACAATAATGAGTATTATTTGATGAAACACCTAAGTCGCTATGTGCAACGCGGTGCGCGGCGGGTGATGATAACCGATGATCAAACCAATTCACTCGCGTTTGAAAATCCAGATGGGAGTGTGGTCGTGGCCTTGTATAACAGCCTCGATCGGCAATCGTCGATCAAGATTTCGGTAGCGGATCAGAATTTCGAAACTACGATGGATGCCGAGTCGTTCAACACGCTAGTTTTTAGGCAAATATAAACTCAGGCAATGGCCTGTAAAGCTCTCTTGGGGCCGTATTTGACCACTTACAGTCTTGGTCGAGTTCGCTAAATTGTTGTCTTTAACTCAAAAAATTTGTTCCGAAAGAAATTAGCAGCTTCTTATTTTGTCTGTGTGCGTGGATACACCACAATCGCATTTGCAACCTTGCGCTCGATGGGGATTACGCCTAGGCCGTCGGATGGAAAATTCACCAAATGATTTTTGTAAAGCATTGTCGAAGAGCCTCCTCCGTCCAAATTCAACATATTATTCAGCCCCAGCCACTGTCCATATTTCGCCATCTCTGAGAAATTTGCACCTGCCGCTTTCTTGCGTCGTCCATCAACGACAAGAAAGATAATCGTATTCTCGCCCCTTGTGCCCATTGCAGTTCTGGGATGCCGGATGTCATTTTGTGCCGTTACTTTGTTGTCTAAGATCAGCATTGGCCCCGCAACAATCACGTTTGGGTAATCGGCACTCCACCCACTGATAGTGTCAGCATCCATCTCCTTGCGCCATTGCGCGAAGTGGGCTTGACCCAAAGTGTCGAAGGCGATAGCGCCATTTCCCCAACCAGTAGTATGGTGTGGGCTAATGATATGACCGTTGATTTTGAGAAAGTCGTTCGCAATGGCGTTGTTTTTCGCGTCTTGGTCTACCCTGAAAAAACCGCCGTTAACCGAGGCGATCGCACCGCTTGATTTTTGAAGCGACCGACTGCGTTTTTTCCGTGACGATTGCACAATCCCAATACGGTACCCATCGAGCGGAACTTCCATAACGTAAATGTGTATTGGAACGTTAAATAGGTATGTCTGCTTGTGTTTGTAATTGCTTCTTAACTCTTTGACAATGAGTCCAGAATCGTTGTGAAGAACCCTCCAATTTTTACTATCACAAAAATATATCGAGTCGCTTTGATTTTGCGAAAAAGCATCGCTAACGGACAGTAATAGAGCGATTGTGAGAATGAAATACTTCATCGAACACGTTGATTAAAACTGAGCCAAAGCACAATCGGCAGCAATCTTGTCAATCACCGCGTGCACTATCTTATCTAGCTGGCTATCAGCTCTGTAATCAGCAGCACAGACAAAATTCACACGATGATCAGCGACTAAACTTTGAAGCGAAATTCCCTTCTTTTTCGATGGATCATAGACCGCAATGGCGTGACCTTGCTTCTCTTTGACCAGTCGCATACACGGAATATCTGTCGTCCCATCGCCAATATAAATCATATTGCGAAAAGGAACCGCGCGCGTAGCTTCGGGCGAGTATTCGTTGATGCGTTTTGTGTCCCATACTTCGTCAATACCTTTGTTGATCTTGAATAAAAACTGCGTTTTACCTGTATAATTCACTGCCACAGCTGGCCAATATGCAACTCCATCTACATCATACAAGAAAGAACAAGCGAAAATCTTGCGAAATTTACTTGCTATTGGTGTACCTTCGATCATTTCTTTGATCCCCGACGAGTTGATATAATGGTCGATTTCCAGCCCCTTGCCGTGAGCGTAATCGTTAATGCGATCGAACCAATCGAGCACACCCTCAAAAAGTTCCACCTTAGCACCCGACCGTTGAAATGCTTCGCGCCGCAACGAAATGTCATTGCGTTTTGCCTCGCGAATCATCTCGCTCATATAGGTCAGAATCGGATCGGCATCGTTTTCGACGGCCAAAGAGGTCGCTTTTTTCCAAAATTCAGGGTTTTTCTTACCCACCGAAGGGATAAAATCGTACTCCTGCATATTGCCAGGCGATAGAGTTCCGTCAAAATCGTAGATTAGTGCTAGTTTCATAAGCACAAATATAATAATAATTTTCTATCTTTGCAGGTGAGAAAAAAATAGATGAAAATTATGATCAAAATTGCGACGATGCCGATGAATCCATTCGGCGAAAACACATATATACTATATAATGAAGCGCTCGAAGCCATTGTCCTCGACGCGGGGATGAGCTCCCAAACCGAGCGCGATCGTTTCGCTGCTTTTATCGATAAAAACAAGCTCAAACCCGTGCTGGCGCTCAATACTCACGCCCATATCGACCACGTGTGTGGGGTGGAATGGGTCAAAAATACGTATAGCGTTCCTTTCGCTCTCAATGCCGATGATGTGCCTGTCCTGCAAGCAGTTATGTCGTATGGCGAAAGCCTTGGCTTTGATATTGCAACGATCCCCAGTGTCGATAATCAAATCGTTGATGGTCAGACTATTATGCTTGGAAACGACGTGATAAAAGTGATCCACACGCCAGGACATACCTCTGGCGGGGTGTGTCTGTGGATTGAGGCGCAAAAAATCCTTATCACCGGCGATACATTATTTCGCGAATCAATTGGGCGAACTGATTTACCATCAGGCGATTATGATATGTTGATGCGTTCGATTGTTGGTCGAATTTTGCCCCTTGGGAGCGATGTAACATTTTTCCCTGGACACGGCCCGAGCAGTACGATTGGTTACGAAATGCAACGCAATCCCTTCATCACCGAAGTAATGAGTGGGGTGGCTAAATTTAAGGCTAACTAACTATGAGAATTGATATTATAACGGTATTGCCGAAGTTATTGGATGGCGCGTTGAGCGAATCTATTCTTCGCCGCGCGACCGAAAAAGGGCTGGTCGAAATCGTGATTCACAATCTGCGTGATTGGGCAAAAGATGCGCGCAAGACGATCGATGATGCTCCTTTTGGCGGTGAAGCGGGGATGGTGATGATGGCTGAGCCTATATTTGATTGTATTGAGCAACTCCAAGGCGAACGCCACTATGACGAGGTTATATACACGTCCCCAGATGGGATTCTGTATTCACAAGGTGAGGCAAATAGGCTCTCGACACTAGAAAATATTATAATTCTTTGCGGTCATTACAAGGGAATAGATCATCGGGTGCGCGAGCATTTGATTACGCGTGAAATTTCGATTGGTGATTATGTACTCACGGGTGGTGAATTGGCGGCAGCTGTGATTGCGGATAGCGTGGTGCGCCTTTTGCCAGGTGCGATTGGTGACGAAAGTTCGGCGCTCACCGATAGTTTTCAGGATGGCCTTCTGGCTCCCGAAATTTATACTCGACCATCAGATTTCAGAGGGTGGCGTGTGCCAGAGGTGTTGCTGAGTGGCAATTTTGCCGAAATTGATAAGTGGAAAGAGTCTCGGGCCGAAGAACGAACAGCGCGTCTGAGGCCTGATTTGTAGATAAAATTGAAATAAAATGAAATATTACATTGTTGTAGGGGAGGCTAGTGGTGATATGCACGGAGCAAACCTTATTAAATCAATAAAAAAGCAGGATTCTAAAGCTGAGTTTCGTTTTTGGGGTGGTGATAAAATGGTGGCTGCTAGTTCCTTAGATTCACTAGTTGTGCACTACAAAGAAAGCTCGATTATGGGCTTTATTGAAGTGTTGATGCATCTTCGTAAAATCCTTCGTTTTTTGAGACTCTGTAAACGAGACATCGCTGCCTGGGTGCCCGATATTGTGATTTTTATCGACTATCCCGGGTTTAATTTCAAAATTGCAAAATGGGCTCACAATCATCATTTTACAACTTGTTATTATATTGCACCTAAGGTTTGGGCGTGGAAAAAGGGTCGGGTTAGATTATTGAAAAAATATATCGATAAACTGCTGGTTATTTTCCCTTTCGAGGTCGAATGGTTTGCCGCTCACGGAGCCAAGGCCATTTATGTTGGTAATCCGTTGCTCGACGAAATTGCCGCAAGAGAGGTCGTTCCAAAACCAGAAAAGCCTGTCATAGCGTTAGTTGCTGGTTCGCGCGAGATGGAAGTTGAACATAATTTGGCCACAATGGTTGCCGTATCACGTAATTTTCCTGATTATCAATTTGTGGTGACTGGTGTCGATTGGTTGGATCGTTCAATATACGATAAACACCTGGTGGGCAGTACGGTACAGGTAGTTTTTGGCAAAACTTATCAAATTATGGAATTGGCCTCGGCGGCGCTGGTCACTTCGGGCACGGCGACACTCGAAGCTGCCATTTTGAACGTTCCCGAAGTGGTTTGCTACCGTGGGCCGAGTATTATGTTGTGGATCGCACATCGGATGGTGAAAATCAAGTGGATTTCGCTTGTCAATTTGATTATGGACCGTACCGTAGTGCGCGAAATGATTGGTAATAGCGATTTTTCGGTCGAGCGGGCCAGTAGCGAATTGGCCGCGATTTTGCCTGGTGGATCCAAGCACGATCAGATGCTCGCCGACTTCGAAGAATTGCGTCAGAAGCTAGGCGCAGTGGGTGCTTCGGACAAGGCAGCTCAAGTGATAGTTGATATGAAACGCTTAAAGTAAAGATTGAGATAAACAATGAAAATCATTTGTATAGATAGTTTTACGAGATTTTTTGTTAAGGCAGATACCACGTTATTACGTAACGATGAGCGTTTTTTTGAGCCAAATTTCGGTTCAGCGCTCGAACATATAGAAGGGCGCGCGGTGCGTATTACGCGCATAGTGAAATGTATCGAGCAGCGTTTTGCCTACCGTGCGTGGGACGAGTGGTTTTGCTGCACCGAGCACCGAGTTGTCGATGTCGAAGAGCAGATGGGGCGGAATTTTGATCTTTCGTTTGCTGTGGGTGGCGAAATTTTTCAGAAAAACACTTTAAGTGAAGCCACTCAACGCACATTTGATCAGGCGATTAGCTTTGCCACTCAGTACATTAGCTTGCGTGTTGGTGATTATGTTTTTATCCCTGATTCGGTAATTGAAAAAAACGTACAAAATCTTGAAAATTAATGATGTTAGAGATTGATGATAAGATAATTAGCTCAGATATTTTGAGCGTGAAATTCTGTTGCGACACGGCGGCTTGCCTGGGTCAGTGTTGTGTGGATGGTAATTCTGGCGCTCCACTCGAAGCAGATGAGGAGCAACAGTTGAAGGATAATTATGAAAATTATCGCGAATATATGAAGCCCGAGGGGGTGGAAGTGATTGATAAAGAGGGATTTGCAATTGTAGATTATGATGGTGATCTGACAACTCCTCTCATCGGTGATGCCGAATGTGCATATTCTATTCGCGAAAATGGAAGTACTTGGTGTGCGATCGAAAAAGCTTGGGTAGCAGGTCGTTGCGAGTTTCGCAAACCTATTTCGTGCCACTTATATCCGATCCGTTTGGTTGAGCTTGCCAATGGTTTTACGGGTTTGCAATATCACCGCTGGGATGTGTGTAAGGCGGCGGAAATGAAGGGAAAAAAGCTAGGCGTTCCACTTTATGTGTCACTTAAAGAGGCGCTTGTAAGACGCTTTGGAATAGACTTTTATGAACAATTATTAGACGCTGTTGAATATATAAAACAAGAAGATGAATTACACTCTAAGTCAAATCGCTAACCTGACGCAAGGGACGCTTTATGGACAGGATCGTTCAATATCGACCATCACAACCGATTCGCGTTCGACATCGACGCTCGACACGTTTTTTGTGGCGCTCAAAACTCCGACTGGGGATGGGCATTTATATGTAGATCAGATGATTAAGCGTGGGTGCACCGCTTTTATGGTCGAAAAAATCGAAGAAAATTGGCCGCCGTCTGATTGTGGTTTTGTGCTGGTTGACAATACGTTAGACGCTTTACAAACGCTAGCCGCCTTTCATCGATCGACTTTCAAGGGGACAGTAGTTGCAATAACTGGATCTAATGGCAAAACAATAATTAAGGAGTGGTTGTCTCAACTGTGGGATTCGGCTAATGGTCAGATAGTTAAGAGCCCGCGTTCGTACAATTCACAACTTGGAGTTGCGCTTTCGCTCTTGATGATCGAAGGCAATGAGCGAGTGGCGATTATTGAAGCCGGTATTTCGCAATATGGCGAAATGGCGAAGCTTGCAAAGATGATTCAACCAGATTTGGGTGTGCTGACAAATATAGGCGAAGCGCATAGCGAAAATTTTGCCTCAAAAGAGCAGAAATTAGACGAAAAATTGAAGCTTTTTGTCCACTGTCCGCAAATTATTCGTGGCGATCTACACGCAGTCGAAAACCCAAACGAAACGATCGAGGCGCATAATCTGTGGCTTGTCGAAGAAATATATAATAAGTTGGGTGTAAGTCATTTACCCGTTGATAAAATCGAACCGGTAGCGCTCAGACTCGAAGTTCAGCAAGGAATCGGCGGTAGCGAAATTATCAATGACAGCTACAATAGCGACCTGACTTCGATAGCCACGGCGCTGGATTTTCAACGTCGAACGACCGCTAAATGTAAGCGTGTGCTGATCATTTCGGACATCGAACAGAGTGCGCGTAGTGGGGCTGAACTTTATCGGCGGGTGAGTGAGTTGGCGCTTGCGAATCGGATCGATAAAATTATTGCCATTGGACCGCAAATCACGGCCCATAAAGATCTGTTTGCCAAAATTCCGACCGTCTGCTATAATTCGACCCTGGATGCTGTCGCGGCGCTCCAAATGCTCGATTTTACGGATAGTTCGATCTTGCTCAAAGGCGCGCGCAGCTTCACTTTTGAGCATCTAAGTCACGCGCTGGAACTACGTTGCCACACCACAACGTTAGAGGTTAATTTGTCGCGTTTGGTCGAAAATTTTATGAATTATCGCGCGATGGTTGCCCCTGGAATCAAAATTATGGTGATGATCAAAGCATCGGCCTACGGGGCTGGTGGGGTGAATGTGGCGCGTAAATTGGTCGAAGCGGGTGCTTCGCACATCGCGGTCGCCTTTGCCGATGAGGGGGTTCTTTTGCGTGGCAATGGGATCACGGCTCCAATTGTGGTGCTCAATTCGGATCCTGGAAGTTTTTCGGTGATGATCGAGCACGATTTGCAACCAGAAATCTATTCGTTTGAATCATTATTTGAATATCAACGTGTTGTGCGTCAGGCAGGTATCTATAATGCGCCGATTCACATAAAACTCGACACGGGAATGCACCGATTGGGTTTTATGAAAGACGAAATCAACGAATTGTGCAATAAATTATACAATAATAATTTGTTGCACGTTAGTTCAATTTTTTCACACCTTTCGTCGGCCGATGATCCGACGGAAGACGATTTCACACGAAAGCAAATCGCATTATTTGATTGTATGTCTAGCTCGATTATCAAGCAATTAGGGTTGAAAAATTGCCTACGCTCGTTGGCAAATACGGCTGGAATTGAGCGTTTTCCCGAAGCTCATTTTGATATGGTGCGCGCTGGGATTGGTCTTTACAGAAATATAAGTACACTGAAAACACGTATTGTACAAGTTAAAAGTGTAGCCGCGGGCGAAAGTGTGGGCTACAATCGCCGTTCGAAATGCGAACGTCCAACACGTTTGGCCATTATCCCTGTTGGATATGCCGATGGGATGGATCGCAGGCTGAGTCGTGGAGCCGGTTGGGTTAATGTTGGGGGCGAGATGTGCCCCACGATTGGTAATATTTGTATGGATACAACGATTGTTGATGTTACTGATTTACATCAAGTTGCAGCAGGTGATGAGGTGATTGTATTCGGACCACAACACCCAACGGCCGACGAGTTGGCGGGCGTGATGGGAACGATTTCTTACGAAATTCTGACCAGTATTTCGCCTCGTATCAAACGTGTTTATGTGGTTGATTAAAACACTAATACTTATCAATTTAAGCCTGAGCCAGAGCGATAATATGTTCTACCGTTAGGCCAGCTTCGTTCCACAATTCGGCCACCGTGCCGTGTTCGATGAATTGATCATTAATCCCAACTCTATGTAGTTGAATATTAATGTTTTGAGCATCATAAAACTCCGCAATTGCCGAACCGACACCACCAGCTTGCACCCCATCTTCAACGACAACAATACGCGTGTATCGCTCGGCAATGGCCAGCAACATCTTGGTGTCTAGTGGTTTAACGAAGCGCAAATCATAATGTGCAGCGCCTAGTTCGGCAGCCGCCTGGGCGGATATATCAAAAGTGGAACCGAGCGATAGAATAGCTACATTTGATGCAATATTGCCTTGTGTAATTAGTCTGGAAGTCCCGATTTTGATCTGTTCGAAAGGTTCGTCAAGAACCGTTTTGTCGAACGCCCCGCCACGAGGATAACGAATCACAAAGCAAGCACCATAGCCACCTAACGAGGCGGTGTACATTAATTGCCGAAGCTCGATAGCCGAACTTGGAGCCGAAATAATCACATTGGGCACCGAGCGCAAAAGTGCAATATCAAATACACCGTGGTGAGTCGCACCGTCTTCGCCAACTAGACCTGCGCGGTCGAGACAAAAAACAACTTCCAATTTTTGAAGTGCAACATCGTGTATGATATTATCCACCGAACGCTGAGCAAAAGATGAGTAAATATTGCAAAAAGGTACAAGACCCTCCGCCGCCAATCCAGCGGCAAAAGTCACGGCGTGACCCTCGGCAATACCCACATCAAAAGCGCGGAGCGGCATCTCTTTCATCATCAAATTGAGCGAAGAACCGCTTGGCATAGCGGGTGTGATGCCCACAATTTTATCGTTTTGATGGGCCAGTTCCAAAATTGTACGGCCAAAAACCTCTTGAAAGCGTAGTTTATCGCTGTGACGACCATTTTTGATCCCTGTTTTTGGATCGAACAGACCCGGGGCGTGCCACTCGGTTTGGCGTGCTTCGGCCACCGCGTAGCCCTTGCCTTTGACGGTGAGAGCGTGGAGCAATTTAGGCCCTGGAATATCGCGTAAGTCCTGCAAACGCTTGACAAGCGACACCACATCGTTGCCGTCAATGGGCCCAAAATATCGAAATTTCAGAGCCTCGAACAAGTTGCTGTGATGCAAGAAAAACGCTTTGGCACCGTGCTCGATTTTCTGGATCGTACGGCGCATAAATGGCCAAAAACCAAGCGCACGCCAAACACGATTCTTGAAACGATTATAACCTTTTGAAGTGGTGAGAGATAGAAGAGATTCCTTGAGCGCACCAACGTTGGGATCGATAGAAATATTATTATCGTTCAGAATCACCAACACGTCATTATCGGCCACGTTGTTCAACCCCTCGAAGGCCAAGCCTCCACTCATCGAACCGTCGCCAATGACGGCCACTACCTTGCGATTTTCGCCCTTCAAACGGCTCGCGGCAGCCATCCCTACGGCAGCCGAAATCGAAGTCGAAGCGTGCCCCACACCAAAGGCATCGTAAGGGCTTTCCACACGACGAGGGAAGCCGCTAATGCCCCCCAAACGACGATTTGTCAGGAAAACATCGCGCCGACCAGTGATGATTTTATGGGCATAGGCCTGGTGTCCAACGTCCCAAATCAGGCGATCGTTGGGCGTGTTATATACATAGTGTAGCGCCACGGCGATCTCCAACGCACCGAGCGACGAACCGAGGTGCCCGGGATTAATCGACACTTGCGACACGATAAACTGACGTAACTCGCTGCAATAGAGCGGTAATTCATCAATCGAAAGTTTACGTAAATCCTCTGGCGAATTGACTATTTCGAGATATTTTTTGTTTTTTGCTTCCATAATCTTTCTACAAAGATATAAAATTTGTATCTTAGCCGAAAATTTAAGCAACAAAGAATGAAAAGAATTTTCATTTTACTATTAATGGCCTATGGACTATGCAGTTGCGTGTCAATGGCTAGTTATCGAGACGTGAAGGCCCGACAGGTCGCTTTGGAATACGAAAAGGCGGTCTTAGAAAAAGCGAATACAGCAACCGATACAGTAAAAACATATATTAATACAATAGAAAATGGTGCATTATAAACGTATCTTATTGAAATTAAGTGGGGAATCGTTGGGCGGAGAGTCTGCCAAGGGGCTGGATCCAGCCAAATTAAGTTCCTACGCTGCACAAATTAAGTGTGCCGCCGCGAGCGGGGTGCAGATTGGCATAGTGATTGGCGGAGGGAATATTTTCCGCGGTTTGAGTGGGGTGGGCAAGGGTGTCGATCGTGTGAAGGGCGATCAAATGGGGATGCTAGCCACGGTTATCAATTCGATCGCACTTCAAGCATCACTCGAAGTGGCGGGGTGTAAAGCACGAGTACTCACCTCGATAAATATGGCGCCAGTGGGCGAGATTTACTCGAAAGCCAAAGCCCTGGAAGCTTTCGAAAATGGCGAAGTGGTAATTATCGCTGGCGGTACGGGCAATCCGTTTTTCACCACCGATACAGCCTCAGCCCTACGCGGGGTTGAGATTGAGGCTGATGTGTTGCTCAAAGGAACGCGCGTAGATGGAATCTACACGGCCGATCCAGAAAAAGATCCTAAGGCGACAAAATTTACCGAAATTTCGTTTTCGGAAGTCATCGAAAGACGATTGAAAGTGATGGATCTCACTGCCTTTACGATGTGTATGGAAAACAACCTGCCTATCGTGGTTTTCGATATGGATACAGAAGGAAATCTGGAAAAAATCATCAATCACGAACCAATTGGAACAATAGTTTGTTAGCAAACTCAAAGAAATTAACAATTAGAAAAAATATGGGAACAAAACGACAAATTTTGGATGCTGCGGCTCCAAAAATGGAAAGAGCAATGGCGCACTTTGAAGAAGGTCTGGCTTCGGTTCGCGCCGGCAAAGCGTCGACCAATGTGTTGAATGGAATTATGGTTGAATCTTATGGATCGACAATGCCGCTCAATGGGGTGGCCAGCGTGTCGGTGCCTGATGCCAAGACAATTACGGTGCAGCCGTGGGATAAAAAGTTGCTTGCTGTGATTGAAAAGGCGATTTTGGACGCGAATATTGGGATGACTCCTTCCAATAATGGCGAGATTATTCGTCTGAACGTGCCGCCACTCACCGAAGAGCGCCGTCGCGATTTGGTGAAACAAATCAAAGGTGATGCCGAAGTGGCTCGGGTGTCGCTACGTGGTATTCGCCGTGAAGCGATCGAGGCGATCAAAAAAGCAATCAAAGCCGAAGGCTTGCCCGAAGATGTGGCAAAAGATGGCGAGGTTGAAGCACAAAAAATGGTGGACGATTTCTCGAAAAAAATCGACGAGCTATTGTCTGCCAAAGAAAAAGAAATTATGACAGTCTGAAAAAAATTGAATATCGACTTTCTGGCCTTCGCACTTGATCAAAGTCAAAGCGCGAAGGCAGGAAAGTTGATATTTAATTTTCTTCGACCTGTAATAGTTCTTTGGCGCGCGTTTGGTCATCCGTGCGCACGGATAGTGTGATTTGCTCGCCCACGATAGGCATAGCATTTATTAGATCTGCACCATTGACGGCACAATCTATTTCGTTGTCGGTCAACAAGCTAGCATCGAGGTAGGCTTCGGCTGCCGAATTGTAACGTTTAATAATTACGATGTCCATAGTAGTGTTTATTTAATGTGATGTAAATATAGATGAAAAATTTATTAATTCCAACTATTTCTGCTATGGCAATAGTTAGTGTCTCGTGTGGCGGGCCTCAAAAGTCACAAATCAAGGTCGATTCATACCCTGTGGCGCGCCAAGATGCAACGATGGACGACTATTTTACACACAAAATTGCCGACCCCTATCGTTGGATGGAGGACGATATGTCGTCTGAAACGGCGGCTTGGGTGAAGGCCGAAAACACCGTAACGGAAAATTATTTGGTGCAAATTCCATTTCGTCAAGCTATCAAAAATCGTCTGACAGAACTCTACGATTATGAGAAAATTGGTACGCCCGAAAAACACGGCGATTACTATTTTTTCTACAAAAATGATGGTCTGCAAAATCAGAGTGTGCTCTACTATCAAAAAGGGTTGCAAGCCACACCGAACGTGTTTCTCGACCCTAACACGATGAGTGACAGTGGTACGGCGGCGCTGGTGGATGTTAGTTTTTCTAATGATTCAAAATATTGTGCCTATGCGGTGGCTCAAAGCGGGTCGGACTGGGTGGTGATTCACGTCAAAGAAGTTGCTACGTGCCGCGAATTGCCCGACCAAATCAAGTGGGTCAAATTTAGCGGTGCATCTTGGGGGAGCAATGGCTTCTACTATTCGCGTTACGACGAGCCCAAAGGGTCGGCGCTCAGCGAGTTGAACGAAGGGCAAAAAGTGTATTTTCATAAATTGGGCCAAGAACAGTCATCAGATCAGTTAATTTATCAAGACACGGTGCATCGCTTGCGCGATTTTACTGCTATCGAGAGCCAAGACGGTAAGTGGCTCTTTGTCAGCGGATCAGAAGGGACTAGCGGCACCGAATTACTGTTCAAATCGACACGATACAAGGGCGATTTTCGCACTCTGTTTGCTGGTTTTAATAATGATTACTTCTTGGTTGATGTGCAAGACGATCAAGCGCTGATCTTGACCAACGATGGCGCACCGAATTTCAAACTCATCGAGGTCGACTTGGGGAGCGCATCTTTGATGGCAAAAGATGTGGTGCCCGAAAGTGAAAATCTGCTTCAATGGGCAACTACTGCGGGTGGGTCGATCATTGTTGGGCATCTGTCTAACGCGTCGTCGCTTGTGTCGCAATACGCAATGGATGGCACATTGACTCGCAAAATCGAGCTTCCGGGCATTGGTACGGCGGCTGGTTTTTCGGGCGAGAAGGAGGATACAACTGTTTTTTATGGCTTTTCGAGCTTCAATGTTCCTTTGGCCTCTTATAAATATAGTATCGCGGATGGGCATTCGGAACTTTACCGAGCGACAAAGGTTAATTTTGATGTCTCGCAATTCACTGTTGAACAAGTTTTTTACCCGTCGAAAGATGGAACCAAAGTGCCGATGTTTTTGGTCTACAAAAAAGGCCTCACACGCGATGGTTCCGCGCCCACGTTGCTCTACGCTTATGGGGGCTTCAATATTTCGTTAACGCCTAGTTTCTCGCCAGCCAATATTTTACTAATGGAGCAGGGCGGTGTCTATGCGTTGGCCAATATCCGCGGTGGTGGCGAATTTGGCGAAAAATGGCATAAGGCAGGAATGTTCGAAAACAAACAAAATGTGTTCGATGATTTTATTGCGGCTGGTGAATATCTGATCCGCGAGAAATATACATCGAGCGAAAAATTGGCAATATCTGGCGGTTCGAACGGAGGGCTGTTGGTTGGTGCGTGCTTGGTGCAACGTCCTGATCTGTTTGCGGTTACCTTTCCACAAGTTGGGGTCTTAGATATGTTGCGTTACCATAAATTCACGATCGGTTGGGGCTGGGTTGTCGAATATGGCTCGTCGGATGTGGAGTCGCAATACGATTATTTGATCAAATATTCGCCACTTCATAACATTAAAAAAGGGGTCGATTATCCCTCGACTATGATTATGACAGCCGACCACGATGATCGCGTTGTGCCCGCCCATTCGTTCAAATTTGGAGCCACGCTCCAAGCGGCGCAAAGTGCATCGGGTTTCACTAACCCTATCTTGCTGCGCATCGACAGCAATGCTGGGCACGGAGCTGGCAAGCCAATCAGTAAAGTCATTGATGCACAAGCTGATATGTTGAGCTTTATGTTGTGGAATACAAATTCACAGTACAAACAAAATACAGAATTAAAATAGATATGATCCCACCTAACAATCCCCGAATCGAGATTGCTGATGTTTTGCGTGGCGTAGCAATTTTGGCTATTGTCCTTTTGCATTCGATCGAACATTTTAATTTTTATTCCTTTCCCGAGACATCAGGCGTGCTCGAATTTACGGATCGAGTAGTGTGGGATGGTCTTTTCTTCACCTTTGCTGGCAAGGCCTATGCCATTTTTTCGTTGCTTTTCGGTATGAGTTTTTTCATTCAGGATCGCAACCACACTCAGCGTGGCGGGGATTTCCGCGCTCGTTTTGCGTGGAGGCTGTTTCTGCTTTTTTTGATTGGCAATCTCGACGCGGCCTTCTTCACGGCGGAGGTTTTGGTAATGTATTCTTTGGTCGGTTTTGCGCTGATCCCTGTTTGCAGGCTCAAAACGCGTACTGTGCTCATTATTGCATCAATTTGCCTGATTCAACCGATGGAATTGTGTCGGTTGATTTACGCTCTGTTCAACCCCGATTTTGTTGCCTCGGCACCTTTAGATGCTCCATATTGGGCTACAACTTTTGCAGCACAACAGGGTTCCGATTTTTGGGTGACGCTCAAAACGAATCTTTGGCAAGGGCAAATCGCATCGTTGGCTTGGGCTTGGGAAAATGGGCGAATTTTCCAAACGGCGGCTCTCTTTATGCTCGGAATGGTTGTGGGGCGTACAAATTTCATTTCGCCTTCGCCCACCGTTTCGCGTCGAATGGTGTTTGTGCTCTTGGCTGGCTTGGTGGCATTTTTCCCGCTCTATGGTCTATCGAATATGGTGCCGCGGTTTATCGACAACCAAGCGATACTAAAACCATTGCTATTGATCCTCAACTCGTTACACAAGGTCGCTTTTATGGCGTTTTTGGTTGGATCGATCGTGTGGTTGTATTATAACACAACAAAAATCAGCAACTTGTTGTCTCACCTTCGACCATATGGTCGGATGAGCCTTACCAATTACGTCACTCAATCCATTATTGGAGCCACTTTATTTTATGGTTGGGGGTTTGCGCTCCATCAATATTTGGGCATCACATATAGTTTTTTTGTTGGTGTAGCTATATTTTTTGTGCAGCTGGCCTTCTGTCGATGGTGGATGAAACGGCATAAACACGGACCGCTCGAAGGGTTGTGGAAAAAAGCTACGTGGGTGGAGATAGGTTTGTGATTTTTTTGGCGAAAAATCGCTAAAATATCATTACCTTTGAGGCTTCATAAATCAAACATAAATAATTAACAAAATACACAAGAAAATGAGAAGAAAAATTGTTGCAGGCAACTGGAAAATGAACACAACGCCAGCGCAAGGCGTTGAATTGATCAAAAATGTGGCAGCCATCAAAAACCAAGCGAAAGCCGAAGTTGAATTGATCGTTGGAGTGCCTTTTACTCATATTTGCTCAGCTATGAAAGCTGTCGAAGGAACGGGGATCGCTGTGGCAGCCCAAAACTGCGCTGATCAAGAAAAAGGAGCCTACACAGGCGAAGTTTCGGCTCCAATGTTGGCTTCGATGGGTGTTGAATATGTGATTCTAGGCCACTCAGAACGTCGCGAATACTACACCGAAACAAGCGATAAGCTGAACCGCAAAATGGCTTTGGTCTACGCAAACAACATGGTGCCAATCTATTGCATCGGCGAGAAAAAAGAAGAACGCCAAGCAAACAAACAAAATGAAGTGTGCCGCGCTCAAATTGCTGAAGTGGTTTTTAACCTTACAGCCGAACAATTCTCTAAAATTATCATCGCCTACGAACCTGTTTGGGCTATCGGTACAGGGCTGACAGCTTCGTCGGATCAGGCCGAGGAAATTCACAAATATATTCGCGAGGTATTGGCCGAAAAATTTGGTGCCGATGCCGCTGACAAAACTCCGATTTTATACGGCGGAAGCTGCAAACCATCAAATGCTGCGGAACTTTTCTCGAAAGCAGATGTTGACGGTGGCCTGATTGGCGGTGCTGCGTTGGAGGCTGAGAGCTTTGTCGGAATTGCAAAAGCGTTCTAATATTAACAGTAAATTTATATAATTATTTATATTCAATGCAATACGAGCGAATAAACTTTCGTTATTCTTGCATAAAATCAATAAACAAAAATAATGAAAATTAAAGAAAATCAATTCGTCTCGCTTGCTTATGAATTAAAAGTGGACGGTAAAGTCGTAGACAGTGCTACGGCCGAGCATCCGCTCGATTTTATATTTGGTATGGGGATGTTGCTTCCTGCTTTCGAATCGCAAATTGATAGCAAGGTGGTGGGCGATACTTTTGCCTTTACTTTGACTCCCGAAGAAGGCTATGGTGCTATCAATGAATCTGCTATAGTTGAATTACCTAAAGAAATATTTATGGTTGACGGCGCTGTGGCTGACGATTTGCTGACTGTGGGCAACGCTCTTCCGATGGGCGACAACCAGGGAAATCGTATGATGGGTGTGATCAAGGAAGTTGGCGAAAATTCAGTGACTATGGATTTCAACCACCCAATGGCAGGTAAAACATTGAATTTCAGTGGTTCTGTGGTGGCTGTTCGCGACTCGACCGAAGAAGATGCTGCTAAGTTCTTCGCGCCATCTGGCGAGGGTTGCTCTTGCGGTTCGGATTGTCATTGTGGTGACGATTGCGACTGTTCGGCAGAAGGTGGCGAAAAATGCAGCTCAGAAGGCTGCAATTGCTAACATTTCTGTTTTGAGTGTCGCAATGAAGCGGCTCCTTATTATATTTGTTGCGCTCTTGGCCATACCCTTTGGGGCTCAGGCTAAGGGCGTAACTTATTTTCAGGGAACGATTTATGAAGCTTTGCAAGAGGCTTCCGTTACTTCGCGTCTGTTGCTGGTCGAATTTTTGGCTCCGTGGAATTACAAAAGTCGTTGGGCACACGATAATATGCTTAATAACAGCACATTGTCTGATAATTTTGTGCTTTACTCTATCGAAACGACAACTGTCGAAGGTGCCGAACTGGCCACTACTTACGAAGTGTTTAATTACCCTAACATCTTGATTTTCAACAAGAGCGGCAACGTTATCGATCGTATAGATCGTACAATGTCTCCCGAGGATT
The DNA here is from genome assembly GCA_036648455.1 of Mucinivorans sp. Classification (GTDB taxonomy): domain Bacteria; phylum Bacteroidota; class Bacteroidia; order Bacteroidales; family Rikenellaceae; genus Mucinivorans. Next base: position 22,107 of record JAVXIH010000003.1, read on the forward strand.
TCACAACTCGGTTGTCGCAAATTATGCTCTCCACCGATGGGCACAGCACTTTGCAATTGCGCCAAATTTATATGGCAGCGTCCAATGGCGACTTGGATGAGCTGAATAGTCTGGCAGCCAAATATTTATCTACTTTCGAGGGCTCGAAGCAAGACGTTTCAACTTTGATGGATTTATTCACAAGTACATCCATAAACTACTATGGTTCAGCTACTTTTGATTATATGAATGCTCACCGAGCCTCTTTTGATTCGGTTTTTATCGACACCAAAATCAATGAGTTGTTAACCGAGGCGGTGTTGGCATATATATCTGGTATTAAGGACTTTAACAAAGAGCAGCTAGATCAGATAGTTTCTCTTTCGCGCACTTATTCGTGCTCTGATCACATATCGTCTTTGGCGCGCTTGGCGGCTATGCGGCAAGCCAACGATGCCATTGGTTTTATCCAACTACTTGATAGAATGGCAGATAAGTTGCCCTCAAAATATCTTTATCCATTAGTTTTGTCGCTAGATTTTGTGGATGCCAAACAATTGGATAAATCGATGTGCAATAGCGCTAGGCGTGTGATCGAAAAATTCACTCAAACCAACATTTCGGCAGCCAAAAATATGGTTATTGAGTCGTTGATTGAGAAATTTCATTAACTTTTTCGCTAACTTTTTTGTAACTTTGTAGATTATAAGTTTACAAGTTATTAAATCAATTTTTTATTATGACTATCTCTTACAATTGGTTAAAGGAATACATTGACACTCAGCTTAGTGCCGATCGGGCAGCCGAAATTTTAACAGCCGCAGGACTCGAAATCGAGGGCATCGAACACGTAGAATCTATACGCGGAGGTTTGAAGGGTTTGGTGGTTGGTCGTGTTGTCGAATGCGGCAAGCACCCCGATTCGGATCACTTATCGCTCACAAAAGTTGATGTTGGTGCTAATGAAATGTTGCAAATTGTTTGCGGCGCGCCCAATGTAGCTGCTGGTCAGAAGGTGATTGTAGCCACGGTGGGCACCAAATTATATCCGACGGGGGAAGCGGACGGATTTGCGATCAAAAAATCGAAAATCAGAGGGATCGAATCTTTTGGTATGCTATGTGCCGAAGATGAAATAGGTGTCGGCACGGCTCACGATGGAATTATTGTGTTAGACGAAACCAAAAATTATGAAGTCGGAATGGCTGCCTCTGAGGTTTTTAACCTTGCGGGTGATACTATTTTCGAGGTTGGGCTTACCCCCAATCGCGTCGATGCAGCCTCGCATTATGGCGTAGCACGTGACCTGGCAGCGTCACTTTCACTTGAAGACAATAAAATTCATAAAGCCATACTTCCTTCTGTTGCTGCATTTAGTGCAGTGTCAGATCAAGTAACAGTTGAGGTGAAAAACTCGCAAGCTGCGCCTAGATATATGGGTGTGGTGATCAGCGGGATTACAATCGCTCCATCGCCTGAATGGTTGCAAAATAAGTTGCGCGCCGTTGGAATCAATCCTAAAAACAACGTTGTCGACATCACTAACTTTGTGTTGCACGAGTGTGGCGCTCCGCTTCACGCGTTCGATATGGAGAAGGTCGGAGGTCAGATTATTGTGAAAACCGTTGACGCGGGGACAAAATTAACCACTCTGGATGGGGTGGAACGGACGCTCGCCGCAGATGATTTGGTGATTTGCAATGCCGATCGTCCGATGTGTTTGGCTGGTGTTTTTGGCGGTGCCGATTCTGGCGTTTCGGATTCGACGACATCTGTTTTTATCGAAAGCGCCTATTTTAATCCTGCATATATTCGTCGCACAGCCAAACGTCACGGTTTGTCGACCGACAGTTCGTGGCGTTTCGAGCGTGGAGCTGACCCCGAGATATTGCCTTATGCGTTGAAGCGTTGTGCGCTGCTCATCAGCGAGTTAGCTGGTGGTAAGGTGGCGAGCGATGTGGTGGATATTTATCCAGCCAAGATCGATCCATATCAAGTAACGATTGATTTGGATCGCATTAATCACTTGATAGGCAAAGAGATACCTGCCGATAAAGTTGAGCTAATTCTCGAAGCGTTAGAAATAAAGATCACCGACAAGCAAGCTAATGTATGGCAACTCAGTGTGCCAACCTATCGTGTTGATGTTCAGCGTGAAGCGGATATTGCGGAGGAAATTTTACGAATATATGGATTCAATAATGTTGCTAATCCGCCATTTATCAAAAATGTGCTGACAGAAGGAAATATGCAAACTACTGATCACCTAATCACGGTGATTAGCAATATGTTAACCTCGCTTGGGCTGTCCGAAACGATGAGCAATTCACTCACCTCAGCCTCATATTACCAAGGAATGAAAAATCTATCACAAGAGAAATGTGTTAAGATTATCAACCCGTTGAGCCAAGACCTCAATGTGATGCGTCAAACGCTGTTGTTCAATATGTTAGAGGCTGTTCAGTTGAATGTAAATCGCAAAAATAGCGATCTGAAACTCTATGAAATTGGTAATTGCTATTCGTATAATTCGGAATTTGCAGGTACCTTGAAGGCATATGGGCAAGAGCAGCATTTGGCGATCGCGCTGTGTGGCAAATGGAGCCAAAATAATTGGAACGATAAAGGATCGGCATCTAACTTCTTTAACCTTAAAGGGTTAATAGAAAAAATCTTTGATCGCCTCGGTTTGAATTTCGCTGAAGGAGTAATCACAGAAGCACCAGAAAACGAGCTTCTAGATTCGTCGATTGCAGCGAGCTATACAATTCGTCGCGAAAAATTGTTTGAAATTGGGCAAGTTGCAACACAAATTACTAATAAATTCGACATCAAAATTCCTGTTTACTATGCCGAAATTAATGTGGAACTTTTGCAAAAACTTGTCAATACGGTGCGCGTGAAAGCGTCTGAACTATCTAAATTTCAGCCGATTAGCCGCGACCTAGCGTTGCTTGTTGATCAAAACGTGAGCTTTGCTTCCCTGCGCGAAGCGGCAATGAAGGCCGAGAAAAAAGCGCTTCGTAGCGTTACGTTGTTCGACGTGTACACGGGCGACAAATTGCCTGCCAACAAGAAATCATACGCTGTGAATTTCATACTCGAAGACACAGCTAAAACACTGACAGACATCGAAATAGATAGGATAATGACAGCTATCACTCAATCACTCGAAAAGCTTGGCGCAACGTTGCGGGCGTAAGGTTGGGTGGCTACGATAGGAGTAATAATTTTGTAAAAATCAGAATGGAAAAGCCGGCCGATCAACATATTTCTCTTTCGGCTTTGGCGGCGCGTGTGAACGCTGCCACTAGGTCGGCATTTCCAAGCGAGATCTGGGTGGTGGGCGAAATTTCGCAATGTCAAATCAACGCATCGGGGCATTGCTATCTGAATTTGGTGGAAAGAGCCGAGGCCGGGGCATCGCCGTTAGCCGAATTTCGCGCTGCAATTTGGGCTGCAAAATACAGTAGGATAGAGTATTCCTTTAAGAATGCAACTGGGATGGCGCTCCAAAACGGGATGAAAGTTTTGCTACGTGTGGCGGTCAATTACCATCCAGTTTATGGTTTGTCGCTCATTGTGTCGGACATCGACCCCAATTATACGATTGGCGAAAGCGAGCGTGAACGGCGCGCAACGATAGCGAGATTGGAAAAAGAGGGGAAGATGAATCTTCAACGCGAGTTTGCCTTGCCGCTTGTTGCTCAGCGATTTGCAGTTATTTCGTCGGCTACGGCGGCTGGTTACGAAGATTTTGTGAAACAGATAGATTCTTCTTCGTACAATATTCACTACGAACTTTTTGCGGCAATGATGCAAGGCGATCAGACCGAAGGCTCGGTCAAAGCAGCTCTGGATCGTATTTTGCTGCGTCAGACGGAGTTTGATGGTGTGATTATCATTCGCGGTGGCGGTTCGGCTAGTGATTTGAGGTGGTTTGATAGTTATGGCTTGTGTGCCGCGATTGCTCAATTTTCGTTGCCAGTTTTGACTGGTATTGGTCACGAAAAAGACACGAGTGTGGCTGATATGGTGGCTTTTCACTCTTTCAAAACGCCGACGGCTGTGGCGGCGGGGTTGGTGGAACGAATGGCGGTGGTAGATGGTCGATTCGATAAAATGAAGGATGCTGTGGTCAGTACGGCCCAAAATTTGTTGCTGGCCGAAAATAATCGCTTGAATAAATTAGCTATTTCGATGCAGCAATTGACTTTGGACAGTCTGCATAGCGCACGTTTGAGGCTCGAAAAGGTATTCTCGGCCACCAAAATAGTGGCAAGCACAGTGGTGGCTAAACAATCGAGTATTGTCGAGCAACGAGAGCAAACGGTGCGAAATTTGGCCTTTGCCGCCATCGAAAGGGCGCGCAATATGTTGGACAGACAATTATCAACGCCCGATATGGCGAAAAATATTATCCTACTCGAAAACGGGCGATTGACCAGGGCTGCCGCGATGATGCAACAATTCACCACCAATAAATTCCACGCTTCGAGCCTAGAACTGGGGCGGCTAGTATCCTTAATCACCATCAACACTGACGGCGTGGTGGCGCGTCAAACGAATTTACTGGCGCAACGCGCGCAAACGGTACGGAATTTGGCATTCACAACAATAGAAAAAACGAGGACAACGCTCACTTTGCTGAGCGAAAAAATAGAAAGTCGCAATCCACGCAAAATCCTCAAAATGGGCTATTCGATCGTCGTGGCCACGGATGGTCACGTGGTGAAAACGGTCAGTCAAGCTCCCATCGGAACGCTACTCAATATTGAACTTTCGGACGGAATAATTAAAACAGAAGTAAAATAATGGAACAAGAAATGACTTATGCTCAGGCGATTGCCAGGGTTGAACAAATTGTACGCGCTATGCAAGATGCTTCGCTCGATGTGGATCGTTTGGGCTCGATGGTGAGCGAGGCTACCGCTTTGATCGCCTTGTGCCAGGGGAAATTGAAAAAAGCAGAGGCCGAAGTCAAAAAAGCTGTTGGTGATGAGTAGTGATTTGCTGGTGGTGCTGGTGGCGGTGCTATTTTTGTTGGTGGCATTGATGGCCTTTTTGTGGGTACGCCAATGGCAGACCAACGGTTCACTGCGTACAACGAACGCCGTGCTCGAAGAGCGAATAGCCACGCAACAAATTGAATCACAGAAACTTGATCAAATCATAATTCGTGAGCGTGAAGAGTTAAGTGAAAAATTTTCGAAAGATTTCTCGATCCTGGCCAATGATATGTTGGAACAAAAAGCACGTTCGATGAACCAAACGGCGAGCGAAAGTATAACGAATCTACTCAAACCGTTATCCGAAAATCTACGCGAATTTCGCGAAAAAATCAATGTCGAAGGTAAGGAACGTTTTGCGTTGGCCGCTGAGGTGAAGCGTCTGGCGGAACTCAACCGCTTGATGAGCGAACAAGCGCAAAATTTGAACGATGCTTTGCGCGGTAATTCGAAATCACAGGGCGATTGGGGCGAAATGATACTCGAAACATTACTCGAAAATTCGGGGCTAAAACGCGATATTCATTTCACTGTGCAACAGACTGTTAAGGACGAAAACGGGGCTAATTTGCGACCCGATGTAGTGCTCAGTCTGCCGGACGAAAAACAGGTGGTGATCGATTCGAAAGTTTCGCTCACCGCGTATGTCAATTATTGCGAATCCAAGACCACAGAGACTACAAAACAGGCCTTGGCGCTGCATATTAGCTCGCTTCGTAGCCATATCAACGAATTGAGTGCCAAGCGATATGACAAACTGATCGGCACGTCGCCCGACTTTGTGATTATGTTTGTGCCCACCGAACCCGCATTGCTGCTCGGTCTGCAAGCGGCACCCGAATTGTGGAACGAATCGTACAAAAAAGGTGTAATTCTCAGTTCTCCATCAAATTTATTTGGAATACTCAAAATTGTTGATGACCTTTGGCGTCGCGATCGACAATCAAAGGGAGCGATCGAAATCGCCCGACAGGGCGGTGATTTGTATGATAAATTTGTAGGCTTTACCGAGACATTCCTTGAAATTGGGCGCTCGATTGACAAAACGTCCCAGGCTCACGCTCGCGCGATGGGACAATTGACATCTGGAACAGGAAATCTGGTGCGTAGAGCCGAGAAATTGAGGGATTTGGGGGTGAAAGTGACAAAAAAATTGCCAATCGAAATTGAAAATACGTTGGAAATTGATGTGTAAATAATTTTAGGGGGCTTCTAAGTGGTAGTAAATAATTATTGATACATTTTAATGAGGCTATTTTTGAGTAGATTTTTCGTTTCAATGACGAAGATTTACCGGGGTAAATCAAGAATTTCAAACGGAAAATATGCCAAAAAGAGACCATTTAAAATGGATCAATAATTTTTATCTATTACTTAAGTATATTATAATAAAATAGTAACAAAAATGTCAGTAGAATCTAAGACACGGGTTGTGACAACCTATCGCTTGACGCAAATGAAAGAGCGTGGCGAAAAAATTTCGATGCTTACTTCGTATGACTTTACGATGGCGGGAATTGTCGATAAGGCAGGTATAGATGTGATATTGGTGGGCGATTCGGCATCGAATGTGATCGCTGGCCACGTGACAACCGTCCCCTTTACGCTCGACAATATTATTTACCACGGACGCGCAGTTGCTCGTGCTGTCGAACGCGCGTTGGTGGTGGTGGATATGCCTTTCGGAACGTATCAAGGCAATTCCAAAGAGGCGCTCAGTTCGGCAATTCGCATTATGAAAGAGACCGAGGCCGATGCGGTGAAAGTCGAAGGGGGTGAAGAAATCCTGGAATCGGTGCGTCGAATCCTCAGTGCTGGTATTCCTGTGATGGGACATTTGGGTCTTACTCCGCAGTCAATCAATAAGTTCGGTACCTACACTGTGCGCGCCAAAGAAGAAGGCGAGGCCGAAAAATTAGTCAAAGATGCCCATTTATTACAAGATGCTGGCTGCTTTGGGATTGTGCTCGAAAAGATACCTGCCGCTTTGGCAACGCGTGTGGCTTCGGAGTTGACCATTCCCGTAATTGGTATTGGAGCTGGTGGGGGCGTTGATGGTCAGGTGCTTGTGATTTATGATATGCTAGGAATTACGTCCGAATTTTCGCCACGTTTTTTGCGCCGTTATGCAAATATGGGCGAGCAAATGACACAGGCCATCACAGCCTATAATACGGATGTGAAAAGCGGCGATTTCCCGAACGAAAGCGAGCAATACTAAAAGAGAAATACCAAGGCTAATAATAATTTACAGAAATGGGGACGATAGGATATATTCGGTTGAAAAAAGATCAATCAATAGACGAAGCAACTACAGAAGCGTTTAATCAACACGATGTAGATCAAATAGTTAGTGGTGACGATCCACTATCCGTGGTTCAATCGATGGCCGACGGTCAGACGTTGGTCGTTAATTCGCTTTCCGATTTTAGTTGCGGTTTGAATAGCCTGCTACTGGTTTTGGCCGCCATCAGTGAGCGCCATATTAAATTAATTTCGATCCACGAGCCGTGGTTAGACCTGGATCCAAAAAAATATCAGTGGCACAAGCTTTTTCAGGGCTTGGCGCAGTTTAATTCGCGGATTCTCTCGGAACGTACCAAAATAGCATTGGCCAAGAAGAGGGACTCGGGTTGTAAATTGGGCCGACCACAAGGGTCGAAAGTTATTTCTGATCAAAGTTTACGCCAAGGGCTCCAACTTTATCGCGAACACGCGATGAGCGTGCGCGAGATTTGCGAAAAGTTGCACCTCAACGTGCGTTCGTTTTATCGTTACATCAAAGAGCAGCAGGCGATAGGGTAGTAATCAGTTGATCAACAAGTTGCGGGAGGCCAATTGCTGAATTTGCCTTAATGTGGCTCACTGGATTGTGTATGCCTGCCAAGGAAGGTTGCCCAGGATCGACCACATAAATCGGTACATCGCTCCGCAAATAGCGCACCAACGAAGCCGCAGGATAAACAGCCAATGAAGTGCCAACGATAATCAACACATCGGCAGCGCTCACAATTTCGATCGCGCGCGAAAGTTGCGGCACACTCTCGCCAAAAAAGACAACAAAAGGACGCAATAACGATCCATCGGGGTGGCGTGTGTCCAGTTTTTGTTCCCACCCATCGAGCGCCACAGTCGCATTTTCATCGCGTGAACTACGCAATTTTGTCAATTCGCCGTGCAGGTGAGTCACCCTGAGCGGGAGGTTTAATTGCGCCGCAGCTCGTTCGTGTAGATTGTCAATATTTTGGGTAACAACTTGCAGGTCAATATTTTCGGCTGTCGACAAAGTAACGATTGCACGATGGCCATCGTTAGGTTCGGCGCGTAACATTTCGCGTCGACGTTGGTTATAAAAGTCAATAACTTGACTGCGGTTGCGCGCCAGAGCCTCGGGCGTGCACACATCCTCGATCCGATAGTGAGCCCAAAGGCCATCCGAATCACGAAAAGTGGCAATCCCACTATCGGCCGACACGCCAGCACCTGTGAAAACAACAATTTTTTTCATACTGTTTGATTCTTTTGAATATATCGCTAAACATCTGATTTTAGATCACAAATATAGGATAAAACTTCTAAAAAATTTGCTACCTTTGAGCTAAATATGGCAATCAATCTACAAGTAGAAAATCTAACGAAATCTTTCGGCGAGCGGCGCTTGTTCGAGGATATATCTTTTACCATCGAAACAGGGGAGCGCGTGGGGCTGATAGCGGCCAACGGCTCTGGGAAAACTACACTGCTCAACATCCTGACGGGGAGCGAGGATTACGCGTCGGGCGTGATCACCACGCGGCGTGATGTGCGCATTGGCTACCTGGCGCAAGATCCGAAATTTCCGCTGACGTTAAGTGTTTTGGAAGCTGTTTTTCACGGTGAAACGCCTGTACTTCAGGCAATTGCATTCTATGAGCACACCATCGCTTCGGGTGATCAGCACTCTTTGGCTTCGGCTCTGGAACAGATGGATCATCTAGGGGCTTGGGATTACGAACAGCGCGCGAAGGAGATACTTACCAAGCTGAATATCACCGACTTAGATCAACCAATCGGGGAGCTTTCTGGTGGGCAACTCAAACGTGTTGCCTTGGCCGCCGCGCTCATTACGGAGCCCGATTTGTTGATTTTGGATGAACCGACCAACCATCTTGATTTTGAAATGGTGGAGTGGTTGGAAGATTTTTTGACTCGTTCGAAGATGAGTCTGTTGATGGTGACCCACGATCGTTATTTTCTGGATCGTGTGTGTGGTGAAATTATCGAAATCGACAATTTTCAGATCTATAAATACAAGGGTAATTATAGCTATTATGTCGAGAAACGTGCTGAACGTCAACAACTTGAAGGGATTAATGCCGAAAAGACCCGCAACCTCTATCGCCGAGAGTTGGAGTGGATTCACACCACCCCGTCGGCGCGCACAGGGAAGGCCAAATATCGGATAGATGCATTCGAACAGATAGCCTCTAAAAAGCGCTATGTCGCAGAGCAACAGAATGTTAAGCTGGGTATAAAATCGTCATATATCGGTACTAAAATTTTTGAGGTCAAAGATTTGTGCAAAAAATTTGACGATAAAATTATTCTGAAAAATTTCAGTTACGTTTTTTCGCGTTACGAAAAGATGGGGATAATCGGCGATAACGGGGTAGGCAAGAGTACCTTCCTCAAGATGTTGCTTGGCGAATTGCCGCCAGACGGTGGGGTGATTGATGTGGGTCAGACGGTGCGTTTCGGCTATTATTCCCAAGCGGGGCTAGCCTTTGACGAGGGTCAGAAGGTGATCGACGTGGTGAAGGCGATTTCGGAGGACATCGCTATGGCAGATGGATCGAGGTTGACGGCCTCACAATTTCTGCAACAATTTTTGTTCTCGCCCGCCGCGCAACACGATTTCGTTGGGCGTTTGAGTGGTGGCGAGCGGCGTAGGTTGTATTTATGTACGATATTGATCAGCAATCCGAATTTTTTGGTGCTCGATGAACCGACTAATGATCTTGATATTCAAACACTTAACGTTCTTGAAGATTACCTCTCTTCCTATGGCGGGTGCGTGATTGTGGTGTCGCACGACCGTTATTTTATGGACAAAATAGTCGATCACTTGCTCGTTATGCAGGGCGATGGTGTGGTGAAAGATTTTCCGGGTAGCTACACCGAATATAGAACTCAAACACTTCAAAATCAGGTGGTTAATCCTGTATTAATCAAAGACAAACCGATAATTGAAGCTAAATCAGAAAAAATAGCTGATAAAAATAAAACAAAACTTTCGTTCAACGAACGCCGAGAATACGAATCACTCGAAGGGGAAATCAAGGCTCACGAAGCCGAAAAAATCGAGACAGAAACGCGAATGAGTAGCGGGGAGATGAAAACGGACGAGCTCCTTTTGGCGGCCAATCGAGTTGCCGAATTGATCGAATTAATAGACACTAAATCAATGCGTTGGCTGGAACTCAGCGAACGCGCTTAAATCGTTTAACAATCAAATCACCAAAATCATCACATTATGGATTCAATAAAAGGAATTTATCGCATTGGCCACGGTCCGTCGAGTAGCCACACGATGGGCCCGCGCAAGGCTGCTATCGAATTTGCGGAACGTAACGATGATGCAACCCATTTTCGCGTCACACTCTACGGCTCGCTTGCCGCCACGGGTGCTGGTCACTTGACAGACGTTGCTATTTTGGAGGTGCTTTCGCCAATCGGGCACACCGAAATAGTGTGGAAACCAGAAATTTTTCTGCCCTTTCATCCCAACGGAATGTTGTTCGAGGCCTTCGATGCCAACGAAAAGAAGATGGAAAGTTGGACAATATATTCCATCGGCGGAGGAACTTTGGCCAATGAACATACGAAAAATTTACAGAAAAAGCCAATATATAAGTTCAACCACATCGGTGAAATTCTGGACTGGTGCAATAAATATGGCACTTCATATTGGGAATATGTTCAGCAAAACGAGGGTGATCAAATATGGGACTATTTGAAGGAAGTTTGGGCAACGATGCAAGAAGGCATTCGCCGCGGGTTGGAAACCGAGGGTGTTTTGCCAGGCGGGCTCGGCGTGCGGCGCAAGGCGGGCGACTATCTGATCCGTTCGAGTGGCTACACCGATGTGATGAAAAGTCGCGGTTTGGTCTACGCCTACGCTTTGGCCACGAGCGAGGAGAATGCGGCAGGAGGCAAAATTGTCACCGCGCCAACGTGTGGTAGCTCGGGCGTGATGCCGGCGGTGCTCTATCACTTGCAACAGACGCGTAATTTTACGCAAGCTCGGATTCTCAGAGCGCTAGCCACGGCAGGCCTTTTTGGGGCAGTGGTGAAAGAAAACGCCTCGGTTTCGGGTGCCGATGTGGGGTGCCAGGGCGAGGTTGGCGTGGCGTGTGCGATGGCATCCGCAGCAGCGACGCAACTTTTTGGCGGCACGATGGCTCAGATCGAATATGCGGCCGAAATGGGGTTGGAGCACCACTTGGGCTTGACCTGCGATCCGATTTGCGGGCTGGTGCAAATTCCGTGTATCGAGCGCAACGCCTACGCGGCGGCACGGGCGATGGATGCCAATATTTTCGCCACCTATTCCGATGGGCGACACAGCGTGAGTTTCGATCGAGTGGTGGAGGTGATGCGCGAAACGGGTCACGACATTCCATCGCTCTACAAAGAGACCTCGGGCGGCGGCTTGGCCAAGGGTAAGCTATTGCTCGACCAAGCGAGTGCTCAACATAAGTAGAAACCGCGTAAACGCTAAATAATTTGAGCTTATTCACCATATCAACTATGGAAAGGCTAGGCTCACGTGATACAAAAAAGAGAACCCATCTAACGTTATTGTTAGATGGGTTCTCTTTTTTGTTGCGATATTAGAGGTAATTAATTGCGTTGAACCGCAATTACCCTAATTGTTGCCGTTGAGGGGAAGCCTACCAAGAAGCTTTCTTCACGCCTGGGATTAAGCCATTGCTTGCCATTTCGCGGAATTGAATACGCGAAATACCAAACTGACGCATATAACCCTTCGAGCGGCCAGTCAACATACAACTGTTGTGCAGGCGCACTGGGTTCGAATTGCGTGGCAATGCCGCTAGACCAGCTTGATCACCAGCCTCACGGAGAGCCTTGCGTTTAGCTGCATATTTTGCTACAAGTTTGACACGCTTTACTTGGCGAGCCTTCATTGATTCTTTTGCCATAGCTTAACTATTTTTCATATTTTTGAATGGAAGACCAAATTCTTTGAGTAGGGCATAACCCTCTTCGTCCTTCTTGGCCGAAGTCACAAAAGTGATCTCAACGCCTAGAATTTTAGAAATTTTGTCGATATCGATTTCTGGGAAGATGATCTGCTCGGTGATACCCAAAGTGTAATTACCTTGGCCATCAAATTTCTCGCTGATACCTTTGAAATCGCGGATACGTGGCAATGAAATTGCAACCAGACGTTCCAAAAATTCGTACATTCTCTCTCTGCGGAGCGTCACACGAACACCGATCGGCATTTGTTTACGCAACTTAAAGTTCGAAATATCCTTTTTTGAACGAGTTTGAACAGCTTTCTGACCTGCGATAATCGTCAACTCGTTTTGAGCTGTTTCGACTATTTTCTTGTCTGATACTGCTGCTCCAACACCTTGGTTGAGAACAATTTTTTCCAGTTTTGGCACTTGCATAATGCTGGTGTAGCCAAATTGCTTCATAAGGGCAGGTATGATCTGCTCTGTGTAGCGTGTTTGAAGGTTTGGTGTGTATTTTGTTGCCATTATTTAATCTCCTCCCCTGATTTAACTGCGTAACGAACTAATTTACCGTTTTCACCTTCGCGGCGACCAACTTTCGTTGCTTGCCCCGATTTAGGGTCCAATGGTTGAAGATTCGACACGTGGATTGACGCTTCTTGTTCAATGATGCCACCTTGTGGGTGAGCTGCTGAGGGCTTGGTGTGTTTTTTCACCATATTGACACCTTCAACGATAGCACGGCTTTTGGCAACGATCACTTCGAGCACCTTGCCCGTTTGACCTTTGTTTTCGCCCGCATTAACGTAGACTGTATCCCCTTTTTTGATGTGTAGTTTTGACATTACTTCTGTTTGGTTTACAGCACTTCGGGTGCCAGTGAAATGATTTTCATGAAAGATTCGCGAAGTTCGCGAGCCACAGGGCCAAAGATACGTGTACCACGCATCTCATTTTGGTTAGTCAGTAGGACAACCGCGTTGTCGTCAAAGCGGATGTACGACCCATCGGGGCGACGTACCTCTTTGCTTGTGCGAACGACTACGGCTTTTGATACTGTTCCTTTTTTGACCTCTCCCGAGGCGGTGGCGCTTTTTACTGCTACGACGATCTTATCGCCGATCGAGGCATAGCGTCTGCCTGTGCCGCCCAATACACGGATACAAAGTACTTGCTTTGCACCTGAGTTGTCGGCAACTGATAATCTGGATTCTTGTTGTATCATAGTCTTACTTAGCTCTTTCTAGGATTTCTACTAATCTCCAACGTTTGTTTTTGCTGATTGGACGAGTTTCTTGGATAAGAACTGTATCGCCTTCACCGCAACTGTTGGTTTCATCGTGGGCGGTGAATTTTGTGGTTTTGTTCACAAACTTACCGTAGATAGGGTGTTTTACTTTACGTGCCACGGCAACAACGATAGATTTATCCATCTTGTTGCTAACGACAACCCCCGTACGCTCTTTTCTTAGATTTCTTGTTTCCATTACTTAGAAGAGGTTTTTTGTTTAAGGATTGTAATCATACGTGCAATATCGCGACGTGCTTGACCGAGTGTCATAGTATTCTCCAATGGAGTTACCGCGTGGTTCAACTTTGCCGATACTAGCTGTGCTTTTTCGGTCTCGATGCGTTCTTGAAGCTCACTGACTGAGATTTCTCTGATTTCTGCTGTTTTCATATTTTTATACTGTTTTGCAAAAATTAAAGTGCTGTTTCTTCAAAATCACGACGGATCATAAACTTAGTAGCAACAGGAAGTTTTTGCGCTCCAAGGCGAAGAGCCTCTTTTGCAACTTCGAGTGACACTCCTTCTGCTTCGAAAAGTATGCGACCAGGGGTGATAGGTGCCACGAAACCTTCGGGCGATCCTTTACCTTTACCCATACGTACTTCGGCTGGCTTCTTGGTGATAGGCTTGTCCGGGAAAACACGGATCCAAAGTTGCCCTTCACGTTTCATATAACGTACGATTGCTTGACGAGCGGCCTCTATCTGACGACCAGTGAGCCAAGCAGGCTCGAGGGTTTTGATGCCAAAGCTACCGAAAGCGAGTTGATTTCCTCGTCCGGCCTTGCCTTTCATACGGCCCTTTTGCATACGCCTAAATTTTGTTCTTTTTGGCTGTAACATTGTTTTGTTTTTTTACTTTAATTGAGGTGGGGAGTAGTCGCCCACCCGAACTACAAATTGTTAACGACGGTTTGCACCATCATTAGATGGACGGCGATCACCGCCCTGTGCTCCACGACGGTCATCACGACCCCCACGGCGATCACCACCACGACGGTCATCACGACCTCCACGGCGATCATCTCGGCCTCCTTGACCAGGAGCGCCGGCTGAACCAGCTGCACTCATACCCGACAGTGGGCTGAGATCAGATTTTCCATAAACCTCACCGTTGCAAATCCACACCTTGATACCTAGCAATCCGACTTTTGTCAGAGCTTCGGCCAAGTTGTAATCGATGTTTGCACGGAAGGTATGCAATGGAATACGACCTTCTTTGTAGTTTTCTGAACGAGCCATTTCAGCGCCACCTACGCGACCCGAAACTTGAATCTTGATGCCCTCGGCTCCCATTCGCATCGTGGATGCGATAGTAGTTTTGATGGCACGACGATACGATACTCGTCCTTCGATTTGACGTGCTACGTTATTGCTAACGATCACAGCGTCCAGCTCAGGGCGTTTCACCTCAAAAATGTTAACTTGCACTTCCTTTGAAGTCAGTTTGCGAAGTTCTTCTTTCAGCTTGTCAACCTCTGATCCACCTTTGCCAATAATAATACCGGGACGCGCAGTCGAGATAGTAACGGTTACGACTTTTAGTGTGCGCTCGATAATGATTTTCGACAAACTTGCTTTAGCAAGACGGACGTTTAGGTATTCACGGATTTTAGAATCTTCCACCAGCCGCGATGAAAAATCTTTTCCGCCATACCAAGCTGAGTCCCAACCGCGGATAATACCCAGACGGTTTGATATTGGATTACACTTTTGTCCCATTATGCCTTTGCTTCTTTTGTGGTTTCTACTATTTTATCAACGATGATTGTCACGTGGTTTGAACGTTTGCGAATCCGGTGAGCACGACCCTGAGGGGCTGGCTGGATACGTTTCAACTGACGACCACCGTCAACCATGATTGTTTTCACACACAGAGGAGTTGTCTCCAATGGCGTTCCTTCATTTTTGGCTTCCCAACTCGCGATTGCACTCTTGAGGAGTGTTTCCAATCTAATTGCAGCGTCTTGTTTGCTGAAACGCAGAATGCCGAGAGCTTTATTGATCTCAACACCACGAATTATATCAGCAACGAGCCTCATTTTGCGAGGAGAAGTAGGGCAGTTGCGAAGCTGCACGACTGCTGTCACGCGCTTTTCTGCCTTGAGCTTTTCGGCTCTTATTCTCTTTCTTGCACCCATTATTTTTTAGGATTAACTATTATTTACTAAATTTTTCGGTAGCTCCTTGACTTGCGTCAAGACGCATACACTATTTTTTCTTATTGCCACTGTGCCCGCGGAATGTGCGGGTCGGTGAGAATTCGCCTAATTTGTGACCAACCATATTTTCTGTTACATAAACTGGAATAAACTTATTCCCATTATGAACAGCCACAGTGTGACCCACAAAATCAGGAGAAATCATACTTGCTCTAGACCAGGTCTTGATGACAACTTTTTTACCGCCTTCATTCATAGCCGTTACTTTGGCTTCGAGTTTGGGTTCGATATAAGGTCCTTTTTTTAGTGATCGACTCATTCTACCTATTTTTTACGTTTTGAAACAATAAACTTACTTGTAGTCTTCTTTGGATCGCGAGTTTTGTAACCCTTAGCCAATAGACCCTTGCGTGAGCGTGGGTGACCCCCCGAAGAGCGTCCCTCACCACCACCCATTGGGTGGTCAACTGGGTTCATCGTCACACCACGGTTGTGAGGCCTCCAGCCAAAGTGACGAGTACGACCCGCTTTACCTGACCTTTCAAGTGAGTGGTCGGGATTAGATACCGCACCGATCGTTGCACGACAAGTGGTAAGCACCATACGGGTTTCGCCCGAAGGAAGTTTAATGATAGCGAATTTGCCTTCACGAGCAAGCAGCTGAGCGTATGTACCTGCCGAACGTGCCATAATAGCACCTTGACCTGGTTGTAGCTCAATGCAGTGAATAACAGTTCCCAATGGGATTTCTGCCAAAAAGAGAGAGTTACCAAGTTCAGGTTGAATACCTGTACCTGATTGCACAGTGGCACCAACTTGTAAACCTGTTGGCGCTACGATGTAGCGTTTTTCACCGTCAGCATATTGCACCAAGGCGATACGTGCCGAACGGTTTGGATCATATTCGATTGATGAAACTTTACCTGCCACGCCATCTTTGTCGCGCAAGAAGTCGATCAAACGGTAAGCACGCTTGTGTCCACCACCACGGTAGCGAACGGTCATCTTACCTGAATTGTTGCGACCGCCTTTTGAGTGGATCGGTGCAACTAAGGATTTCTCGGGTGTTGAAGTTGTAATATCTTCAAACGAACCGGCAACCTTATGTCTTTGCCCAGGAGTTGTGGGCTTAAATTTCTTTACTGCCATGATGTTTTCTAGATATTACCGTAAAAATCAATTTTATCTTCACCCTTAAGGGTCACAATTGCCTTCTTGTAGGCTGATGTACGACCAGAGAGTTGTCCTGCTTTTGTGAAGCGGCTTTTTGCTTTGCCTTTGTTGTTGAGTGTGTTGATAGTTTCAACCACCACACCATACATCGACTCGATAGCGCTTCTAATTTGTAGTTTGTTTGCCCGAGCATCAACCACAAAACCGTACGCACCCAGTTTCTCGCCCTGGGCCGTCATTTTTTCGGTTAGTATTGGCTTAATTAGTATATTCATCACTATTCTTTGCTAAGTAGGGAGTTAATCACCTCAACAGCAGCTGTCGAAGCCAGGATTACCCCTGCATTCATAATATCGTATGTGTTGAGCGAAGCAGCGGTAACAACTTGTACTTTTTGCACATTGCGCGCGCCAAGAATCATTGTTGGTTCGCTTTGATCCATCACTATGAGCATTTTCTTGCCTGAGAGCTGCAATGCGGCTTGAGCGGCTAGGAATGCTTTTGTTTTAGCTTCGGGTAACACTAAACTGTCTACAACAACGATCGATTCGGATGTAGCTTTGTAGGCCAAAGCCGAACGACGAGCTAGTTGTTTGAGTTTCTTGTTCAATTTGAAATCGTAGTTGCGTGGCACTGGGCCAAACACGCGACCACCACCCACCCAAAGTGGAGTCTTGGCCGAGCCACAACGTGCGCCACCAGTACCTTTTTGCTTTTTGAGCTTTTTGGTTGATCCAGCAACTTCTGCGCGTTGTTTTGATTTGTGAGTACCTTGGCGTTGAGCAGCTAAATACTGCTTAACATCCATATAGATAGCGTGGTCATTTGGTGTGATACCAAATATGTCGGCGTTCAAGGTGATTGTCTTACCTGTATCTTCGCCTTTTATGTTTTTAACTTGAAGTATCATAATAGGTTATTCTTCGATTAATAGATAAGAGCCTTTTGTGCCTGGGATTGAACCCTTCACCAAAATTAGATTGCTTTCAGGGATTACTTTGAGCACTTTCAAGTTCAATACTTTGACTTGATCGCCGCCCATACGCCCTGCCATACGTTTGCCACGGAATACGCGTGAAGGCCACGACGAGGCCCCCAGTGATCCTGGTGCGCGAAGACGGTTGTGTTGACCGTGAGTTTGTCCGCCTACACCGCCGAAGCCGTGTCGCTT
>JAVXIH010000004.1:0-39367 GCA_036648455.1 Mucinivorans sp.
TGATA
This sequence comes from Mucinivorans sp., assembly GCA_036648455.1. GTDB lineage: Bacteria > Bacteroidota > Bacteroidia > Bacteroidales > Rikenellaceae > Mucinivorans. The sequence continues at coordinate 6 of JAVXIH010000004.1, forward strand.
TGTCAAATTAATTGTCATAGTTCGAAATATTTATCTACATTTGTACCTTATTTGTGAAGTGTAACTAATTGATAAAACCCGAAAATGCAAAATAAACTTCTGTCATTAATCCCTGACTATTTGCCACTAGGTATTATTGTTTATGATAAAGATGGCCGCTTAAGTTATATCAATAAAATCGCATTAGGAATGTTTAGCCCAACCACTAACGTGTACGGGATAAATATCTTTGACGACCCAAACCTGACGACCATCGAAAAAGAGAAACTCGGGCGAGGTGAAGATCTGTCGATCGAAACCGATTACGATTTCGACCGCTGTCCAGATCATTTTTACGGGACCTCGCTGGTGGGAACACGCAAGTATTTTGTCACCCAAATCACTATTATGCGCAACTCCGAGGGCGAGATCCAAGGATATGTGTTGAACTGTGAAGATATCACGGCCAAAAAGGCGCAGGAAACAGAACTGATCAAAAGTTACAAAGAGATTAAGTCTACCCAAAAAGAGTTGTCCTTGGCCTTGGAGGCGGGGAATCTCACGGCGTGGAACTACAAAATCAGTGATGGGGTGTTCTATAAATTCAATAATGAGGTTAGTATTGCCGAAAAATGGTCTTTTGAGTCTATTCGTGATTACGTCCACCCCGAAGACAGGATCCGTTTTATGGCTTTGATCGATGCGGTGGTCAACAAACGACCATTGCCGCATAATAATATTGTGATGCGAATTACGAATGATCATGGCGATGGCTATTGTCATTATAATTTTATGTACAGTATCAAGGAAGATGACCAAGGGGTTGTAGACACTGTTACTTTCATCCGCCGTGATATAACGGACGATGTGCAATATCAACAAAATTTGATCTCGGCAAAGAATAAAGCCGAAGAGGCCGACAAACTGAAATCGACTTTTCTTGCCACTATGAGTCACGAGATTCGTACACCGCTCAACGCAATTGTCGGCTTTTCGCAGTTGCTGTCTGAGACCGACGAGCCGGAGGAGAAAAAAGAATACAAACAACTTATCGAGACCAATAGCGATACATTGCTCAAATTGATTGGCGATGTTTTGGATCTGTCGAAGATCGAGGCTGGATCGGTGGATATCGATCGCCATAGTTTCGATGTGTCGCCGCTGTGCGATGATTTATTCCAATCTTTCAAACAGCGTATCAACAATCCCAATGTCACTTTGCGCTTGGTTAATCCATACTCAAAATGTGTGGCCAAGTTGGATAAGTATCGATTCATACAGGTTTTAACCAACTTTATGACCAACGCGATTAAATACACTCCGCAAGGCGAAATTGTGATGGGGTATGAGTGTACGCCTAATCAGATGAAGGTTTACGTCCGCGACACCGGTATCGGTATCTCCGACGACAAAAAAGATCAGGTTTTTGGTCGGTTCGAGAAGTTGGATGATTTTGCCCAAGGAACGGGGCTGGGTCTTTCGATTTGTAAAGCTATTGCCGACACGACGGGTGGCAAAATAGGGTTCGAATCCAAAGTTAATGAAGGTACCTATTTTTGGTATATCGGATATACGGAGGTTGAATTTGTCGAGAAAGCGCTGACCGATGGCGAGCCGATAGAGCCGCAAACAGAAGAGCAAAGCGCTAGAAGCGAGCAATTGTACGAGGCCAAAGATCTGAATATCTTGGTTGCCGAGGACAATGATAGTAACTTCTTGCTGATCCAAACGCTACTCAAAAACAGTATGTTGACTCGTGCCACCACGGGGATCGAAGCGGTAGAAATGACTAAGGATAAGGATTTTGATGCTATATTGATGGACATCAAAATGCCTAAGATGGATGGGCTGAAGGCAACCACATTGATCAGGCAATTCAACACAACTGTCCCCATTGTTGCCCTGACGGCGAATGCTTTCAATGCAGACAAAGATGCTGCAATGGCGGCAGGGTGCAACCATTTTATGACTAAGCCCATCAAGAAAGACGAATTGATGGATGTGCTGTCGAGGTTTTGCGTGTAGCGACAAGTCAAGGGGGGCTTCTAAAAATTGAATTTTTCAAGGCGGGCAAGGTCGCAAAACCGGAGCTTACTTGAAGTAAGTGAGGATTTTAAGATCCGAAGCCCAACGCCGAAAAAACGATTTTTAGAAGTCACCCAAGGACTTGACCCACTAAGGGGCTGCTGATTCTAGAAGTCACCCCGAACATATTTGTGGCTCGGTCAATCGTTTTTGCCTTCAGCAAGCGATTGATCGAGCCACAACTTCTTAGTTACCCGTTTCGGAGATGAATTTGATGCGAGACAAACGAATTTCGGTCTGTGTGTAGTCTGAGCCAAGTGCAGCCTCGGCCTCGGCCACCGAATCCGATGTTGCCTCTTCGCGGAAATATTCGATTATATCGGCTACTTTATCTTCGTCTACGGTTTCGTTGATATAATAATCCAAATTGATGCGGGTTCCGGCATTCACGATCGCCTCAATATCGGTCAGCACTTCTTCCATAGTCAGCCCCTTGGCCTCGGCTATATCTTCGAGTGGCATCTTGCGGTCGATTGATTGGATCACAAAAACTTTGCCTCCGCTTTTGTTCACCACCGAACGTACCACCAGATCTTGCGCACGTGTGATGTCGTATTGTTCCACATAACGCTTGATGAGTTCGATGAACGGAGCCCCAAACTTACGCGCCTTGCCCATCCCCACACCAGTGATTTGCTGCATATCTTCGAGCGAGATAGGGTACTGAATCGACATATCTTCGAGCGATGGATCTTGGAAAATCACAAAAGGAGGTAACTTCTGACGCGCCGCAATATCGTGACGTAAGTCTTTGAGCATCGCGTACAGTGTTTCGTCCACCGCACCCCCGTGCCCGCCACCGTTAGCCACCATATCGGTGGACTCCGAAATATCAAAATGACGATTCGAGGCCACCATAATCGAATATGGCTTTTTGAGATATTGTTCGCCCTTTTTGGCCAATGATAGCACTCCGTAATTCTCGATGTCTTTGCTGAGCAAACATTCCAATTCGGCTGCGCGAACCACTGCTCGCCAGTAGAGCTCATCGCGTTCGGCTCCAGCGCCAAACTCTTCGAGTGTGTTGTGTTTATATGATTTGACAAGGGTTGTCACCTTGCCCGTTATGATTGATATAATGTGGTCGGCTTTGAAATTCTCATTTATCTTTTTCACCACTTCCAACACCAATTCGACATCCTCTTTCGCTTCTTTGCGTTCGGGTGGGTTGAGGCAATTGTCGCACGCACCACAGTTTTTCTGATCATACTCTTCGCCGAAGTAGTGAAGTATAATATGGCGACGGCAAGCCGTACTTTCGGCATAGGCCACCGTTTCGCTGAGCAACATATTGCCAATTTCTTGTTCGGCAACAGGTTTACCCTGCATAAATTTTTCGAGTTTCTGGATGTCCTTGTAACTGTAAAAGGTGATACATTTACCCTCGCCTCCATCGCGCCCCGCGCGTCCTGTCTCTTGATAATAACCTTCGAGCGATTTAGGAATGTCATAGTGGATCACAAAACGCACGTCGGGCTTGTCGATACCCATCCCAAAGGCGATCGTTGCCACAATCACGTCTACATCCTCCATCAAGAAACGATCTTGATTTTCGGCCCTGGTCGCCGCGTCGATACCCGCGTGATAGGGCAGCGCCTTGATGTCGTTCACTTGCAGTAATTCGGCCAATTCCTCGACCTTCTTGCGCGATAGACAATATATAATACCTGATTTGCCGTGATTTTGCTTGATATATTTTATGATCTCACGCGAGGCATCTTGTTTTGGGCGTACTTCGTAGTATAAATTAGGGCGGTTGAACGAGCTACGGAAAACATCCGCCGAGTTCATACCCAAATTCTTTTGAATGTCGATCTGCACCTTTGGGGTGGCCGTTGCCGTGAGGGCGATGAGCGGCGCGGCACCGATTTCGGCAATGATTGGCCTAATGCGGCGATATTCGGGGCGGAAATCGTGTCCCCATTCGGAGATACAGTGCGCCTCGTCGATGGCGTAGAACGAGACCGTGACTTTGCGCAGCAGTTCTACATTTTCTTCTTTGGTGAGCGATTCGGGCGCAAAGTAGAGTAGTTTTGTCTTGCCGTCTAGTACGTCTTGGCGCACCTGGGTGATGGCACCCTTGCCGAGCGAAGAATTAATAAAGTGCGCCACGCCCTCTTCCATTGCAAAGGTGCGCATCGCATCAACCTGATTTTTCATCAGGGCTATTAGTGGCGAAATCACAACCGCCACCCCGGGGAGCATCAGCGCCGGAAGTTGGTAGCATAGAGATTTCCCTCCGCCAGTGGGCATTAGGACAAAGGTGTCACGCCCAGCTAATAAATTGCGGATTACAGCCTCTTGGTTTCCCTTGAAACAATCGAAGCCAAAGTACTTTTTGAGGTTTTTGAGGAGCTCTTCTCTGTCTGTTTGTGCCATCAAAGCATTAAAATAATGATTAAAGGTAGTAATTTTTCTTAAAAACAAGTTATCTTTGTAAAAAATTATTGTGAAAAAATTTTTAGAAGATAATTCAATCATTGATTTTGCACGTTCTGTTGTCACCCAAGAACAGGACGCCATTGGAGATATGATCGCGTTGATTGATAGCGATTTTACACGTATCGCCAAACTGATTTTCGAGTCTCGGGGCAGGCTGATTGTGACCGGCATTGGCAAGAGCGCAATCATTGCCCAGAAAATCGTTGCCACCTTCAATTCGACTGGAACGCCAGCTGTTTTCCTCCACGCGGCCGATGCAATTCACGGCGATTTGGGGATCGTTCAGCCACACGACATCGTGCTCTGTATTTCCAAGAGTGGCAATTCGCCCGAGATCAAAGTTCTCGCTCCGCTCATCAAACGGATGGGTAATACTTTGATCGGAATGGTGGGTAATATGGATTCATTCCTGAGTTCGGTGAGCGATTACCGACTCAACACCACCGTCTCTCACGAGGCGTGTCCCAATAACCTGGCTCCAACAACGAGCACCACGGCGCAATTGGTGATGGGTGATGCGCTGGGGATGACACTCCTTAAAATGCGCGGCTTCACGGCGGAAGATTTTTCGCGTTTTCACCCTGGTGGGGCGCTCGGCAAGAAGCTTTACACCCGTGTCGAGGATATAATAACGGGCGAAAACCGTCCTCGGGTGTCGCCGATCGACCATCTCGACAAAATTATAATTGAGATCAGCAGCGGGCGACTGGGCGCGACGGCGGTGATCGATGAAAACGAACAAATAGTGGGAATCATTACCGATGGCGATCTGCGTCGGATGTTGGAGGGGCGCAAAGATATATTGCGAGTCAGAGCCGAAGATATTATGAGCCGTATGCCCAAGACTGTCGAGGCCGAAGAGTTGGCAATCGACGCATATCAACAAATGGAAAACAATAAAATCACGGGGCTAATTGTGACACGTAATGGTGACTATTGTGGGATCATTCACCTGCACGATATACTGCGCGAAGGAGTTGTTTAGAACGAAAAATGTTGATTTTCAAACTAAGTGTCGTATATTTGCAGCGTAAAAGATATAGAAATAAATTATAATTAACATAGAATGAGGCCATTACAAAAGAAACTAGAACGTTTTGATACTCCGCGTAAACTGAAAGCAGCCAATGTTTATCCTTTTTTCAGACCTATCGAGAGTGAACAAGCTACCGAAGTGATAATTAACGGCAAACGAGTGTTGATGTTTGGAAGCAATTCATATTTGGGGCTGACCAACCACCCCAAGGTGATTGAAGCTTCGATCGAGGCAACGCGCAAATACGGTACAGGTTGCGCCGGCTCTCCTTTTTTGAACGGTACACTCGATATTCATAAGTCGTTAGAGCGTAAATTGGCGGCCTTGGTGGGCAAGGATGAGGCGATTCTCTATTCCACCGGTTTCGGGGTCAATCTGGGGACTATTTCGTGTCTCACGGGGCGCGAGGATTATATTTTACAAGACGAATTAGACCACGCTTCGATTATCGAAGGTCGTCGGTTGAGTTATTCTAATGTGCTTAAATTCAAGCACAACAATATGGATTCGTTGGACAAAATGTTGGCTATGTGCGAAGAAGATCGGGTGAAACTCATCGTTGTGGACGGAGTTTTCTCGATGGAGGGAGACCAGGCTCCGCTGCACGATATAGTGGCGTTGGCCAAGAAATATGATGCCGATATTTTTGTAGACGAGGCTCACTCGCTCGGTGTTTTTGGAGCCGATGGTTCGGGGATTTGCAAAGCGATGGGTGTGACGGACGATATTTCGTGTGTGATGGGGACTTTCAGTAAGTCATTTGCTTCGATGGGTGGTTTTGTTGCCACCGACCACGACACGGCTAATTTTTTGCGTCACAATTCGCGTCCTTATATGTTCTCGGCCAGTTTAACTCCTGGGGCTACGGCTGCCGTTGGTGCGGCGATCGATATTATGCAGTCCGAACCCGAGCGGATCAAACATCTGTGGGATTTGACCCATTACGCTTTGAAGGGTTTCAAGGATATGGGTTGCGAAGTCGGTCACTCGACAACGCCAATCATTCCGCTCTTTATACGTGACAATATCAAGACTTTCCAGATCATTCACGAACTTTTCGACGAAGGGATTTTTGTCAATCCAGTTGTTGCACCCGCCGTTGCGCCAGATAGCACCTTGATCAGATTTTCGTTTATGGCCACTCACACTTTTGATCAGATCGATTTTGCGTTCGATAAGATTCAGAAGATTTTCAAAAAGTACGATCTCATATAGATAATGGCAGAAGAGAAAAAGATGCGCCTTTGGACGCGTGATTTGGTCAAGAAATACAAGCAGCGTACTGTTGTCAACGAAGTTTCGATTGAGGTGACTCAGGGTGAGATAGTGGGGCTTTTGGGCCCTAACGGTGCAGGTAAAACCACGACTTTCTATATGACGGTGGGGCTGATCGAGCCCAATGGAGGCCATATTTTTCTGGACGACGAGGACATAACCAGTGATCCAGTCTACAAGCGAGCCCAAAAAGGGGTTGGCTATTTGGCTCAGGAGGCTTCGGTCTTTCGCAAACTTTCGGTCGAGGACAATATTCGCGCCGTGTTGGAGATGACTTCCTACACCAAAGAGTATCAGAAAGATAGGCTCGAATATTTGATTCAGGAATTTTCGCTCCAAAAGGTACGCAAGAACCTTGGTCAGCAGCTTTCGGGCGGCGAGCGTCGTCGAACCGAGATTGCGCGTGCGGTGTCGATCAACCCGAAGTTTATTTTGCTTGATGAGCCTTTTGCGGGAGTTGACCCGATTGCCGTGGCCGAGATTCAGTCGATTGTGGCATCGCTCAAAGATCTCAATATTGGGGTTATCATCACCGACCACAACGTACACGAAACGCTTTCGATCACCGATCGAACATATATCTTGGTGGAGGGCAAGGTGATCCGCGAGGGTACGGCCGAGGAGTTGGCCGACGACGAGTATATTCGCAAAATCTATCTGGGTCCAGATTTCGAGCTTCGCAAACCTCGTGTGGCTCGCTAAATCCTTACGATGACTTCTAAAAGTTGCTTTTTCGGCGCTCTACTGCGGATCGAAAAGTCCTTATCGTGAAATCTAATTTCCAGAAGCCCCATCACACAAAAGAGGGTTGCAATCTACGTCAGATCGCAACCCTCTTTCTTTTAACACACTTTGGTTGTGCGGATTACTATTTGAAGCTGTCGGTGAAGAATATTCCAGCTGGGAAACGGGTGTAATTCTTGTGGTCGGCTTTCATTACGGGTGAAGGACCGCTGAAATCAAACTTGACAATGTCGTTGATCAAGAAATCCAAGCCATAGCCCTTGATGGTGGTGAAATACAATTCTCCCGTCGCTGGGTGCACGGCAAGGTTGTTGTAGACAATGCCCGCATTTTGAATGTGATTTTTCACATCGGTCAGATATTCAGTTTTGTTTTGATTAAATATGTGGCGAGATATTTTTGTCGTCGCGTTGCTGAAATATATTGTGTCGGCGTGGGCGCTGATCCCCGGACTTACGCCCCATCCAGCGCCTACTTTCGCGTCTGTTGGCAGTTCGTTGGTCTGAATGGTGGTGTAGTCAGATGGTTTGATTTTGCTGATCCGTGCTGGTGTTGTGGTGCAGGCAACCCACAAGTTGTTGTCCGATGATTTGATGACACCCGACACTGTGCCCGCCATTTCGATGGTGTGAATAAGGGCACCGTCTTTGAGAACATAAATGTTGCGACCGGCAGGAATAAAAACTTTATCGGCGATGACGGCCATCCGATTTTTTGCAGCTCGTTCGGAACCTTTGATGAAGGTCAATGTTTTGGAGGTCAGACTAAATTTATATACGCCTTTGTTGTCGCGGATGTATGCGTTGTCTCCCACGACTGCAATATGTGTGGGCCACGCTAATGGAGACAATTGCCCTTTGCTGTATCCCTCCTCTTTTTTGAGCGTTGTAGCGTTGGCGACAACCAACATTCCATCGCCTCCGCCATTTTGCGATATGATATACATTTTGTTGCCAGTGATGGATATATCCTGAGCCACCGAACCAATAGAGGTGCCGTTCACGCGCCAGTAAGTGCTGTCTATAATCGTTCCTCGGGGCGAAATAAAGATCATCGAGCCCTGCTCGGTGGTCATATTCCCTTCGTTGAGTACAAATGTTCCTTTGCTGAAATCGAATACATTGACCTCTGTCGTGTCGGCATATATGGCTCCGTATTGATTCGTGGCGCTGAGAATGATTTGGTATTCGCCCGCTTTTTGTGGGTTGAAGGTGTAATTAACTTTGTCCGACACGCTCTCTTTGTTGACCTGCCACGAGAAAGTATATTGAGCCTCAGGCTTCACTTGGCAACCGAAGGATAGCGATTTGAAATACGGAATCGAGAGGCCAGCCTCGGGATCTTTCCCGTCCAGAGTGATGCGAACCGTTAAGTTTTCATACACTGTTACTTTGAGGCTGGCGGAGGCCTTCCCTCCGTCGTTGTTCAAAACATTAAGCAAGATCGTATGTTCGCCGATTTCGGTGGCCGTGAACTTGAATCGGCTATCGGTGGAGGCTGGTTTGCCATCCACAGACCACGAGAGAGTGTATTGGGTTGTCAGTTCAACTTTGGCGTTTAGGTTCAGTGAACCGTTTTGGGGCATTGACAGCTCTTGGGTGGCTGGTTTGTCGTCGGCCTGGATCGTGATACGTGGGTTGATGATTTCTGGAGTCACTTTGGTGCACGAGAGCAAAGAGACTGTCAATAACAGGATTAAAGAGTAGATTGTTTTTTTCATTGTTGTTTTTGTTTTATTTACGTGTGTTAAGTGATAGTCAATAATTATTGATCCATTTTAATGAGGCTATTTTTGAGTAGATTTTGTGTTTGAATGACGAAGATTTACTGGGGTAAATCCAGAATTTCAAATGGAAAATATGCCAAAAAGAGACCATTTAAAATGTGTCAATAATTTTTATCTATTACTTAATATCTGTTTTCAAAATATGGAGATCTTCGATCCCCGTTATTTCGGTCGAGCATTCGCCCAGCCATCCATTTTCTTGGTTGATCCCCGTGTAGATCTTGATAAAGTCGACCCCTGGCATATTGACTTTTTGCCCTTTGCTGTTCACGGCCCAACTTATATCGATCGCCGATTCGTCTTGGCTGTTAGTCTCATTGTCGGCATAGCCATAACTGAATTTGTAGAGCACAAAATAGTCTCCTTGCCCGCTTTCGTCGATTCCATTTTGAGGCAGGCAAGTGCCTTTGAAGGTGATCTTATCATCTTTGACCCACAGCGGGAAGTAAGATTGTGAGTGGAAAGCATTTTTCGATTTGTATCCTTGGTGCTCCTTATTGTCTTGCCAACGGATATATGTATTCCACTCTTTTTGATCGGTTGGTTCTTTGGCTGGGCGGAAATAGGTGATCTGGTAATCGTAATAAGTATGCATATCATTCCCATTTTTCTTGGCCTTGTCATACCACAGCTCCTTGGTTGGATCTTGGTGAGCGCTGCCCGCAATTTCGTACCACTCATTGTCGTCTGGCTCACCGTTCTTGTTGACATCATAAGCCACCATAATCACGCCCGCCTCGCAACTGCCGCCCTGAGGCGCGCCAGGCTCTGGATTAGTGTTCGAATAGAAAGCGTTGCCGATGACCCTAAAATCGCGCTTGCCGACAATGTTCTGGATCGTGTGATCGAAACCCACCACAACATACCCACCGAAACCGCCTAGCGAAATCATCCCTTTGTGGTTGTTGCCTATCGCGTCAAGCACCTTTTTGTTCATCGTTTGTTGAGTGTCGCCAGCCACATATTCGGGCAAGGTGTTGGTGAATTGACCCACGGCAGGCAGGTAGTCAAAAACTTTGGTGATGTAGGCCGTTGCTTGGGATGGAGTGGGGGGCGCTTGGTCGAAGTCAACAATAACTTTGTAGTGATAATCAAATACGTTTTGCCCTTTTTTGACTTCCAGTTTGAGCTGAAATTCACCGATTGTTTCGATCATATATTCCAGATTTTTGGACGATGATACCTCTTTGTCGTCCAGCAACCATTTGTATGTCACCCCTTCGTCCGACACGCTCTCGACCTCGATCCGCAGCAGTTGCCCCACCTTGACAACGAATCCTTGCGGCGGCTGGTGCACTTTGATATCTTCTTGGGCGAGCACATATTCTCGTTGGTTTTGGTGGCAAGCGGTGAGCAATATTCCCATCGCCAGTGTGGCACAAAGAGCCACAAAAGCCGATTGATGTAAAAATTTTACCATTTTTTGAAGTGATTTTTGGTTATGGTTTCTAGTTGTTGATAGGTTGTAATTGTGTGGTGGTGAAGACTATATGAGCTGGAATATCCCCCGTGGTGACAGACCATTTCCGTTTGCCATCGGAGCCGAAACAATACAGAGTGCCAGGGGTCACATAATCTTTGGCATCGGTGATCATAATTTCTTTAGTTTTGGGATTCACCGCCATTCCATAAGGGATTTTGATTGATTTATCGGTTCCATCTTTGATAAAGTTGCGCTCAACTATTGTTTTTGTCTGTGTGTTGACAATGGCATATGAAATAGTGTTTTGGTTGGTGATATAATTCCATTGGGCGCTGTATACGTAGATCGAATCGCCACAGATATTCATATTGCTGTTGGGTAGGTCAAGGGCCAGGGTCACTTTGTCTGTTCGGCTGTCGATCACAAATGTTTTTGAGGGTGTGTTGTAGTAATCGCCACGCGAACTGACCCAGACATTCCCATAGCGATCAACTTCCAAGCGGTGGAGATTAATGGCAACGTCGATCTTGCGAACTTCGGTAAACTTTTCCAGGTCGATAACCGAGACCGTCTTGTCGTAGTTCGGCACACGGTAGCCCCCCGAATTGGCCACATACAGTTTGCCGCCCGCGATCACCATCTCTTCGGGTTGATAGCCAACCGTACATTCGCCCACCACTTTGAGTGTCGCCGTGTCGATTTTCGCCACATATCCTAATCGTGCATTCGGGTCTATGGCCACTGGCCCGGCATAAGAAGTGACGTAGGCATATTGATCCTTGAAAACTATATAGCGGCAGTTGGGTATCGAGATCTGGGCGATGTGCTTTGCCGTTTTGAGCTCCATCACCTCGACAAAATGGGAGCAGTTGATCACCGCATAGAGTTTGTTGCCATATATCTGGATGTCATTGCCCACATCGCCCAACTCCTTGACCACCCCTGGGTTGCGTTCGGCATATATATTCTTGGTGTAGATTCCCGTTTGATAATCGAAATAATCGAGCGTAGCCTTGTTGCTGCCCATATTGCCTTCGTTGAGCAGAAAGAAACCCTTGATCTGCCCTTGCTCAGCGCCCGGGGTGACCTCCTGCCCCGTGGATGGGGTGATCTCTTGCGCCCGGCGACACGAGGCGAGCAAAGCGATAGAGCATAAGAGTAGAAAAATACGTTTTGTCATAATATAATATTGATTTTGATTTTGAAATTCGTGCCCGGCATTGGGTAGCATTGCACCACTTCGTATTGCTGGTTGAATATGTTGTTGACTTCGGCCGTTGCCCTTATTTCCATATTTTTCAGCAGAAATGTTTTGGAGAGCGACAGATCGTGAGTGTACCACGGTTGGGCGTAGTTTTCTTTGATGTTTGCCACAGCTTCATACCGCTCGCCGGTGTAGATATAACTGTAATTCCACGACCACGTTTTGTATGATCCACCCAAGATCACCGATCCACTGTGCCACGGGACATACGGAATCTGCCCTCCATACCATTGGCTTGCGGGGTCGGTGAAGTCTTGCGCCTTTTGGAAGGTATAGCTCAATCGAGGCGACAATTCAACGTTGCCGAATTTGAAAGATCCCTGCACGGCAACATCCACACCCATAATCTCGACATAGCCCAGGTTGAGCATCGTCCATCGAAACTGGTTGGAGGTAGGCATGGCAATAATTTTGTTGTCTACCTGGTTGTAATATCCGTCTAGCTGAACTTCCAGGCTGCGGAACCATTTACTACCGAAATTTTTGGCGTATGTCATCCCCACATCGTATTGGGTTGTGTATTCGGGTTGGAGATCTTTGTTGCCGATGAAGGTGTAGTAGAGGTCGTTGAGGGTTGGCATACGGAAAACCCGTTTGTAGAAGGCTCGTATATTGAAATCCGATTGTTTGAATGGTTTCCACGAGGCGACAATCGACGGGGTGAAGACGCTTTTCTGACCCGCATTGGCTCCTACGGTGCGCGTTTTGTCGTTCACCAAGGTGTGGAGCAGACTCACCTGCAACTTGAATCGATCTAAATCGATCGAACTGGCAACGGCCGTGAGTAACGAGTAACGATTAGGATAGACAAAATCCACCAGATCGGCATCGAGGGTGTTCCATTGAAAATCGGTGGACAGCGATGCGCTCCACCAATCAAAGATGGAAAACAGATGAGCTGCCGACACATAACTCTCCTGTTGCCGATAATGGTTGTCTACATACATTGTGCTCACGTCCAGGTTTGGATCGGATAGGTAGTGCAGGTAATCGTAAGAATATTTGCCGTTCACGAGCAAACTATACCACGAGCCGAATAATTTACGAAAAGTCCCTTGGGCAAAAAAGTTGTCATCCCACTGTCGATCTTGATGTGTGAATTTGCCTGGTTCTTGGCGCACTGATGCGCCGGGGTATCCTCGTTGCGAATTGTAATAGTACGCCTTAGCCATCCACTGACCGTCTTGGATTTGCCCAAAGATAGCAGCCTCGGCACGGAACATATTCACGTCTCCGTTTTGGCGCACTTCGGTTGTGTCGTAGCCGTTTTTTTTAGCATAACTGAATTTATACTTACCCGAGGTATAGAGAAATTCGGAGCTGAAAGAGGTTGTTATCTTGTCGTTGATTTTGTGTTCCCACAACACAGAAGGATTTATGGTGGCAAAAGAGCCCCCCTTGAACCCGAAATTCCAATTGTTGGCTTTGCGAGCGGGGAACGATGGGCGGCGGGTGACCATATATATGGCGCTGGCCGAAGCGTAATCCTTGGCAGGTTGAAAGATTGCACTTTTTTGCCCGTTGTAGAGCGATATTGCCTCCATATTGTCGAGCGAGAAACGCCCCAGGTCGATCACTCCATTCTGGGCATTACCCAATTCGACACCATCATAGAACACGCCCACGTGATGGCTACCCATAGATCGTATGTTTACCGTTTTGAGCCCTCCGATGCCGCCGTAATCCTTGATCTGAACACCCGCGAAATAGCGCACCGCATCGGCAACCGAGTGGACGCTCAACCTCCTTAGCCCATCACCCATAAGCACCTGGACTGGAATAATCTCTTTCTTGATTCTCTGGCCCACCACCACCACCGACTGGATGGTGTCTTGCCTTTGAGCCCTGAGCGGGGCGACGGCACACACCAACAGGGTCAATGATAGAATGATTCTATATAAAAATCTCAGCATAGAGCTATTGTCCGATTAAAAATTAATAATCGGATTTACAGCAAACGATGCAATGACTTTTTGGTGAAAAAACGTGGAAAAGTGATGCCTTATTTGTTGATTGTGAGTCCATAACCCGTAGACTGTAAATCCGTCAAAGCAAGGCAGGTCTTCTGACTTGTTCCTATCCGAACGGCCTTCCCAGTTGCAAAACCAGTGGCAAAGATTTGTTCAGAGTTTTAACCCTCCAAAAAACGGAGAGTGGAACTTACAGCAGCGGGAACTGTTCAGGATTTTCACCCGATTCCCATTTAATTCTTATTGCACCACAGGGCGCACATCGGAAACCATTGCGGGGGCAAAGGTAATAACATTATAAAAACACACAACTTTTATTGTGATTTTTTTTTGAGCGCGAATTGAAAATAGGGGGCTTCTGAAAATAATATATGATATCTCGGAATATTTTTTTATATTTGTTAAGGATAACAAAACTTAAAAATCAAAACGATATGAAAGTTAATGAGTTGATCAAAAACCTAGAAGCCAAACACCCAGGCGAAAAAGAATTTTTACAAGCCGTTGAAGAGGTACTTCACTCGGTGGAATCGGTCTACAACCAACATCCGGAATTCGAGGCAGCCAAAATTGCCGAACGAATTGTGGAACCGGATCGAATATTTACCTTCCGTGTGGCGTGGGTCGACGACCGCGGTACGGTGCAAACTAACTTGGGCTACCGCGTGCAATTCAACAACGCCATAGGCCCCTATAAAGGCGGGTTACGTTTCCACCCGTCGGTCAATCTCTCGATTCTGAAATTTTTGGGTTTTGAACAAACTTTCAAAAACGCACTCACCACTCTGCCTATGGGCGGCGGTAAGGGCGGTTCGGACTTTGCCCCCAAAGGTAAATCGGATGCCGAAGTGATGCGCTTTTGTCAGGCCTTTATGCTCGAATTGTGGCGCTATATAGGGCCCGAGACCGACGTTCCGGCTGGCGATATTGGGGTTGGCGGGCGCGAAATAGGCTATTTATACGGTATGTATCGTAAATTGGCACGCGAAAATACTGGCGTGCTCACGGGCAAAGGGATGACTTATGGCGGCTCGCTCATTCGTCCCGAAGCCACTGGTTTTGGTGCGGTTTACTTTTTGACTCAAATGCTAGCCGATCAAGGGACAAATATCCAAGGTAAAACCATCGCCATCAGCGGTTTTGGTAACGTGGCGTGGGGTGCTGCCACCAAGGCCACCGAGCTTGGTGGTAAGGTGATAACAATCTCGGGCCCAGACGGTTATATCTACGATCCCGCAGGGCTCGATGCCGCCAAGATTGCCTATATGTTGGAACTTCGTGCTTCCAACAACGACGTTGTTGAACCTTATGCCACACAATTCCCAGGTTCAACCTTCCATAAAGGCGAAAAACCTTGGTCGGTCAAATGCGACATTGCCTTGCCGTGTGCCACACAGAATGAATTGGGTGGCGATGATGCGGCGGCATTGGTCAAGAATGGGGTGAAGGTGGTGGCCGAAGTGTCGAATATGGGGTGTAACCCAGCGGCAATCGAAACTTTCATCGCCTCGAAGGTGCCTTATGGCCCTGGCAAAGCGGTCAACGCTGGCGGAGTTGCTACTTCGGGTCTCGAAATGACCCAAAACGCAATGAAAATAAACTGGACAGCCGAAGAAGTGGATGCCAAATTACACCAAATTATGAGCTCCATCCACACGGCGTGTGTCGAATATGGCACCCAAGAGTCGGGCTATATCAACTATATGAAGGGCGCAAACATTGCTGGCTTTATGAAAGTGGCGCGGGCAATGGTTGAGCAAGGGGTGATCTAGATCACTCTGGTGACTTCTAGAAATTGCTTTTTCGGCGTTGGACTTCGGATCGATAAATCCTCACGTACTTAATGTACGCTCCGGTTTATCGACCTTGTACGCCTTGAAAAATTCAATTTCTAGAAGCCCCCTTTTTGAAGATAATGCGTGCATAATAAAATAAAAAGAATGAGAAAAATATTGCTATTGTCGGTTGTGATTTGTTTCGCCGCCCTTAATTTTGTGTGTCAAGCGCAAAGTCCAACCTTCCATAACATCGATTTCAAGGGTAATAGTTACCCCACGGCCGATGGCGTGACGAGTCTTTACTTTCGCAATGATTCGACAGGTGCGCTCCGTTTGCAGCTTATCGCTTCTGGTGTTGGTGTGGTGAAGGTCGAAGTTCTAGGCAAGAATTTCACCGCCAAATTCGACAACAAAAAGTTGGATTCCGTCGATCTTGGCACTATCAAAACCAAAAAAGCGGGCTACATCAAAGTCGATTTCGTGCTCCAAGCATCGGCGGCGCTTGATCTGCGAGCTTTGAAAATCAGTGGCGCGGCCAACGGTTCGACGTTGAGTTATGTGCACGATTTTTCGACCTATTGGGGTTCGCGCGGCCCGTCGGTTCACCTAGGGTATTCGATGCCCGACGAGCCTGTGCGGTGGGTCTACAACGAGGTGACGGTGCCCAAGGGCGATGATGTGGTGGGTAGTTATTATATGGCTAACGGCTTTGGCGAAGGCTATTTTGGGATGCAGTGCAACTCGCCTTCCGAGCGTCGCGTGCTGTTTTCGGTGTGGTCGCCCTATGTGACTGATGATCCAAAATCGATCCCGCAAGAAGATCAGATCAAGCTTCTTGCACGCGGTCCAGGGGTTCACATTGGTGAATTTGGTAACGAAGGTTCGGGCGGACAGAGCTATTTGATTTTCCCGTGGGTGGCTGGCAA
Organism: Mucinivorans sp.; assembly: GCA_036648455.1. Classification (GTDB taxonomy): domain Bacteria; phylum Bacteroidota; class Bacteroidia; order Bacteroidales; family Rikenellaceae; genus Mucinivorans. The sequence goes on from JAVXIH010000004.1 coordinate 16,714, forward strand.
TACATACAAGTTCCTGACCTCTATCACCCCCGATGGCAATGGTTCGACCACCTATACCTCCTATTTCTATGCGCCCGAGAGTGGCGCGTGGCGAAAGATTGCTTCTTTTCTCAGACCCAAAACCGACAAGCATTACACGCGCGCGCATTCGTTTCTCGAAAATTTCATACCCGATCAAGGGTACGTTTCACGCCGCGTGCTTTTTGGCAATCAATGGGCTAGAACCGTGGGCGGAGAGTGGCGCGAGATGTGCCGTGCCACCTTCACCTACGACGCAACGGCGCAAGCAGGGGTGCGTAAAGATTATGCTGGTGGGGTAGTGGATGGGCAATTCTTTTTGAAAAATTGTGGTTTTTTTGACCAAAATACCGTTTATAGAACTACTTTTGAGCGTCCACATACTGGTCGTGTCCCAGATATAGATTTTGAAGCACTTAAAAAATTATAACATACTTATGGAAACAATAGGATTGGCTGCCGATCACGGGGGCTACGAAATGAAAGAATTTGTGGCGGGCTACTTGATGGGGCTTGGTTACGGCATCAAGGATTATGGGTGCCACAGCACCGCATCGGTCGATTATCCCGACTTTGCGCATTCGTTGGCGCGTGGTATCGAGGCTGGCGAAGTGGCGCGGGCGTTTGCCTTTTGCGGGTCGGCCAATGGAATATCGATGAGCCTCAATCGCCATTCTGGTATTCGGGCGGCGCTGTGTTGGAAACCAGAAATCGCCACTTTGGCTCGTGCCCATAACGATGCCAATGTGTGTTCGATTCCGGGTCGCTTTGTGAGTCAAACCGAGGCTGCGGCTATCGTTGATGCCTATCTGGCTGCACAATTCGAGGGTGGAAGACACGTGGCTCGGGTTCAAAAAATAGAATTGTAGAGATTATTCGTGTAAAAAGATATACTAACTTAGTTGTTTTCAATGAAATTATTTCTCATTGTCAAATTTTCTAGCTACTTTTGTCAGAATAGTTTTTGAAAGTTATGATCATGAAACAATATTTTCTGAAAACGGCTCAGAAATACCGCAAAGAATTACAAGATAATATACTGCCTTTCTGGCTTAAAAATGGTATGGATCCCGTTAATGGCGGGATTTATACCGCTTTGGATCGCGAGGGCTCATTGCTCGACACCGACAAATCAGTATGGTTTCAGGGTCGTGCTGGTTGGGTTTTTGCTTATGTTTATAACCATATCGAGGCTCGCGAAGAATATTTGGTTGCCGCCAAGAGTTGTGTCGATTTTATCGAGCAGCACTGTTTTGACACCGATGGGCGGATGTTCTATCAAGTGACAGCCAGTGGTGTGCCGGTCAGAAAGCGCCGTTATGTTTTTTCAGAAACCTTTGCCGCCATTGCTTTTGCCGAGTATTCGATCGCCAGTGGCGACCATTCCTACGCGGTTAAGGCGCTCGAATTATTCAAAAAGATTCAGCATTATCTCAATACCCCGGGGCTCTTGGAACCCAAATTTTTGGAAGGTTTCAAGGCTAAGGGTCACTCGATTTGTATGATTATGATCGATGTGGCGGCCAATATTCGTCGCGCGATCGAAGATCCGGTGCTCGAAGCGCAGATCGACAGCGCGATCGATGAAATTAAGCGCGATTTTATGCATCCCGAATTTCAGGCGATACTCGAAACGGTGACTCCCGAGGGTCGGTTTATCGATTCGATGGCTGGTCGTACAATTAACCCTGGTCATTCGCTCGAAACGGGCTGGTTTTTGCTCGAAGAGGCCCTCTATCGCCAATGGAAAGATCAGCCGCTCACCGAGCAGGGTCTGACGGTGATTGATTGGTCGTGGGAGTGGGGCTGGGACAAACAATATGGCGGCATCACCTACTTCCGTGATTGCAAAAATCGCGAGCAACAGGAATATTGGCACGATATGAAATTTTGGTGGCCACAGTGCGAGGCTGTACTGGCTTCGTTGTACGCCTTTCTTGCCACCCAAGACCCAAAATATATTGATATGCACCGTGCGGCGGACAATTATCAGTTCGACAAACTCAAAGACAAAGAATTTCCAGAATGGTTTGGCTATCTGCATCGCGATGGCACCCCGTCGCAAATGGCCAAAGGAAATATGTACAAAGGACCTTTTCACATTCCTCGTATGTTGGCCAAAGGCTACGAGCTGTGTATGGCAATTGCCGATAAGTTGTAGCTGATTTTATTTCCCATATCGATAACCAATAACGTAGATTTAAGTGTAACATAGATTATGATCAACATAGATAACCCATTTCTGGCTCAGGCGGCTGGTGGACATAAAATCAACATCGTTAAGCGCGAAATTTTGCGTATTCTTATTAAACGTGGAAAACTTTCTATCACCGACATCGCCAAGTATGTTAACTTGTCGGTGCCCACGGTGACCAAGTTCCTGGGCGAGTTGATCAAGAGTAATATCCTGATCGATTACGGCTACGAGAATCAATCAACCTCGCGCCGTGCGATGCTCTATGGGCTGAGTTCGGGGGTTGGGTATTTTGTTGGTGTGGACATCACTCAACAAAATATAAAATTTGCTTTGATGGACTTTCACGGTTCGATAATCGCAATGGGTAACGAGCCCTTCGCGATCGAGAACACCGAAGAATCGCTCAACGAAGCGTGTGATAAGATCCGCAAATTCATTGCCGACAATGAAAAGGGAGCCATCGTGTCTGTTGGGGTGAGCATTATGGGGCGTGTCAATTCGGTGGCGGGTTACAATTACACCTACTACTATTTTGACGAGCGTCCGCTGTCGGACATAATGAGCGAAAAATTGGGCGTTTCCGTCTATATCGAGAACGATTCGCGGGCTATGACCTATGGCGAATATCTGTGTAGCGAATCCAGCAGCGAAGATACAATGATCTTCATCAACCTGAGTTGGGGGCTTGGCGTGGGTATGATTTTGGGCGGAAAACTATATTATGGCAAATCTGGTTTCGCTGGTGAATATGGTCATATCCCAATGATTGACAACGAAATACTGTGCCACTGCGGCAAGCGCGGGTGTCTGGAAACCGTGGTGTCGGGTCAGGCGGCAAGACGAATGATTATCGAAAGGCTCGAACAAGGTTCGGCCTCGATCTTGTCGAATGCCTATCGCCAAAATGGCGATCTGACCATCAAAGATATTATCCAAGCCGTGCAGAACGAAGATATGTTGGCCATCGAAGTGATCGAAATTGTTGGCGAAGCGCTCGGAAAAGCAGTTTCGGGCTTGATTAATATTTTCAACCCCGAAACCGTTATCCTAGGCGGTTCGATGACCGACATCAAAGACTATCTTATGCTCCCGATGCGTAGCGGAATCAACAAATATTCTCTGCGTTTGGTGAGCCGCGACACGGCAATCAAGTTCTCGAGCCTGGGAGGCGATGCGGCTGTGATTGGCGCTTGTATGTTGGCTCGTAGCAAAATCTTAGGGCTGATCTAAATTAAATTAAATTAAATTAAAAAGGGGGCTACTAAAAACTGTTTAAAAAGCAGTTTCTAGTAGCCCCTTTGGGTTTAGTGGTTCGTCACGATTTATTTGTTCATCACGCGATTTTGACGCTGAATTGATTCCATATGGATCGCGTTGAGCAGGATCGATAGAAATTCACGCGAGAGATCCAGGTGTTCTGATTGTGCGATGAATCGACTTACGATTTCATCCCAACGCGTCGCTTGCAGGATCATCACGTTATTATCGCGTTTGGTTTGACCAATTTCTTCGGCTACCTTCATCCGGTGCGACAAAAGTTGGAACAATTCGGCATCGTATTGGTCGATTTGTTCGCGCAGTCGTTCCAATTGTTGTTGAAATTCGGGACGTGTGTCCGTTTCATTGCGCCATACAATACTGTTGAGCAGAGTGACCAGCGCGTCGGGTGTCACTTGCTGAGAAGCATCGCTCCACGCGTCCTTGGGCGAGCAGTGCGATTCGACAATCAAACCATCGTATTTCAGGTCTGCCGCCTCCTGTGCCACCGATTGCAGCAGACGCGTATTGCCACAAATATGCGACGGATCACAAATCATTGGCACTTCGGGCATCGCCATTTTCATCTCGATTGCCAAATGCCATAGTGGCGCATTGCGATATTCCGAAGCACCGTAGGAACTAAATCCGCGGTGGATCAACCCTACATTTTCGACCCCAACTTTGCGCAAACGCTCGATCGCCCCAGCCCATAGTTTCACATCTGGATTCATCGGATTTTTGACAAGCACTGGGATTTTAGTCCCGCGCAAGGCATCCGCAATTTCTTGTACCGAAAAAGGATTGACCGTCGTGCGAGCTCCGATCCACAACACATCGACTCCAAATTCGAGTGCACTTCTCACGTGGGCAGCCGTGGCTACCTCCACCGCGATTGGCAATCCAGTTTCGACCTTGGCCTCGGCAATCCAAGCCAGACCCTTGAGCCCCGAACCTTCGAAGCCTCCTGGCGAGGTGCGTGGTTTCCAAATCCCAGCGCGTAAAATATCAACTAAACCAGTGGCGGCAATAGCGCGACAGGTGGTGAGGGTCTGTTCTCTGGTTTCGGCGCTGCAAGGGCCCGAAATGATCAATGGTCGTTTGTCTGTTAACTTAATCATTACTTTCTTCTATCTCGTTTTTATTTCAAAATTCGCCTTATCGTATTTGCCTTTTCGATCAAATCGTGCAAGGCTTGTTGATCGTCATTTTCGATCAATTTCTGGAAAATTTTCAGTTGGTGAATGTTCTCACGCAACACATCCAGCACATTGTATTTGTTCTTCATAAAGATCGGCAGCCACATATCCACCGAGCTCTTGGCCAATCGCACGGTGCTCTCGAAACCACCGCCCGCCATCGAAAAGATCGCCGCATCCTCACGCTCTTTTTCGAGCACGGTGAGCGCCAAAGCAAAGGATGTGATATGCGAAATATGCGACACATAAGCCGCGTGCACGTCGTGTTCCTCGGGATCCATATAAAGAATCGACATGCCAAAGGTACGATAAATATGCTCGATTAGTGCAACTGAACTCGAAAGTGAGTGATCTTTTTGACAAATAACCACTGTCCGACCCGTGAAAGCCTTGCCCTGATTGGCCGCCGCCGCCTCGGGACCCGAATGTTCGGTACCCCACATTGGGTGAGTTGCCACAAAAAGCCCACGAGCAGGGTGCGAGGTGATAGTCTCGCACAAATCGCCCTTGATGGAACCCAGATCGATCACCGTCACATTGGATGGCAAAATCGCGGTGCTTGATGGAGCTAAAAGATCGAGAATCGTGATGGCCATACGCGGAATACGATCCACTGGGATGGCAATCACCACCAAATCACTGCGCATAATGGCACTTTGTAAATCCGCAATTTCATCGACAATGCCAAGCTCAACGGCTTTGGCAGCCGCTACGGGGTCGAGCTCCACCCCTATTATATGGTCTGATAGTTTGTGTCCTTTGAGGGCCAAGGCGAACGATCCACCCAGCAGCCCTGTTCCTATAATGGTTGTAGTCATAAGATTAGAATGTAATGTAGTTTTCGGGATCGACTGGATTGCCAGCACTCCACAGTTCGAAATATAGTTGGGCGATGTGGCTCTCGCTTGCCATTTCCACCACTCCAACGCCTTGCCCCGCCTTGACCCGTTCGTCGGTATTGCGTAGCGCACGCGCCAGCCCTTTGTAGATGGACATCATACCGCCCGCGTGTTGGATCACCATCACCGTTCCCCACTCGGGGCTCCACGAATTGAGCACCACCGTGCCGTCCATTACCGCCATTGCGACCGAATTAGGTGCTGGGCGAACCACAACGCCATAGATGCCATTGGCGGGCGAGAAGGGGCTAATAACCGTGCCGTTGACGGGCGCAATCATATCAAAAGAGAGTTCCGCCTTGCGACGCATATCGTGGCGAGTGCTCGACTCGGATTCTGGCTTCATCTGGGCGCGTAATTGCTTGTCGTAATTGCTTCGTTCTACCACTTCGCCCTTGGCTCCCACCTTCGAGCTGTCTTTGCCACTTTCGGCTCCCACTTCGCGTCCGTCGAGAATAAGTTGCAAATCGTTAGTGTAGTTCTCCCATAGGGTCACTTCGCGCTCCAACGAGTCGAGTTTGGTGATCGAGGTGATCAACATTTGCCGCGATCGATTGCCCGGATATCCAGGCACAAGATCCAGGATCGAGGTGTAGGCAACCGTGGTGAGCGTGGCCACAAACAACACGAGAAGTAGTGCTAAGCAAGCCAAAATAAAGTTGCCGCGCGAAATAAATATGTGCCAAAGTTCTTCGCCCGTGCGCACCGAACGCATTGAAAATTTGCTCTGTTGGCTAAAAAACTTAAAAAATTTGGTCTGTTTCATTGCACAAAGATAATTTATTTTTATATTTGTATGATAAATCATCATTAAAAACTTATGAAACCAACACTTTTAGTCCTGGCGGCTGGTATGGGATCCCGCTACGGCTCACTTAAACAGATGGATGGCATTGGCACTTCGGGCGAAGCTATCATTGATTACACAATTTTCGACGCGATCCGCGGCGGCTTTGGCAAAGTTGTTTTTGTCATCCGTGGCTCGTTTGCCGATGCTTTCAAGGCAATGTTCAATCCTGAGCGCTTTGGAGGTCAGATCGAGGTCGAATATGTCTACCAAGAATTAGACAAACTACCCGTAGGATTTTCGGTGCCCGAGGGTCGCGAAAAACCTTGGGGCACTAACCACGCCGTTATGATGGGGGCCGAGGTGATCAAAGAACCTTTTGCGGTGGTCAACGCCGACGATTTCTATGGTCAAGACGCGATCGCCGTTATGGGGGCCTACCTGACCAAAGTGGCAGGCAAAAAAGGAGCCTATGCAATGGTGGGTTACGAAGTACGCAAAACACTGTCCGAAAACGGTACCGTTTCGCGCGGGGTTTGCTCGCTTGGTCGCTGCTCTAACCTAGCTTCGATGGTGGAACGTACCAAAATCGAGCGTCAAGATGGCAAGATCGTCTATATCGAAGAAGATGGCGTTCATCCGTTGGACGAAAACACACCTGTGTCGATGAATTTGTTCGGCTTCACACCCGATTATTTCAAAGAAAGCGAAGATTATTTTGTGGAATTTCTGAATAACAACGCTTCTAATTTGAAGGCTGAGTATTTCATTCCGTTGTTGGTCAACCATTTGGTCGAAACAGGCAAGGCGAAGCTCAAAGTATTGAAAACCACTTCCGATTGGTTTGGTGTCACCTACAAAGAAGATCGTCCGGGCACTGTGGCTCGCGTGGCTCAATTGGTGGCAGACGGCGTGTATCCTAATTCACTATGGGCTAAATAGGTAGGAGTAATATAAGGGGGGCTTCTGAAAATTAGATTTTTCAAGGCGGACTTTGGTCGATGAGCCGCAGTGGAGCGCCGAAAAAGCAATTTTTAGAAGTCACCATAAAAACAAAAGCTATGGATATTAGACAACAAGTTTGGGGTTTCACTCCCCAAGACGAAACGGTGATCCTCTACACGATGATCAATGCGCGCGGTGCCCAAGTGGAGCTAACCAACTTTGGTGCTGCTATTGTGGCGATCCGAGTGCCCGATCGCGATGGAAAGATCGAAGATGTGGCGCTGGGTTACAAAAAATGGCAAGACTACGTTTCGGATGGTCCGGCGGCGGGTAAATCTGTGGGGCGCTATGCTAATCGCATTGCGCGCGGTCATTTTGTGCTCGACGGTAAAGACTATCACCTGGCCATCAACAACGGGCCCAATCACCTGCACGGCGGGCCTACGGGCTTCCAAAACCGTGTTTGGGATGCGCGGGTCGAGGGCGATCGTGTTGTCTTTTCCTATGTAAGTGCCTCGATGGAGGAGGGCTACCCAGGCGAGATGACCGTTGAGGCTTGCTTTGATTGGGATGACGATTGCAATTTGGAGATCACTTATTTTGCTCGTTCGGATCAAAAAACCATAGTCAACCTCACCAACCACGTCTATTTCAACCTCACGGGCGATGGTGCTGGTTCGATCGAGGATCATATTTTGCAACTCAATGCATCGCGTTGGCTGCCCACCGACTCCACATCAATCCCAACGGGCGAAATAGCTGCCGTGGATGGTACTCCGATGGATTTTTGCGAGCCTCACACTTTGGGTCAGCGTATCGAAGACGATTTTGAGGCTTTGCGCTTTGGCAAGGGCTATGACCATTGCTGGGCGATCGATGAGTGGAAAGATGGTCGATTGACCCCTGCTGCCGAGCTCTATTCGCCCGTTTCGGGGCGTGCGGTGCTGGTGAGTACCACCCAGCCAGGAATCCAGATTTATACTGGTAATTGGCTCGAAGGTTCACCCGAAGGCAAACACGGAGTCTATCACGATCGCTGGGCGGTGGCTATGGAGTGCCAACGTTGGCCAGATAGCCCCAACCATCCAAATTTTCCGAGTCCCGTGCTTGAAGCCGACACCACATACGAACAACATATAGTGTATAGCTTCACGACAAAATAATGAGGCCTTCTAATTTTTAGAAGCCCTCTAATTATGCTTTGAAAAAATTGCTTTTTCGGCACTCTACTTCGAATTTTCGAAAAATTAATTAAATAAAAATTATGACACAACAAAAACCTATCAATTACACAGGTCCATTCTTAACGATGGTCTTCCTGTTTTTCATCGTCGGCTTTCTGACGGTTGTCAATGCTCAGTTTCAAGATCCGCTCAAAAACGCTTTGCTACAAGGTGCCGGTGACTTGAAAAACACACTAGCCACAGTGATCACTTTCGCTTGGTTTCTCTCTTATCCACTCACGGGTGGTATTGCGGCTCGAATGGTGAACAAATTCGGCTACAAAAAGACGATGGTTCGCGGCTTGATGGTGATGATTGCCGGTTTGGCGGTCTTCGAATGTTCGGTACTTTTCCAAGAGTACAATGGTGCGGCTATCAATATTGGCGGCGCAGAACTTCCAGTTGCTTACTTTATTTTCATCATCGGTTCTTATGTTGTCGGTGCAGCCGTTACCATTATGCAGGTTGTGATCAACCCATATTTGGTGGCTTGCAACGTCAAGGGCACTTCGGACGTTCAACGTCAAAATATCGGGGGTTCGTCTAATTCGATCGCCTCGACACTGGCTCCATATTTGGTTGGTGGTGTGATCTTTGCGGGCATTGCTCCGGCCGATATTACGCTCAACAAATTGATCATTCCTTTCTTGGGGCTGATCGTTGTGATTGGTATTGTCACTTTTGTGGTCAATCGTATCGCACTGCCTAACATCGCTGGCACAACCAACGAAGGCAATGTGAAACTAGAACGCTCGATTTGGTCGTTCCGTCACTTGACACTCGGCGTGATTGCTATTTTTATGTATGTAGGGGTTGAAGTTGCTGTTGGTGCAAATATCGTGATGAACGCCAAAGAACTTGGTGGTACATTCGCCGAAAATGCAGCCATTATGGCCTCGCTCTATTTCTTGGGTATGTTGATCGGTCGTTTGGTGGGCGCAAGTCTGAGCAAGGTCGATGCTAAAATACAACTTACCGTTACCGCCATCGCGGCTGCCATTTTGGTGACAGTGGCTATGTTCACTAACGATCTATGGTTGCTCGTTGGTATTGGTCTGTTCCACTCGGTGATGTGGCCTGCTACCTTTGCACTTGCCGTTCGCGGTCTGGGCAAATACACTTCGGCTGGTTCGGGTGCGCTGATGATTGGGGTTCTTGGTGGTGGTGTGTTGCCACTGATCCAAAGCGCAATGGCTGACTCAATGGGCGGTGATTGGCAATGGACTTGGGCTATTGTGCTAGTTGGTGAACTTTATATGCTCTATTATGCACTCATCGGCTGCAAAGTTGCCAAGAGTGATGACATGACAAAACAATAATCAAGATGGAAAAAATAAGAAAAATTTTCACCGAACATTTCGGTGCAGCGGGACGAGTTTATTCATCTGCTGGGCGGATCAATATCATCGGCGAACACACAGACTACAATGGTGGTTTTGTGCTTCCCGGTGCGGTAGACAAAGGTATGGTGGCGGAGATAAAGTTCAATGATTTGGATAAATGTCGCCTCTATTCGATCGATTTGAATGAATCGGCGGAATTTGGTCTCGAAGAAAAAGATGCTCCAACGGCTCATTGGGCGAAATATATTTTCGGCGTGTGTCGCGAAATCATCAAGCGTGGTGGGACGGTCAAATGTTTCGACTCGGTCTTCTCGGGCGATGTGCCTCTGGGCGCTGGTATGAGTTCGTCGGCGGCACTGGAAAGTGTCTATGCCTTTGCGCTCAACGATATGCTTTCGCTCGGTTTTCCATTGATGGAACTTGCCAAAATTGGGCAATCAACCGAGCATAACTATGTTGGCGTGAATTGCGGTATAATGGATCAATTCGCTTCGCTACACGGCAAAAAAGGACATTTGATGCGCCTAGATTGCAAGAGTGGCGAATTTGAGTATGTTCCTTTTGATCCTGAATCTCACGGTTATAAAGTTTGTTTGGTGGATAGTTGTGTCAAGCACGAATTGGTTGGTTCGCCATACAATCGTCGTCGCGAAAGTTGCGAACGTGCGGTGAAGGCCATCCAAAAGTTGCACCCAGAAGTTGAATTTATGCGCGATGCGGATCTAGCTTGGCTAGAAGAAGTGATCGGCGAAATTTCGCAAGAGGACTACATTCGCGCGCTCTATGCTCGTCAAGAGGTCGATCGTCTGTTGGATGCTTGTGCAGCGATGGAAAAAGGCGACTACGAAACAGCTGGGCGCAAAATGTACGGTACGCACATCGGTATGAGCGTGCTTTACGAAGTGTCGTGTCCCGAACTGGACTTTGTCAATCAAGTGGCTCGCGAATGTGGTGTCACTGGTTCGCGCGTGATGGGCGGTGGCTTTGGCGGCTGCACTATCAACATTGTCAAGGCCGATAAGTACGATAATTTCGTGAAGACAGTTCAGGCAGCTTATCGCGAAAAGTTCGGCATCGATTGCAAAATTTACCCTGTCGTGATTTCGGACGGTGCGCATCGTTTGGCATAGACATCACAACTCACAAGGCAAAGAGGCTGTTTGAATTACTTCAAACAGCCTCTTTTCTTGTGAAGGTTCCTGTGAATTGCCTTGTCGTTGATAATGTTGAGCTTATCTCAACCCAAAAAAAGAGGTTGCCACTGAATGTGGCAACCTCTCCTCTTAGTTATATGTCGCTTAGTAAACTAGCCCTGCACGTTGAATGTAGGTGTTGTAGCGCCATTTAGCGTTTGTCTCGCTGGCCACAAACAATTCTTTACCCACTTCTGGATATTGTTTGAGTAGCGAAGTGTAACGTACTTCATTGCCCAAGAAATCTTGGAATTTGCTCCAATCAGGCTCTTTGCTGTCCATTGTGAATGGATTTTTGCCTGCCTCTTCGTTCGATGGATTGAAGCGCCACAAGTGCCAGTATCCGCATTCAACCGCCTTTTTCTCGGTGAGTTGAGACACTCCCATTCCACCCTTGATACCGTGATTGATACAAGGTGCATAGGCGATGATCAGCGATGGCCCGTCGTAGGCTTCGGCTTCTTTGATGGCTTGTAGGTATTGATTATGGTTGGCTCCCATCGCCACTTGGGCAACGTACACATAGCCATAAGTCATTGCCATCGCGCCAAGGTCTTTCTTGCGCACGCGCTTGCCGGCCGAGGCGAACTTGGCCACCGCGCCGATTGGAGTGGCCTTGGATGATTGGCCACCGGTGTTTGAATATACTTCGGTGTCCATCACCAAAATATTTACGTTTTCGCCCGATGCGATCACGTGATCCACTCCGCCGTATCCAATGTCATAAGCCCAACCATCGCCACCGAAGATCCATTGCGAACGTTTAACGAGATATTGTTTCAAGGCGATGATCTCTTTGCAATATTTGCAATCGCAAGCCTCGACCATCGGAACGAGTTTGTCGGCCACGGCACGCGAAGAGGCTGAATCTTCTTTGGTGTCGATCCATTCTTGCATCACCGCTTTCAGATCCTCTGAGCAGCAGCTGCATTCGGCAATTGCTTCACGCATAATATCGACCAAGCGATCGCGAAGTTTGGTGCCCCCGGTGTGAAGACCAAGACCAAATTCGGCATTGTCTTCGAACAACGAGTTTGCCCAAGCTGGACCGTGACCCTCTGCATTTTTGCAATAAGGGGTCGAAGGAGCCGAACCGCCATAGATTGACGAGCAACCAGTTGCGTTGGCAATCATCATCCGATCGCCAAATAATTGGGTGATCGATTTGATATATGGAGTCTCGCCGCAACCAGCACAAGCGCCCGAGAATTCGAACAACGGTTGCGCAAATTGCAAGTTTTTGACCGATTTAGTTTTATCGACAATTGTCGATTTGTAGCCCACCGTGTTGTGCAAATATTCCCAACGAGGTTCCTCGACTGGTAGCATTGTTTCCAATGGGGTCATTACCAAGGCTTTGGTAGGCGCAGGGCAAACCTGTGCGCAGTTGCCGCAACCGGTACAATCGAGTGGCGAAACTTGAATTTTGAATTGATATTCTTTCAGCGCGCCGTTTCCTTTGACAAATGGAGTACCCGCTGGGGCAGCTGCCGCTTCGGATTCGGTGGCCAAGAATGGGCGAATGGCTGCGTGAGGGCAAACATAGGCACATTGATTACATTGAATACAATTTTCACCCACCCACGAAGGGATATTGGCCGCGATGCCGCGTTTTTCGTATGCCGCGGTGCCGTTTTCCCAAGTACCGTCTTCGCGGCCATTGAAGGCTGCAACGGTCAGTGAATCACCCTCCAACGAGTTGATCGGATCAACGATCTTGGCAATAAATTCGGGGCGAGAAGCGTCGTGTTCGGCGGCCTTAACCACCAGCGAAGCCCACGCTGGATCGACATCGATTTTTTCGACTGCCGAACCTGCATCCACCGCCTTATAGTTCATATTGACGATATTTTCGCCTTTTTTGCCATAAGATTTGTAGATCGCTTTTTTCATTTGCTCAACCGCCATTTCGTAAGGAATTACGGCAGCCAGCTTAAAGAAAGCGGCTTGCATAATGGTATTGGTACGGTTGCCCAGACCAATTTCGGTAGCGATTTTTGTAGCGTTGATTTGGTAGAAGCTAATGTTGTGTGCTGCCAAATATTTTTTCATCGAATCGGGTAGGTGGTTTGTCACCTCTTCTTTGCTCCAAATAGAGTTCAAAAGGAACGTTCCGCCATCTTTCAACCCTTTGAGTAGGTCGTATTTATGGAGATACGAAGGCACGTGACACGCTACGAAGTCGGGAGTGTTGACCAAATAGGTCGAACGGATAGGCTTGTCACCAAAACGAAGGTGAGAAGAGGTGTAGCCGCCCGATTTCTTAGAGTCATACGAGAAATATGCTTGGCAATATTTGTCGGTCGAATTACCGATAATTTTGATCGAGTTTTTGTTTGCACCCACCGTACCATCGGCTCCTAGGCCAATAAAACGAGCTTCGTAGGTGCCTTGGGCACCAGCTGGAAACTCAGCACCAACGGGCAGCGAAGTGAAAGTCACGTCGTCTACAATACCAACCACAAAGTGATCTTTCGGTTCGTTCATTGCCAAATTGTCATACACAGCCGCCACCACAGATGGGGTAGTGTCCTTGCTCGACAAACCGTAACGACCAGCCACAATCATTGGGCGAATATCTTGGTTGTAGAACATCTCTTTGACATCCAAGAACAGAGGATCGCCAGCCGCGCCTGGTTCTTTGGTGCGATCCAGCACACAGATGCGTTTGACCGAACGTGGAAGGACATCCATAAAATATTTTGCCGAGAATGGGCGATACAAATGCACGCTCAGCAACCCGATTTTCTCACCCTTAGCCACACGCAGATCGATCACCTCTTTGATGGTTTCGGTCACCGAACCCATCGCCACGATAATATTCACAGCGTCTGGCGCGCCATAATATGTGAATGGTTTGTATTGGCGACCAGTGATGGCGCTGATTTTCGACATATATTCGGCCACAATATCGGGCACTGCGTTGTAGAATTTATTGGCAGCTTCGCGAGTTTGGAAATAAATATCAGGGTTTTGAGCCGTACCGCGAGTTTGCGGAGCGTCTGGATTCAAGGCTCTGGCGCGGAATTCGGCCAGCGCGTTTTGATCTACCAACGCTTTGAGTTCCGAAGTGTCGAACTCTTCGATCTTTTGGATTTCGTGTGAAGTACGGAAACCATCGAAAAAGTTGACAAACGGAACGCGAGATTTGATGGCGGCCAAGTGCGACACGGCACTCAGGTCCATCACTTCTTGAACCGAACCCGAGGCTAGCATCGCAAAGCCAGTCTGGCGAACGGCCATCACGTCCGAGTGATCACCGAAGATCGAAAGCGATTGTGCCGCCAACGCGCGCGCCGAAACGTGGAAAACAGCTGGCAGTAATTCACCCGATAATTTATACATATTGGGGATCATCAGCAGCAAACCCTGCGAGGCGGTGTAGGTGGTGGTGAGCGCACCTGCTTGCAAAGCACCGTGAACCGCACCCGCAGCACCAGCTTCACTTTGCATTTCAACTACTTTGACTGTTTCGCCAAAGATATTTTTCTTGCCGGCAGCCGCCCATTCGTCCACATATTCGGCCATTGTCGAACTGGGAGTAATCGGGTAGATAGCCGATACTTCGCTGAACATATACGCGATATGAGCAGCTGCATAATTACCGTCGCAGGTAATGAATTTTTTTGCCATTTCTTTTATACTAGTTATTTATATTTATTTGTCTTTTTGTCTTATGATGCAAAGGTAGCAAAAAACTTAGTTTTTTGCTAATACTGCGGCAATAATCTCCCCTAAATTTTCGGCTGAGCCCACCGGACGAATATTTCCACCCGAAACAATGGACACCATTCCGCGCTCTTCGGACACCACAATCACCACCGCATCGCTCTGTTCGGACAGCCCGACCGCGGCGCGATGACGCATCCCTAAATGGGCAGGAATATTTGGATTATCCGACGTGGGGAGTACACATCGCGCCGCCTGGATCCGTCCTTCGCTGATGATCATTGCCCCGTCGTGCAGGGGGGCATTTTTGAAAAATATATTTTCGATCAGTCGTTTCGATACCATTGCGTCGATCCGATCGCCGGTGGCCGAATAAACGCCAATGTCGGTCAGACGCGAGAAAACCACCAACGCACCCGTGAAACTTGATGCCATCGATTGACAAGCGGCAGCCACCTCTTGGATTTGTTGACTTTCCATCGCTTTGCCTTTGGGCATAAAGACGCGACTGAATATCGAGCCGCGGTGCGAGGCCCATTTATTGCCGAGCATCAACAAATAGCGGCGGACTTCTTGTTGAAAAACGATCAACAGCGCCAACGCCCCAACGCCAATCACTTGCCCGAGCAAAGTTGAGAGCAGCTCCATACCCAGCACCCTCACTACAATCCACACCAAATAAAGGATGAAAATCCCTGCGAAAATCGACATCGCCGCCGTGCCTCGTATGGCTTTGTATATCTGCCACAAAAGCAATGCTACGACAAAAATATCGATCACATCCAAAACTCTAAAATCGAGAAAATCGAGCATCGTTAGTTGTTATTTCTTAATGATAAGTTGTTCAAATTACAAATCATCAATTGTGAAAATATGACCGAATATCCCAATGCCTACCGTTCGCTCTTTGTCTGCTAAATCAATTTTGGTGAGCGAAAAAAAGTAGTAGTTTTTGCGCGTGATGAACTTTTTGAGCAGATTATCCATCTGTTCTTTGCCCAACAGCCCTTGTCCGATGGTCAAATAATCGGCATTGATACCCAGATCGTCCAGGCGGCGTTCTTTGAGAATTTGGAATGCATTATCTACGTGTTGCTGCTCGCTGGGGTTAGTCACAAACATAGCCACAGCGAGCACAACAAGTATAAACAAACAACCTAATTTTTTCAAAAAAAACTTTATTTCAATTTAAAATTGATTCTTATTCAACTTCCCACGTTTCGCCGCTGTTGAGCAGCCCGTCCATATTAAAGATATGAGCGTGTGCACGGACTTCGATCAGTTGGTCGCGCACGCAGTCGTCATATGTATGGTCTTTCACGTCGCGGATCACGCCCAAGGCCACAGGCATTTCGGGCGCTTTCATATTGACAAGCATCATATGAACGCCTGGATCTTTTTGAGCTACGTTGTGAACCAACACCTCGCTCAGCGGCACATCGTCTGGGCCGACTTTCACCACTTTGAGCCCCAAGCCATCGAGCACCAAACCCTTGTCTTTGTCCTTGCCAAAGAGCATCGGTTGACCATCGTGTAGATAGATACAGTTTTCTTCGCGGAGCTCTTTTTTGCTGAACAAATCGAAGGCTCGATCGTTGAAAATCACGCAGTTCTGCATTATTTCGGTCACCGATGTGCCGTCGTGTTTGGCGGAGGCAACCAAGCACTCCTTGGTCAGGTTAATATCCACATCGATCGAACGCGCAAAGAATGTGCCGCGCGCACCGAGCACTAATTCCCCAGGCTCAAAGGGGTGCTCAACAGTGCCATAGGGCGAAGTTTTGGTCACCTTGCCCAGCGGCGAAGTTGGCGAATATTGCCCCTTTGTTAGTCCGTATATTTGGTTGTTGAACAACATAATATTAATATCAATATTACGGCGAATGGCGTGTATAAAGTGGTTGCCGCCGATGGCCAACGAGTCGCCGTCGCCTGTCACTTCCCACACCGAAAGGGTTGGGTTTGCAACCTTGACCCCAGTAGCGATAGCCGCCGCGCGCCCGTGGATACCGTGGAAACCATAGGTTTGAACGTAGTATGGAAAACGGCTCGAACAGCCGATCCCGCTCACAAAGGCGAAACGTTGATGGGTATAATTGAGCGCTTCGGCCACTTCGGGCAGAGCCTTGCTCACGGCGCTCAGGATGGCGTGATCGCCACAACCAGGGCACCATTTAACCTCTTGGTCTGATCTGAAATCTTGTGCTGTATATTTCATAACTATTTGTCTAGCAGTTCGTTAAATTTATTTTTCAATTCCACCGTTGTGAAAGGTAGCCCTTGCACTTTGTTGAATTGAGTGTATTCGAATTCGGGGAAATTCATACGTAAATAGCCCGCAAATTGACCGGTATTCAGTTCGCAGACAACGATTTTTTTGAAATTCTTGAATATTTTTGATACTCCGTGTGGCAGTGGGTTGATCATTTCGAAATGGCAGTGCGACACGCTACGTCCTTGGGCGCGCAACTCATCGATCGCCGAGCGCAGGTTGCCGAACGTTCCACCCCAACCAACAACGAGTAGATCGCCTTTTTTGTCGCCATAGACTTCTTGTGCGGGTACAAAATCGGCCACGCGAGCCACCTTGGCAGCGCGAATCTCCACCATCCGTTGGTGATTAATCGGATCGTGCGAAACGGATCCTTTCAGAAAGTCTTTTTCGAGCCCACCCACGCGGTGCTCTAACCCCACCGTGCCAGGCAGTGCCCAACTACGTGCCAAACGTTTCTCGTCACGCGCATAAGGTTGGAAGCCGCCATCGGGCACTTCGGTCAACATTGGCGGGTGAATTTCGGGCAGATCAGCCATCGATGGAATACGCCAAGGCACTGTGCCGTTGGCAATAAAACCATCGGTCAATAGCAGCACGGGGGTCATACTCTCCATCGCGATTTTCCCAGCATTGAAGGCCGACAGAAAGCAAGCCGAAGGTGTTGTGGAGCACATCACCACCAGCGGACATTCGCCGTTGCGCCCCCAGAGAGCTTGGTTCAGATCCGATTGTTCGGTCTTGGTGGGCAGCCCTGTCGATGGCCCGCCGCGTTGAACATCGATAATCACGAGCGGCAGTTCGGTCATCACAGCCAGCCCCAACGCTTCGGATTTGAGCGACAAACCAGGCCCCGAGGTGGTGGTGACAGCAAAATTACCAGCAAACGAAGCTCCGATCGAGGTGCATATGCCCGAAATTTCATCTTCGGCTTGCAGAGTCTTCACTCCCAGGTCTTTACGCTTGGCGAGTTCTTCGAGTATCGCCGTGGCTGGGGTGATGGGGTATGAACCGCAAAAGAGCGGCCGTCCCGACTTTTCGGATGCCGCCATCAAGCCCCAAGCAGTTGCTTGGTTGCCCGAGATCGAACGATAACGCCCCTTTGGCAATTTCGATTTAGGAATGGTATAGGTGTTGGCAAATTGGTGTGTGTTGGCGGCAAAGTTAACCCCTGCCTTGATGGCCAATATATTGGCAGCTGCAACGGCTGGTTTGCGTGCGAATTTTTTCTCCAAATACGCAAATGTGTGATCCGTTGTCCGATCGAACATATAGTAGCAAATGCCAAGAGCCAGCATGTTTTTACACTTGACGATCCCTTTGGCATCCAAGCCACTATTTGCTAGCGCGTCACGGGTCATACTTTCGATGGGTGCCATCACTATATTATAGTCTTGCAAATTGAGCTCGGTGAATGGGTCTAGGGTTTTGAAACCAGCGCGAACAACGCTTTTTTCGTCGAAGCAATCGGCATCACAAATAATTGTGGCTCCTTTTTTGAGCCATTGATGATTTGCTTTCAGTGCGGCGGGGTTCATCACCACTAGCACATCGCAGTAGTCGCCAGGGTTGATCACCGAGCCGCTACCGACGTGTACCTGAAAACCCGAAACGCCCGAAACAGTGCCTTGTGGGGCGCGGATCTCGGCAGGGAAATCGGGGAAAGTCGAAATTGAATTACCCATCAAGGCTGACGTGTCGCTAAAAAGCGTGCCAGTGAGTTGCATTCCGTCGCCCGAGTCGCCAGAAAAGCGCAGGACAACATCTTGGAGTTCTCTCTTCATAATCTGTTTTCTAGTATAAAATTGTATAACACAAATGTAGCTAAGAATTTTCGAACTAACAAACTCTTTTATCTTATTTTTACTATCTTTGCTTTCGTAAATTATTTGTAGTTGATGAATATTTGGGATTACACGATCTGGATAGTGGTTTTATTCTACCTTCTTTTGGTGGTGGCAACTGTTTATACGGTGCTTTTCGAGCGTCGCGACCCTGTGCGTGCCATATCGTGGATTACGGTTGTGGTGATGCTTCCTGGTGTTGGGATTGTTTTGTTTGTTTTTTTTGGTCAAAATTATCGCAAGCAGAAGATTTTTAATCGTAAGGAAATCAAGGATTTGCGCCAAATAGAAATCCTATCAGACAAACAAATTGGGCGTATTGATGATTGGCAATTGCCCGAGATTCAGTGTCATAGTGCGATTATCAAGTTGCTGCTCAGTAATTCAAAGAGTTTGTTGACCATCGGCAATTCGATCGATATTCTGCACAATGGGAGCAATACTTTCAAGGCAATCAAGCAGGCTTTGAACGATGCCCGACATTCGATCCACTTGGAATATTATATTATCGAGGCCGATAATTTGGGTCACGAAATCGCCGAAATTTTGTGTCGCAAGGCTCGTGAGGGGGTCGAGGTGCGTTTGTTGTACGATGATGTGGGTAGTTGGTCCTTGCCGCGTGGCTACCTTAAAATGTTGCGTGAGGCGGGAGTCGAACTAGCTAAATTTATGCCCGTTGTCTTCCCGTGGTTCACTTCGAAGGCCAATTATCGCAACCACCGCAAGGTGATCGTCATCGATGGTTCGATTGGTTTTACAGGTGGTTTGAACATTGCGGATCGTTATATTAACGGCACAAAGCACGGCATATGGCGCGATACTCACCTGCGCATCGAGGGGCCCGCCGTGCGTATGTTGCAAATGACTTTTGTGACCGACTGGTATTTCTCGAGCAAGATTTTGCTTCGCGAGCGTTCGCGTTATTTCCCCGAGCTCAAAAAATCCAAGGGGACTACCGCCGTTCAGATCGCTCTTTCGGGTCCCGATTCGCCTTATGCCGCCATTATGCAGGCGTTTTTTGCTGCCATCACTTCCGCCAAACACCATATATATATATCGACACCTTATTTCTTGCCAGGCGAAGCGTTGCTCACGGCCATCAAAGTGGCTTCGATGAGCGGTGTCGATGTGCGTATTATGTTGCCTTTACATTCGGATACGGTGTTGGTTCACTGGGCTTCGCGCTCTTATTTCACCGAGTTACTCGAAGCCAAAGTGGGGGTTTACCTCTACAAAAAAGGATTCAACCACAGCAAATTGTTAACCATCGACTCCTCGTTTTGCTCCATCGGGAGCGCCAATATGGACGAGCGCAGTTTTGTTGATAATTTCGAGATCACGGCAATGATTTACGACGAGAAGGTGGCTGACGAGTTGGAGCTCGCTTTTCTGGAAGATTTGAAGAGCTGCCAAAAACTGACCCTTCGCAGTTGGGAAAATCGCAAACAAAAAGATAATTTCAAGGAGGCAGCCGCGCGATTGTTCAGCCCGCTGCTGTGATGCTGCAAATAAAAATTCATTTTTGACGATATTTATGACAATAGAAAAATTAAATAAAATAATTCTGGCTGGTCAGGCCGAAGATCTTATCCGCAAAGAGGAGGTCAGGCATAGTTCGGCTTATGCGGTTGTGGCGAGCAAGATTGCCACCAAGGGTGCGCGGGTGGTGCTCATTTCGGGCCCTTCGTCGAGTGGCAAAACCACTTCTTCGATGCGTATTGGGGTCGAGCTGTCGAAGATCGGCTTGCCGTCGCTCCAAATTTCGTTGGACAACTATTTTGTGCGGCGCGAATTAACGCCACTTGATGCGGATGGCAACTACGATTTCGAGGCCTTGGAGGCGATCGATATAGCGAAATTCGGCCAAGAGATGTTGGCTCTGGTGGCGGGAGAGAGTGTTAATCTTCAAAAATTCGACTTCAAGAGCGGTTGCCCTGGCTCCGAGGGGCGTTCGGTGACCATCGATAGCGATACGATTCTCATTGTCGAGGGGTTGCACGCTTTGAATCCAAAGCTCACCACCAAGATCGCCAGCCGCGATAAGTTCGAGATTTATCTGTCAGCCCTGTCGCCTTTGCAGCTCAATCCGACGAGCGAAATTCGTCCGCGTGACAATGTTTTGATGCGCCGCATAGTTCGCGACTATAAATACCGTGGGCGTTCGGCGCTCGCCACCATCGAGAGTTGGTCGGCCGTGCGTCGCGGCGAGCAGCTTCATATTTTGCCATTCGAGGACGAGGCTGATTTGATTATCGACACTTCGTTGAGCTACGAAATCGCGGTTTTGAAGCCCTATGTAGTTCCGTTGCTGGTCGCGGCACGAGATTTGCTCGATGCTAAGCGACTGCTCTCGACTCTTGAAACTATCGAACCAATCGACGACCATCTGGTGCCGTCCAATTCGGTGATTCGCGAATATATAGGAGGCAGCTGTTTCGAATATTAACAACGGCTTCGGGGCGATTATCGTCATACAGAGGCTGACAAAACTAGCCTCGATGAAACAAATGCTGGTGGGAATGCCGATTGTGGCCTTGGGCGAGGTTGGTCTGTGGGCGGATGTCAAACCCATTGCTCTCACCCTTGGCGTGATCATCGGTGCGTGGTTGTTGGTGTGGCTGTTGAATATTGTGTTTCGTCACAAAATAGTGCCCTATGTGCTATCCAAGCAAACTAAATGGTTCCGCGGATTGAAAATTCGAAGCTACGAAATCCTCAATGCCGCGAGCGAGATGAAGGTCGCACTTTTGATCGTTCGGTTGATCCGTTGGTTGTCGATCGCTGCCATTATTTCGATCGCTCTGCCGCTACTTTTCAGTATTTTCCCTTCCACTCGTCGTTACGCCCTCACTTTGATGGAGTGGGTGTGGCAACCGATGCGAAGAATTTTAGTTGCCGTGTGGGATTATGTGCCTAGCTTGCTGACGATTATCGTTGTTGCGCTGGTTGTTCATTATTTCCTGCGTTCGATCAAGGCGCTCGCCCTTGGCATTCAGAATGGCAAGATCACCCTGCCTGGATTCTATCCCGATTGGGCGCACACAACTTACATCATCGTGCGCACGGTGGTCTATATTTTGGCTTTTATCTTTGTTTACCCTGATTTGCCAGGGTCGGACAACAAGGTTTTTCAGGGGGTGTCGCTTTTTGCAGGTGTGATTTTTTCGCTCGGCAGCACCACTGTCATTTCTAATATGATGGCTGGTTTGGTGATCACCTATATGCGTCCCTTCTTGAAGGGCGACCACGTCAAGATCGGCCAAGTGACGGGCGATGTGCTCGAAAAGACCCCGTTCGTGACTCGCATCAAGACCTATCGCCAAGAAATAGTAACGATCCCCAACGCCCAGATTTTGACAGGTAATGTGATCAATTACAGTATTTCGGCGCGTGTGGATGGTGGGGTAGCCCTTGCCACCACCATCACCATCTCATACGAGGTTCCTTGGCGGCAGGTTCACGATATGATGGTGAGCGCTGCTCTTGGTTCGTCGCTCATCCTGCGCACTCCCGCGCCCTATGTGATTCAAACTTCGCTCGACGATTCGTATGTCCGTTACGAACTGTGTGCCTACACCGCTCAACCAGCTCAGCAGATGGTTATCTATTCCGAATTGCACCAGAATTTACAGGATGTTTTCGCCCAACACGGCATCGAGATTCTTTCGCCTGCCTATCGTGCCGAGCGTAATGGGAATGCGAGCACGGTACCCCAAAAATAGGTGACTTCAAAAAATTGTTTTTTCGGCGCTCTACTTCGGATCGATAAATCCTCACGTACTTCGAGTACGCTTCGGTTTATCGACCA
>JAVXIH010000005.1:0-38700 GCA_036648455.1 Mucinivorans sp.
TAAACCGGAGCGTACTCGAAGTACGTGAGGATTTATCGATCCGCAGTAGAACGCCGAAAAAGCAATTTTGAGAAGTCACCCTTAGATGTATCCTAAAATCTAACGGTCAATGAACCACCGAAATAACGCGGTGCCATTGGCCGATTTTGTATCCCGTAATAATGGCTGTCCAGCACATTGCGGCAAGTGACCTCCACACCTAGCCATAGCCAAGGGTGGTAGCCGAGCGCAATGTTGTGGAGCGCATAGGGCTCGATGGTTGACAAGTCGGACATATCGCCAGCCGTCGAATTGCTCTTAACTGTCTGTCCATTAACCCAATAGGTGAGCCATACTTTTTCGCGATAATCGATTCGTGCATAAGCGCCGCCCGTGAAAAGCGGAACGAACGGCAGTTGAACGCCTTGACTCAGATCGCTCGCCTTGATCGGTTCGCCGCTATTAACCGTGCGGTTCAGTGCGCCCGAAACTTTGACGTTCAGCCCCCATTTAGAATCCGCAAACCGCCACGCAGCGTTGATGGTCAATTCAGCGCCCAAGGCATTGACACTCCGCAAATTAGATGGTGTCCAGTATTGGGTGCCTGTTGGCATCCAAATGATCCAATCTTCGATCCACGAATCAAAAACGGTGAAATCCAGCGTCAACCAACGATGGCGATAGCCGAGAGCCAGTTCGACGGTAGGTCCTTTTTCGGGACGGAGCAAGGGGTTTGCCCCAGGGGTGTAATAGAGTGCCGAAAGCGATGGATGGTGTGAGTTGTAGCCCGCGCGTGCGCTCAGCGTCAAGCCTTTGGGTGTCATATATTCGATGGCTGCAAGTCCCGAAAGTGATACCGCCGCGCCCACCAAATCGAATCGTAGCATAGCCGTTGTGCTGAGTCGTTCGATCCAGTGGGAGGCTAGTTCCAATTTTTCTGACAGCTCGAATCGTCCTTGGTCGAATCCAGTTTGGCGCACCGCTTCGTGGCTCGAAGCCCATTCGCCCGCTAGCCTGGTGGCGCTTGTGATGGAGTGTTGCCTAGAGACTCGATATGTCAAATTGGCGATGCCTTGCACTGTTTTTCCGTTGCTCAGGGCATCAATATTTTTGAGAAATTGATTGGATGAGAGTACATCTTTGGTGAAGCTGTTTTTTTCGATCGTTGCGCCTATAATCGCCTCGATGTCAAGCTTTTGCCCTGCACGTTTGTAATTAATTGCCGCGCGCAGACTCTGGTCTATCGCTTGTGTGAGGTTGCTGTTGCGTGGCCCTTCGTAGGTGGTGAGCTCGGGAATATTACGATCGGATCCCAACGCAAGCAGGGAAATGGTGAGCGATTGAGACTCAGCAAGTCGTATGAAAAAATCTTGTGATAAACTTGCTGTCGAATATGCGGCGTTCAAGTTTTGTTGCCAAGTCAACTTGCCCTGTTGGTGGGGGTCGATAATGTCGCGATTGATGAACCAAAAATCATTCGTCGAGCGCCCGTAGGCTAATTTTGTTGAACTTTGAAATGTGCGATTACCCGCGCGCACCGATGCCATCGCTTCGCCAGAAGAAAAGCTACCGTAAGCCACGGTTGCCGAAGCGGAAAAATGTCGACTCCAATCGGCTCGACTGTCGATGGCAAGCGCTCCGCCTAGGGCTCCCGAGGCGCGTGAGAGAGAGCTGATGCCTGGCGTAATGCTCAGTTCGTCAAGCGAATACAAAGGCAGTAAGGATAGATCGACCGATCCTTCGATGGGCGAATTGATGGTGAGCGAGTTCCAATAGACTTGTGTGTGCGAAGGGTCTGTGCCGCGAAACGAGGCCGTTGTTCGGGCTCCACGTCCGTAGTCGAGTATGTTGACGGGACTAAGATTTTTCAACAAGTCGCCAACTGACGAGTTGCGAAATTGAGCTAGAACCAAAGTGTCGAAACGAAT
This sequence comes from Mucinivorans sp., assembly GCA_036648455.1. Lineage (GTDB taxonomy): Bacteria > Bacteroidota > Bacteroidia > Bacteroidales > Rikenellaceae > Mucinivorans. The sequence continues at coordinate 1,908 of JAVXIH010000005.1, forward strand.
CACCGACAACGCCCGTCGCGATGCGCGTATCTGGATTGGGTCGATGGCGATGGGTTCTTGGGATCGGGCGATCGAGCACACAATCACCGCCCACAGCACGAGGAACAGTCTACGGCGGTGGGTCATAATCGCGTGGCAAGAGCCGTCAACAGGCGCACCCCATAAGCTAGGCTCGCTTCGTCGGGACAAAAATCGCCAGTGTGAAGTTTGGTGCCAGAACCCACCCCAAGACGCAAAAAAACAGACGGGTAGAGTCGAGTGTAAAAACCAAAATCCTCGGCCGTCATCCGTTGATCGAGCTCGACGAGGGCGGCGGGTGAAAAAGTGTCGCCAATAATCGCGGCCGCTACGGCTGATGTTGCGGGATCGTTATATAAAGATGGGTATCCGTCGAGTACGTCGGCCGTGATCTCGACATTATATTCCGCCCCCACACGGCGCGCTATGTCGTGAATTTTAGCTTTACAATCCGCTCGCCATTGCTCGGAAAAAGTGCGGAAAGTGCCTTCGATCGTCACATCGTTGGGTATGATATTAGTCGCTCCGTCCGCCACCACGCGCCCAAAGGCTAACACGTGTTTCACTCCCGCAGGTGGCGCAATTTTTTTCATCTCGATCAGCATCACTGCCATCGCCGTCACCGGATCGCGCAGCAAAGCCGGCAGAGCAGCGTGTCCCCCTTGCCCGTGGATGAGGATATGAATTTCGTCGGTCGATGCCATAAATTCGCCTGCGCAAAGCCCCACCGTGCCAACTGACATTTCGGGCGAGCAATGTTGACCCACAAAGGCGCGGATATCGAATTGGTCGAATGCTTTTTCGGCCAGCACCTTGGTCGCTCCGCCTGGGTGCAACTCCTCGCCTGGTTGGAAAAGCCCAACAATGCAACGACCCTTGGGTGGCGCGGCAGCCAATTCGACCAACGCACCGAGCAACATCGCCGTGTGCATATCGTGACCGCAGGCGTGCATCACCCCGTGGTTGAGCGAACTAAATTCGACACCCGAAGTCTCCTCGATCGGCAGTGCGTCCATATCGGCTCGCAACACCACACACGGATCGGTGTGCGAACCGATGGTTGCCAAAACACCAGTGCCCGCTATCGTGCGATACTCGATGTGGTGCTCGTCGAGTATTGAACATATAAACCGCTGAGTGGCGTGCTCTTGAAAAGAGAGCTCGGCGTGGCGGTGAATCTCTCGCCGCCACTGTATGATTTGATTTTTTTCCATAGATGGCAGCAAAGATACGAAAATTACCTTTTAGTTTGAATAAACGGCAAAAAAGCATTACTTTTGCGCTACGTATGTATAACGGAATTTTTAGTTTTGGATAATCATTGGTTCGAGATTAAAGATTCATAATTCTAAATAAAAAAGTGGGCAATCATCAAATCAAATTCTTCGCCGGACGAAATTCTCGTTATCTGGCCGAAAAAATCGCAGACAAGTATGGCGCTGAGCTAGGTCGATCGGAAGTTCTTCAATTCTCGGATGGCGAATTTCAACCTGCATTCCTGGAAACTATCCGCGGTTGCACTGTCTTTATCGTTTGTTCAACCTTTCCGCCGACGGATAATTTGATGGAGCTGCTGCTGATGATTGATGCTGCCAAACGCGCATCGGCACACCGAGTGGTGGCTGTGATGCCGTACTTTGGGCTGGCGCGCCAAGATCGTAAAGATCGCCCTCGGGTGCCGATAGGGGCGAAGTTGGTGGCTAATTTGTTGCACGCGGCAGGCGTAGATCGTATAATGACGATGGATCTACACGCCGATCAGATCCAAGGTTTCTTTGATGTGCCGGTGGATCACCTCTACGCGAGTGGGGTTTTTGTACCTTACCTCAAAGCGCTTCATTTGGACGATTTGTCGGTGGCTGCGCCTGATATGGGTGGGGCAAAACGTGCTAATGCCTATGCACAATACTTGGCCAGTCCGATGATTATTTGCCACAAACAGCGTGACAAACCTAACGTGGTTGGTTCGATGACCGCCATTGGCGATGTGAAGGGTCGCAACGTGATCATCCTGGATGATATGATCGACACGGCAGGTACAATCTGCAAAGCGGCTGATATGATGTGCGATATGGGTGCCAAATCGGTGCGTGCTGCCGTTACTCACCCCATACTTTCGGGTCCAGCGTATGATCGAATCAACGCCAGTAAGTTGCAAGAAGTGATTGTCACCAACACTATTCCGCTCAAAGAGGGCGAAGATGTCAGTAAGTTCACTGTGCTTTCGGTGGCTGATATTTTCTCGAACGCAATTTGCAGGGTCTACGATTATAAGGAAATTAGTTCGATGTTCATTTTTTAATGGATATAATTTTTGAAGATAACCATCTCTTGGTGGTCAATAAACCATCTGGCGAACTGGTTCAACCCGATCCTAGCGGTACGCCTGGTTTGGAACAAGAGGCGAAAGAGTACCTGAGAGAGAAATACAACAAAAAAGGCAATATTTTTCTCGGTGTGGTTCATCGGATCGATCGTCCGGTGAGTGGAGTGGTGGTGTTGGCCAAAACTTCCAAAGCGCTGGTCAGGCTCAATGAGCAGTTGCGCGATGGCGGTTTCGAGAAGACGTATTTGGCTGTTGTCGAGAATCGTCCACCCAAAGATCACGACACGTTGCGTCATTATATTTGGCGTAACGAGAAGACCAACAAGAGCTACGCCTCGGTAGAGGAGAAGAAAAACTCGAAAGAGGCTCTTTTGGAATACGAATTGGTAGGAGCTTCGGATCGTTACTTTTTGTTGTCGGTTCGTTTGCTCACCGGTCGCCACCATCAGATCCGTGCGCAATTGGCGGCCATTGGCTCACCAATCAAGGGCGATTTGAAGTATGGCGCTCGTCGGTCTAATGCGGATGGAAGTATTTCTCTCCATAGTCACACCTTAACCCTTTCTCACCCAGTGAGCAAGGAGCGAATAACTTTTACCGCCCCACGCCCCGAGGGTAATCCGTGGCAAGCTTTTCGTAAGACATAAAATTTGAAACACTCTCTCCCATATCTCTTTGTTTTGGCTCTGCTATTAACTTGTGATATGGCAGAGGGTCGTTGCGCCCAAAAAACAGATAAACAGAACGATACGACTGTTGTCAAAACACCGAATCGAACCTCAATCAAGGGCAAGATGTATAGCGACACTTTGCTCACGATGGGTAATTACCATCAACAGAAGCAGGATGCCGATCAGTTGTACGACACTATTTCTCGCAGTCGATCGTGGGTGGCTCGTACTTTGGCTTCATTGCTGATTGCTTCGTCGAGCGATGTGGCTGATGAAGCAAATCCGACTCCAAAGTTGGAGCTGTCGCGTCACTATTTTCAAGATTTTGGTGGGGCTGTGATCACTCAAATCAACGTTGTGCAGGCAAATGTCTTTACTCGTGTTCCGGGTGAAGATCCAGGTTGGGCGGGGCGATTCCTAGATAAAATACACATTCAGACCCACGAAAATGTGATACGGCGTAATTTGCTTTTCGATGTTGGCGACACTATCAGCCCGTATCGGATGGCCATCAACGAGCAGTTGCTTCGTTCATTGCCCTATCTGTCAACGGCTTACATTGTCGTTTCGCGTCGTGAGTTCCATCCAAATGAAGTTGTGGTGAGCATTTTTGCGCGTGATAGTTGGACAATCAGTGCCGATGGCAGTTGGGGGCATAATTACTATGGCGATTTATTTGATCGGAACTTTCTAGGTACTGGCGATGAGCTTCGTATCCGTTATTATTTGCCTATGGGGAATCAGAAGCGCGGTTTCGAGGGTCAATATCAATTCAATAATCTTTTCGGCACTTTCACTAATGTCAAACTTGTGGCTGGCGTTGGTGCGTCCAATAATACAACGCGTATCGAGGCTTCGCGTCCGTTTATTTTGCCATCCGACCATATTTGGGGTTTTCGCGCAGGTTACACCCAATCCAACCACGATATGCAGATGCTCGACACGACTATCAACGTTAAAGTGGCCGATTATGCCTTATGGTATGGCTATGCGTGGAATTTGGATCCTCGATTGGGGACGGTTTTCTACGGTATGTTTTCGACTGCCTATCAACACTATTACAAACGGCCAGAGGTTGGACCGAAGTTTAACCCCTTCTACCATACCACTTTCAACGTGTCGGCAAGCATTGGTTTTTCGCGCCAGAACTATTATCAGGGTAATATGATTTATGGTTATGGGCGCACCGAGGATATTCCGTTTGGGTATAAATTCGAGGCCGTCGGGGGCTATCAATGGTCGGAATCGCTAGGGCGGCGTTATTATGCTGGTCTGAACTTGTTGTGGGGTAACGCTTTGGGTAATAGTTACCTTAATTTAGCAGGGCGAGTGGGAGGCTATTGGAACAAGGAACGCAAATGGGAACAAGTGATATTGGATTTCTCGGCTCGTTATTTCTCGCCGCTTTTCAAACTTGGTCGGATTTATGTCCGCCAATTCTTCTCTCTTGGGGCTACTTGGGGGATCAACCGGTTCGATGGTGAGCGCGAACAAATTAATTTTGATTCATACCGTGGTGTGCGTGGAATGTACGTCGAGCAGCGTGAGGATCTAGGGCACAATCGGGCTGCATTCAATGCCGAAACTGTCTTCTTTTCGCCAATTTTTCTATATCATTTTCGCTTTGCGTTCTATTTGTGGGGCGATTTTGGCTTTATGGGGCGGAACCCCGATATTTTTGCTAATAAGTTTTCTTCGGCTATGGGGATTGGTATTCGTATCAAGAACGAACGTCTGATTTTCAACAACATACAGCTTCGTTTCGGAGTGATGCTTCGTAAGCCAGAAAATTATGGTTTCAATTGGTTTGATTTGTCGAACGAATCAACGTTGGAAATGGATAGTTTCCGACCTCAGGTGCCTCGTCCGATTGACTATCATTAAGTGTCTGTGGATCGTCGAGTGTTAATCTGTGGATGTATGTTGCTGATTAATAGTGCAAAAAAATACGGAGCACCATCTAATTATGACACTCCGTTGTTTGGTATTGTATGTTCTAACTGACCTTTCAGCCAGCGATATGAAGGCCGCTTAGATCGAAATGTCTAGCAGCTCAATTCTCAGAATGCCACTCGGGACGGTGACATCAATCGTATCGCCTTTTTTCTTGCCCATCAAGGCCTTAGCAATCGGGGTGTGAATCGAGAGTTTCCCTTCGCGTAGGTTGGCTTCGCTTTCGGATACGAGCGTGTATTCCAAAATCGAACCAGTCTTTACGTTCTTGATTTTCACTTTGTTAAGTATCTGAACCGTCTTGTTGTTGATGTGTTTGGTGTCGATAATGCGAGTGGAAGCGATTGTTGCTTCGAGCTTGGCCATACGCATCTCCAACATACCTTGCGCCTCGCGCGCGGCATCATACTCGGCATTTTCAGATAGGTCGCCCTTGTCGCGAGCTTCGGCTATTTGGGCTGAAATCAGAACGCGTTGTGCGCGCATAGCGACCAAGTCGGACATTAATTTGTCGTACCCCTCTTTGGTGGTGTGGTTAATTTGTGCCATTGTAATAAAAGATAGTGCCACTACGATTTGCGGAAATCGTAGTGACACATTAATAGGTTTGTTTAACTTTCAGACAAAGATAAACATATTTTCTCAAAAAACAAATTTTATTTTGATCTTTGAACCAAAAAGCGTACTTTTGTTAGCGTGGATTGTTATAAAAGTATATCGTCGGCCGTGCGTGGCGAAATAAAAGAGAAGGGTAGTCGTTTTATCGCATATGCCTTTGCGGTGACCTCGGCGGACGAGGTCAAGGATTTGGTGGCTGGTTTGCGAGCCGAACACCACGCCGCGCGGCATTGTACGTATGCTTATCGCATCGGGGCGGGTGGCGATGAGTGGCGGGCTAACGACGATGGCGAGCCGAGTGGTACGGCTGGTCGTCCGATTTTGGGTCAGATTCTTTCGCGTGGTCTGTCGGACACTTTGGTGGTTGTGGTGCGATATTTTGGTGGCACTTTGCTTGGCGTTCCTGGTTTGATCGCCGCCTACCGTGCCGCAGCGTCCGATGCGTTGGATAAGGCGGAGGTGATAGAAAAAATAGTTAAAGTAGAGCTTCAATTGACTGTCGATTATGCGTTGCTAGACAAAGTATTACGCACAGTAAAATCGTTTGAAGCTCGGGTGGTTAATATGTCGAGTGACGAGGATCGTTCGGTGGTTAATATTTCAGTTCGCCAGTCGAAATACGAGTTACTTGTCGAAGCGTTGGATAAGATAATTAAGTAAAAATATATGAAAAGTTTAGTATCAATTGATGATTTCTCACGAGAGGAAATTCTGAAAATTATTGATATGGCAGCCGATTTCGAGGCGAATCCAGCACAGCGCTTATTATATGGCAAGGTGGTGGCTTCGCTTTTTTTCGAGCCATCTACCCGCACTCGGCTCAGTTTCGAGAGTGCGATCAATCGTTTGGGCGGTCGGGTGATCGGGTTTTCCGATTCATCGGCCACTAGTGTCAGCAAGGGCGAAACTTTGCACGACACGATCAAGGTGGTGTCCAACTATTGTGATATGATTGTTATGCGTCATTCGGTCGAAGGCGCGGCGCGTTATGCTAGCCAAGTGTCTAGTGTGCCGGTGGTTAACGCAGGTGATGGAGCCAATCAGCACCCTTCGCAAACGTTGCTCGACCTCTATTCGATCAAAAAAACCCAAGGCGATTTGAACGGGATCAACATTATGATGGTCGGTGATCTGAAATATGGGCGTACCGTGCATTCGCTTTTGCAGGCTCTGTCGCATTTCAACGCCAGCTTTACTTTTGTGTCACCAGACGAACTGAAAATGCCTGTCGAATACAAGACATTCTTGTATGATAAAGGTATCCCGTATTACGAAACTAGCGACTTGATGGAGCGGATCAACGAAGCCGACATCATCTATATGACTCGTGTGCAACGCGAGCGCTTTTCGGATGCAATGGAGTATGAACGTGTCAAAAACGCTTATATTTTGAAGGCTGATATGTTGATAAATTGCAAGCCTACGATGAAAATTCTCCATCCTCTACCTCGTGTAAACGAAATTGATATGTCGGTCGATGAAAGCAAGCACGCCTATTATTTCGAACAAACGCAAAATGGAGTCTATGCTCGAATGGCTATTATGTCATATTTGTTGGGCAAGGAGCCAGAGTCAGCTCCTAGTAAATAGTCGACATTAATACAATATATAATTGAAGTAAAATTATGGAAGACAATAAAATAATGAAAGTTAGTGCCATCGAAAATGGTACAGTGATCGATCATATTCCCCCTAGAGCATTGTTTCAAGTGATTGATCTGCTTGGTTTAGAGTATGTTGCAACGCCAGTCACTTTTGCTACCAACCTCAAAAGCGTACGTATGGGAAGCAAAGCGATAGTTAAAATCACGGATGTTTATTGCTCTGATGAACAGATTAGTTACTTGGCGCTTGTAGCTCCAACGGCCAAGATTTCGATAATCAAAAATTATGAAGTTGTCGAAAAGCGACAAGTAGTTGCGCCCAAAGAGGTGCACGGGTTTGTGCGCTGTGCCAACCCGATGTGTATCACAAATCACGAAAAAATTCGTACTCATTTCTCGGTTTCTACCATCAACGGCGAGCTTTCTCTCTGTTGTCAATATTGCGAAAAATCGACAAGACAAGAACAATTCGAAATTATTAGATGAGCAAAGAAATCCATATAAAGGGTGCGAGGGTACATAATCTTAAAAATATAGAGCTTAAAATCGCTCATAATCAGCTAGTTGTCATTACGGGTTTGTCTGGGTCAGGCAAATCGACACTAGCTTTTGATACCATTTTTGCCGAGGGTCAGCGTCGTTATGTCGAAAGTTTGTCGGCTTATACGCGTCAATTTTTGGGCCGTATCGAGAAACCTGACGTTGATAGCATTACTGGTATTGCGCCCGCGATTGCTGTGGAACAAAAAGTTAGCTCTTCGAATCCTCGGTCAACAGTTGGCACTACGACCGAAATTTATGATTATATGCGGTTGCTTTTTGCTCGTGTTGGGCATACTTTTTCACCTATTTCTGGATCTGAGGTTCGTTGTGATAACGTAGATTATGTTGTAGATTTTTTGTTGACGCTTGCCTCTGATAGGCGTGCTATGATTTGTGCGCGGCCAGTTTTAGGCGAAGGTCAAGGTCTGATCGAGCGTCTTACTCTTTTGCTTTCAGATGGTTTTTCTCGTCTTTTTGTTGGAGATGTCGCTGATGGACAATTAGTTGCAATCGAAGACTTCATTTCCTCCGCTTCTGGTCACGAGCCCTTTATGGTTGTTGTCGATCGAGTGGTTGGTGGGCAGATGGATCGAGGTAAGGTTTTCGATTCTGTTCAGCGGGCAATGGAGTTAGGCAGCGATGATGTTGTAATTCTGGCCGAAAATCAAGATGCCAAAGGTTGGTGTAAACACGATTTTTCTCGTCGTTTCGAGTCTGATGGCATCAAATTTATCGAACCTACCGAATATCTTTTTTCATATAACAACCCGCTTGGGGCTTGTCCGCGTTGCGAAGGTTACGGGAAAGTGGTTGGTATAGATGAAAATCTTGTAATTCCTGACAAAAGTAAATCGATTTTCGACGATGCGATTGTGTGTTGGCGTGGCGAGACGATGAGCGAATGGCGAAACCGGTTGATCGCGGCCTCTGAGCTTTCGGCAATCCCAATTCATAAGCCTTTTTATGAATTAACAGATGCCCAAAAATTACTTTTGTGGACAGGAAATGCCCATTTTGATGGATTAAATAGGTTCTTTGATTTTCTTGAAAAAGAACGATATAAAATACAATATCGTGTAATGCTTTCAAGGTACACGGGCAAAAGTATTTGTCCCGATTGTAATGGGACTCGTCTGCGTCCCGAAGCCTTGTATGTCCGTGTTGGCGGACATACAATTGCCGAGTTGTCCCATCTATCGATAGATGATTTACTTGTATTTTTTAAGAACCTATCACTTGACGCGCACGATTCGGTTATAGCGGAAAGATTGATGACTGAAATCACAACTCGATTGAATTATTTGGTAGAAGTTGGACTGGGATATCTAACCCTGGATCGCACGAGTGCAACTCTGTCAGGTGGTGAGAGCCAGCGTATTAACCTTGCTACCTCGCTCGGTAGTTCGCTCGTTGGTTCGCTCTATATACTCGATGAACCGAGCATTGGTTTACACCCTCGCGACACTCAACGCTTGTCGTCTGTGCTCCGCGATTTGGTCAATATAGGCAACACTGTGATCGTTGTCGAGCACGAAGAACAGATTATTAGATCCGCCGATACACTAATAGATATGGGTCCGGCGGCAGGTATTCACGGTGGTGAGGTGGTCTATAATGGGCCTTTGAGCGACATTCAAAAGGCATCGAAACGTAGCTTGACGGCTGCTTATTTGTTGGGTAAAATGAAGATCGAAGCGCCTAAAAGTGTACGCCATTGGAATAGTTATATTGAAATTATAGGTGCTCGCGAAAACAACTTAAAGAACATTTCGGTCAAGTTTCCATTGGGTGTAATCACTTGTGTGACAGGTGTTAGTGGCAGTGGCAAGTCATCTCTTGTGTCCGATCTTTTGTATCCAGCTCTGCGTCGCGAAGTGGTTGATACAGGCAATCGTCCAGGTGATTATGATAGATTGCAAGGTGATGTTGCAAGAATCAAGGCGATTGAATTTGTTGATCAAAATCCAATAGGGCGATCAATGCGTTCAAATCCAGTGACATACATTAAAGTTTATGATGAAATTCGCAAGCTTTTTTCGGAAGAACCTGCAGCGCGAGCTGCGCGTATGGAATCGTCTAATTTCTCATTTAATATTGCAGGTGGCCGTTGCGAAGAGTGCAAGGGCGAGGGGGTGATTCGTGTCGAAATGCAATTTATGGCCGATGTCGAATTGGTGTGTGACGTTTGTGGCGGTCGTCGTTTCAAGGAGGCTGTGTTGGACATAAAATATAAAGGTCGATCGATTTATGACGTATTAGAAATGAGTGTAGACGAGGCAATTGATTTTTTCGGCGTGGAGAAAAAAAATAAATTATGCCTTAAAATTGTCGAGAAACTATCTGTGCTTCAATCAGTTGGGCTGGGTTATGTTAAGTTAGGTCAAAGTTCTTCCACCCTATCTGGTGGCGAAAGTCAACGTGTGAAACTTGCGTTTTTTCTACTACGTGAAAATAGTGCTGGTCATAATATGTTTATTTTCGATGAACCGACTACTGGCTTGCATTTTGATGACGTTAAGAAATTGCTTTTAGCCTTTAATGCGCTGGTTGACAAGGGTCACACGGTTGTCATTGTTGAGCATAATATGGATGTGATTAAATCTGCGGATTGGATTATCGATCTAGGTCCTGAGGCTGGCGACAAAGGTGGTTATGTCGTCTTTGAAGGTACGCCACTTGATATTATAAAGTGTAAAAATAGCTATACTGGGCAGTATTTAGCTAAAATTAAACCTCTTTAATATTGTGTCGTTAACGTATAACACAATATTATATTGATATAAATATGTACTTATGAGTGATTATCACATATATAGACTTGCTTCTGGTGTGCGTTGTATCCATCACTATTCCCCCTCAAAAGTGGCGCATATGTCGATCACGGTTGGAGCAGGAACACGTGATGAATTGGAGTCGGAACACGGTGTTGCTCACCTAGTTGAGCACCTTTTGTTTAAGGGAACTACGCGACGCTCTGCTTATCGAATATCCAGTGCCTTGGAAAGTGTTGGCGGAGAGTTGAATGCCTTCACCAGCAAGGAGGAAACGGTGGTGCACGCTTCTGCTCCGTCTGATGTAGTTGGTCGTGGGGCTGATTTGTTATGTGATATTGTATTTAATTCTCTTTTCAAGCCAGATGATATCGATAAAGAACGTGATGTTATTATCGATGAAATCAATTCTTATAAGGATGCTCCATCTGAATTAATTTTCGATGAATTTGAAGAATTAATCTTTGCTGGTTCGTCATTAGGTCGTAATATTCTAGGTTCTAAAAATCACATCAAAGGCATTAAAAGCACTGATTTATTGCATTTTACGCACAGTAATTATAAGCCGTCACAAGTGATTTTTGCTTTGTCGTCTCCCTTGACCGTCCATCGTTTTGAAGTGCTTTGCGATCGAGTTTTTGGCTCAATTAAGTGGACTGATCCTTCGCCATCTACGACCAGGATTACGCCAGAGCGCCTAGCTCCTTTTAATGTAAAACACAATAAAAAATTGCATCAGGCTCATGTTTTGCTTGGTGGGTATGGTTATTCGGCGATGGACGATAAAAGGATAGAACTGGCGTTTTTGCTCAATGTTTTAGGTGGCCCAACTTCTATTTCGCGTCTTAATCAACTTTTACGTGAAAAATATGCACTAACATATACTGTTGAAGCTTCATATTCGACGTTTGTTGATACTGGTATGTGGAGTGTTTATTTCAGTTCAGATGAATCTAAATGTGCAAGAGCTGAAAAAATGATTATCAAGGAGTTGCGTCGATTATATCAAGTTGATTTTTCGCCAGCGCAATTAAATCGTTACAAGAAGCAATTTATCGGACAGTTGATTATGAGTAGCGAAAATCGAGAAAGTACAATGATTTCTATTGCAAAAAGTATGTTGCTTTACGATACTTTTGAAGAAAATAGTGTTATTGCTGAAAGAATTAACTCACTAACATCTAAATCATTACGAGATGTAGCAGCTGAAATTTTTTCTGATGATAATATTTCTAAACTAACATATTATTAGATATTATGACAATCGATCAATATTTGGAAGAAAAGAGTGGGGCAGAACCAGAAATTTTGAGTGATTTAGCGCGTCAAACCCATCTTCGTGTCACACAGCCGCGTATGCTCTCGGGTGCTGTCGAGGGGCGACTATTAAGTCTGATTACTAGTATGTTAGATCCTCAAAAAGTTCTAGAAATAGGCACTTACACTGGTTATTCGACTTTGTCGATGGCAATGTCTCTAAATGCTGACGCTAAGATAGTTACGATTGAAATTGATGACGAATTGCAGTCCATACAAAATGAGTTTTTCGAAAAATCGGGTTTGCGTCCAAAGATAGAGCAGCATTTTGGGGCGGCTCTGGAAGTTTTGGCACGTTTTGTGAATGAGAAGTTTGATCTCGTTTTTATTGATGCTAATAAAAGAGAATACTTGGAATATTACAATATATTGTTTGATCGTAAGTTGGTGGCGAGTGGGTCGGTTATTATAGCTGATAATACGCTTTGGAGTGGTAAAGTATTGCTTGATGTGATCGATCGTAAAGATACTCAAACTCAGGCAATTAAAGCGTTTAATGATTTTGTTGCACACGACACGCGGGTGGAGAAGGTAATGCTTCCGTTGCGTGATGGAATTACAATAATTAGAGTAAAATAAATTACAATGAGTGAAATGATTTTGGCCATTAATCCTGGCTCTACTTCTACCAAAATAGCTGTTTTTGACGGTGAAAATCTTGTATTTGAAAGCAATATTCATCATTCAAATCAAGATTTATCTCTCTTTGACTGTATTGTTGATCAGTTCGATTTTCGCAAGCAAGCTATTGAGCAAGAACTTGTTAACCATTCAGTTAGCTTGATGAATTTTGATGTTATTGTCGGGCGCGGAGGTCTGATTTACCCTATTTGTTCGGGGACTTATCCCGTTAATGATGCGATGAAACGCGATTTGGTTACTTCGCCAGTTGGCGAGCACGCATCGAATCTCGGGGGGCTGATTGCTGACGAAATTGCACGACAAATTTCGAATGAAACGGGGCGTGATGTGATCGCTTATATTGCTGATCCTGTGGTAGTTGACGAGATGGACGATGTGGCTAGAATAACTGGGTTGCCGATTTTTCAGAGGAAATCTGTCTTTCACGCGTTGAACCATAAGTCTTTGGCGCGGATCTACGCTGATAAAATGGGGCGTAAGTATGAGGATATGAATATGATAATCACACACTTAGGCGGAGGAATTTCGGTTGCAGCTCATCGCCACGGGATGGCTATTGATGTCAACAACACCCTGGATGGTCAGGGGCCTTTTACCCCCGAGCGTAGTGGAACGTTGCCCGTTGGTGATCTAGTTATGCTCTGTTACTCAGGTAAATACACATATGAACAGATGAAAAAACTAGTTAAGGGCGAAGGCGGATTTGTGGCTCATCTGGGAACTAACGATACGCAGCAGGTGCTTCGGATGGTCGAAAATGGCGATCAACACGCGGAACTAATTTTGGATGCTTTATGCTATAATATTGCAAAAGAGATCGGTGCGATGTCTGTTGTACTGCACGGGGAAGTTGATGTAATTATTATTACTGGCGGTATGGCTCATTCAAAAGAGATAGTCGATCGTATTATGCGGCGCGTAGATTACATTGCACCTGTGGCTGTGTATGCTGGGCAAAACGAAATGAACGCATTGCGTGACAGTGTGTTAGGCGTGCTTCGCGGAACTATTACGCCAAAGATTTATGCTCCCGATATCGAATAAAAACAAGGTGCATTCCTTTGACGAGACCAAAAATGAGCGCTAAAATTGCGACCGTCATTGCCGATGACGGAACATCCCATAAATAGCTGGCTGCGAGGCCACCGATGGCGGCGAATGCGGCAACGAGGCTGGAGAAAATCATAATTCTAGAAAAGCTATTAGTCAATGTGTTAACAATGGCAACTGGAATGGTGAGCATTGATATAAGCAGTACAATGCCAACTATTTGTATGTTGAGCACAATAGTTATGGCCGTCAGTGCGATCATAAAATAGTTGATTGTCGAAGCCCAAACGCCCTGAGATGTTGAATATTCATTATCTACGGATACGCTGATAATTATGCGATATAAAATTGTGAAAATTACAACTAGAAATGCGACAAGGGCGATTAAAATCTTAATGTAGCTCCACGATGTGAGTAATAAATTTCCGAACAAAAATCCCATCAAATTAGGCGCGTAACCAGGTGTGAGAAAGATGAATAGAATGCCGATCGCCATCCCAAATGACCATAAAATACCAATGGCAGTGTCGGGACGTAGACGGTCGCCACGACCGAGCGCCTCGATGCCAAAAGCAGATAAAACACCGAAAACCAAAGCGCCCAGAGTTGGATCAAGTCCTGCCCAATATGCAATGCCGATGCCGCCAAATGAGCTGTGGGTGATGCCTCCGCTGAGAAAGACTAATCTTCTGGTGACGATGTAAGTGCCTATTATACCGCACGATATACCCGAAAGCAAGGCGGCCAATAGAGCATTCTGTACAAAGGTATATGATAGAAGTTCGCTCATAATACAATGTTATAATATAGTTTTAAGGAATTTACCTGTTGCACTCTCTTTGATACGTGCAATCTTTTCTGGGGTACCTTCGCCGATCAGGAAACCTCCCTCTTGCCCACCCTCGGGACCGATGTCGATAACGTAATCAGCCACCTTGATTACATCGAGATTGTGCTCGATAACGAGTACGGTATTGCCTCTGTCTACAAGTTTTTGTAGTACTTCGAGTAGTACTTTTACATCTTCAAAATGTAATCCAGTTGTTGGTTCATCCAATAGGTACATTGTGCGTCCAGTGTCCCGTTTACTAAGTTCTGAGGCTAGTTTCAAACGCTGACTTTCACCGCCAGATAGTGTTGTACATGGCTGACCCAGAGTGAGATAGCCTAAACCAACTTGTTGCATAGCGTGCAACTTTGTGAAAATGGCTGGGTGTGCTTCAAAAAAATCGCAAGCCTGATTGATTGTCATTGCGAGCACTTGATCGATATTCTTGCCCCGAAAGCGAACATCCAGTGTGTCAACATTATAGCGGTGTCCACCGCACGAGCGGCAGGTTACATAAACATCGGGCAGAAAATTCATCTCGATCACCGAAACACCAGCCCCCCGACACTCTTCGCAGCGCCCGCCCTTGACATTGAAACTGAACCTACCAGCTTTATAACCACGTATTTGTGCGTCTTGGGTGTGTTCGAAAAGGGTGCGAATATCCCCAAAAACGCCACTATAAGTCGCTGGATTGGAACGCGGCGAACGCCCGATGGGTGATTGGTCGACGACGATTAATTTATCGAGTTTATCAATCCCCGTAAGAGTGTCGTAATCAAGTGGTTGGTCGTATGAATTATAAAATTCACGATTCAAAACAGGGCGTAAAGTTGCGTTGATTAGCGTGCTTTTACCGCTGCCGCTCACCCCTGCAACCGCGATAAAAGTGCCGAGCGGAAAGTGAACAGTGATATTTTTGAGATTATTACCTCGCGCACCTTTGAGTACCAATTTCTCGCCGTTCCCTTTGCGCCGCACTGCTGGAATTTCGATTTGGCGAAGGCCTTTTAGGTAGTCGGTGGTAAGTGTTTGCTGTTCAAGCACTTCGTCGAGAGTTCCGACGGCTACAATTTCGCCACCGTGAACGCCTGCACCTGGTCCGACATCGACAATCCAGTCGGCCGAACGGATCATTTGTTCATCGTGTTCGACAACTATTACGGAATTTCCCGCATCGCGCAGCGAGCGTAATGAATTGATTAACTTTATGTTATCGCGTTGGTGAAGCCCAATGCTAGGCTCGTCTAATATATATAGTACGTTGACCAATTCGGACCCAACCTGAGTGGCCAGGCGGATACGTTGGCTTTCGCCGCCAGACAGGGTGCGTGAGCTGCGGTTGAGAGATAGATAACCGAGCCCGACATCAATCAAAAATCCTAGACGAGATTGTATTTCGCGCAGGATTTCGTGGGCAATCATTTTTTGTTTTTTTTCAAGGCGTTCTTCGACCTCCATCGCCCATTTATGAAGATCTATAATGCTAAGAGCCGAGAGCTGTGCGATGTTGAATCCATCGACCTTGAAAAACAGACTATCTTCCTTTAGACGGGTTCCTGCGCACGCGGTGCAGGTCTGTTTTTCGATAAATTGTTCTTTCCATTTTGCTCCGCGAGGGCCTTCGTCAACTTGGTTCTCGAGGTAGGCAATCACCCCCTCCCAGGAGCTCATATATGTCGTTCCGCTGGCTGCTGTGATGCGCAAAGGTTCGTTTTCGCCTTCGACCAAGGCGCTTAGTGCATCCTCGTCCCATTCGTTGATTGGGGTTTTGACTGTGTAGCCGTATCGGTGAGCCAGGGCTTCGATCTTGGCATAAACCAAGGTGCCTTTTCCTTTCTTGCCAAGCGGTTCGATTGCCCCTCGTTCGATCGAAAGTTTGGGGTTTGGAATGATTTTGGTGATGTCAAAAACGTTGCGCACGCCTAGACCCGAACAGACAGGGCAAGCACCGAGTGGCGAGTTGAAAGAGAAGGTGGCGGGTTGTGGTTCTTGGTATGCGATGCCGGTGGTGGGGCACATCAAAGAGCGCGAAAAATAGTGTAATTCTTGGCGGTCTTCTTCGATCGTTTTGTCGGCAAAAAGTTCCACAACGGCGATCGATCCTTTGCCATAGCGGAAGGAATCTGACACACTTTTGGCTAAGCGTTCGGTGGATGGAATGTCGACCATCAGACGATCGACAACTAATTCAATGTTGTGTATTTTGTAACGATCTAATTGTAATAAATGAGTCATTTCTACAATTTTACCATCGATACGGGCGTAGATGAAACCTTTGGAACGCAGAGTTTCGAAAAGTTCGCGATAATGCCCTTTGCGTCCTTTGATCAGCGGGGCGAGAATTGCTATTTTCTTGTCTGAATAATGCTCGAAAATCTTTGCAATGATTTGATCATCAGTGTAGTGTACCATTGCTTGGCCAGTTGCCTTGGAGTACGCAATCGAAGCACGAGCGAACAGTAGACGCAGAAAATCGTTGATCTCGGTCACCGTGCCAACGGTTGATCGCGGATTGCGCGAAGAGGTTTTTTGCTCGATAGCAATTACGGGCGAAAGTCCAGAAATTTTATCGACATCTGGGCGTTCGAGTGAACCCATAAACTGGCGAGAATAGGCGCTTAATGTTTCGAGATAACGCCGCTGCCCCTCGGCATAAATGGTGTCGAAGGCGAGTGAAGATTTACCTGAACCAGAAAGCCCGGTAATTACACATAGGCTCTGGCTAGGGATTTGAACATCAATATTTTTCAGGTTGTGAACCCGTGCTCCTTCAACTTTTATCATTTTTTGAAAATTGATTTTTCTTTCCATTTTCCGCTTCGATAATAGAGAATCGAGGCCGTCATACCCACCGCCCAACCGATGGGAATGCTCCACCAAATACCCGATGCGCCGATCAAAGGTACTAAAATTAATGCAGCCGGAATGCGTATACCCCACAGGGCGAGCAGGGTGGCGAACATTGTGAACATCACAGCGCCTGCTCCGCGAAGCATACCGTTGATGATGAACATAGTAGAAAAAAGGATGTAAAACGAACTGACAACGACCAGATATTCAGCACCATAATCCGTTACGGCGGCATCGGTGGTGAAGAGCGAAATAATTTGGCGACCCAGCACCACAATTGCAATGGTGATCACCAAACAAATGATCGACGAAAAGAGTAGTGTCGAAAAAAGTCCTTTACGCACACGGTCAATGCGCCCAGCACCAATGTTTTGACCGGTGAAACTGGTCAGCGCCATGGCGAAACTCATCGAGGGGATCACGGCCAGCGCATCGACACGCATAGCGGACGAAAAACCAGCGATCACATCGGTGCCAAAACCGTTGGCGATACCCATCAAGGCCACGCCACCCAAGGCGACAAAAGCTTGTTGGAGCCCTGTCGGCAGGCCGTAATCAACACATTGCTTGAAGATTTTGCGATCGAAATGGAGTTTGAGAAAATTAATATGGAAGATTATTTTTTTGTTGTGATTGACGTATAAAATAATCATTACATAGGCTGCCGCAGTGGCAATCACAGTAGCCCAAGCGGCCGATGCAACGCCCCAACCGAAGGTGACGATAAACAGAAAATCGAGCCCCACGTTGAGAAAAGCTGAGAAAATCAGAAAATAGAGTGGGGTTTTGGAGTCACCAACGCCACGCAAAATAGCAACAATGGTGTTGAAACCGAAAAGCATAAAAACGCCACCCAGATAGACTTGTAGATAGTCGGTGGCCATCGGAATTAATTCGGGCGGTAGGCGCAAAAGTTCAAAGATTGTTCGACTACCGAAAATTCCAACCAGACCAATCAGCACACCCATCACAAGCAGAAAAACGTGTAGCGTATCGCTCGTGATGCGGACTTTCTCATCGTTTTTGGCTCCGAAATATTGCGAAATCACAACACTAGCGCCACTTCCGATGCCAATAACGAGGGACACAACGGCAAAAACCACAGGCATACTCGCCCCAACGGCAGCCAACGCCTCTTTGCCCAAATATTGACCGACGATCACCGAATCAACTATTTGGTAAAGTTGCATAAATAGGTTGCCCAGGATGATTGGAACCGAAAAAAATATGATTTGCCGACCTATTTTACCTTGAGAAAAATCTTGCATTTATCAGAAAAAACTTATATCTTCGCCCCTCATTGAGCTCAAATTCATTGAACCCACAAAAGTAATCAAAATTATGAGAAAACTTATTTTATCATTAACGTTAATTTTTTGCGCCGTATTGCTCAGCACTGCCGCTGACAAGGTGCGCGTGGCTGCCGTAGGTAATAGTATAACTTATGGCGCGGGGATCGATAATCCAGCCCAGAATAGCTATCCAGCTCAGTTGCAGCGAGTTCTGGGCGATAAGTATTGGGTTGTGAATTTCGGCGCAAGCGGTTATTCGATGCTCTCTAAATCCGATTATCCATACATTACCACTGGTCAATTCAAGTCTTCGGTTGAGTTCAATCCCGACATAATTTTGATCAAACTTGGTACCAACGATACAAAAACCAATAATCGCGACAAGATTAAGAGCGATTACAAGGCCGATTATCAGAAATTAATCAATCTATATAGGGCTTTGCCGAGCAATCCGCGGATTATTTTGCTCACCCCAGTGCCTTGCTATTTGCCTAGCGGAGCTTACGAAGGTACTAACAAAATATACGAAGAAACGATCAATCCTATAATAAAGGAGTTGGCCTACGAAAACGAGTTGGAGGTGATTGATCTGTATCACGTTTTCAACCCTAACGCCCCGATTCCAGCCTACATTATGCCCGACAAGTTGCACCCCAGTGCGATCGGCGCGGCGCGTATGGTTGAACGCATTGCGCCCGTGTTGACTTTGTCTAAAAAGCAAGAGTCGTTGGCACAAAAAGTAGCTCCAAAAAATGCGACTAAATTTAATTTTCACGGTTATCAAGGCTATGAATGGGGTGGTGGCTATCGCATCGTTGAGCCTCGCGTGGGGAGCAAAAGTGGCAATCAATGGGTGATCAGAGCACGTTTTTGGGGTCACGAACCTCAGACCGACCAGGCGCTTTTGGAGCGTGGCTTCCATATCGCATATTGTCCGGTCGAGAATCTGTTTGGTGCACCAGTGGCCGTTGAACGTTACAATCAATTCTACAAAAAGATGATCGCGGCTGGCTTTGCGCCCAAAGTCGTGTTGGAAGGGATGAGCCGCGGTGGGCTGATCGTATATAATTGGGCGGCCGAAAATGCTGAGAAAGTGGCTGCCATTTATGCCGATGCGCCGGTGATGAACCTCTCGGATTGGCCACTCATCAAGAGCGAAGGCGATACCAAAGAGATGATGAAAGTGTATGGATTCAAAACGGTGGACGAAGTCAAAAATTTTAAAGGGAACCCAATCGACAAAGCCGCTAAGGTGAAAAACATACCTATTATACACGTTGTGGGGATGGCCGACGACGTGGTGCGGGTCAAAGACAATACAGATCGTTTCAAAGATAGTTTGCAAGCGGCTGGTGGTTTTATGACCGTTATTCGCAAAGAAGGGGTTGGCCACCATCCGCATTCGCTCTACGCTCCGGCTACGATAGTCGATTTTATACTCGTGGCCACCAACCAAGTTGCCAATAAATGTGCCACCGCCCAAGCGGGTTATGAATGGCGCAGCGGTGCGGGGTGGAACGATGGCGCTGATTGGTGGGTTGTGAGCGAAGAAATTTCGAAAGTTCTTCAACGCCCGTGTGATGTGCTGATGCTCGGCAATTCGATCACTCAGGCGATGGGTGGGATGGATCGTGTGAAGATCAATACTTTCGCTGGCAAAAAACCAATTACCCAGGCGCTGCAAAGTGTGCTTGGCGATTCGGTACGTTGGGTCAGCGCTGGCATTTCGGGCGATCGCACCGAAAGTCTTTTGTGGCGTTTGCGTAACGGCAATTATCAAAATTGCAAAGCTAAATTCGTCTTTATCACCATCGGGGTCAATAATCTCACCCCGGGCGACGATCCTCGCGATGTGGCCTATGGCATCAAAGCGGTGGCCGACGAGGCGGCAGCGCAATTCCCTAAGGCTAAAATTACTGTCTTTGGAACTTTTCCGTATTCTAATCTCGAAAAATCACTTGCAGTGGCCAATACATTGTCCAACATTGAGTTCGCTTCCAATGTAAGTTTTGTCAATCCGTGGAATTGGTTTGTGGATGCCGATGGTAAACAACGCGTCGAGCTCTACGGCGGCGATCATCTACACCTAAATGAGGCTGGGTATGTGATGTTAGGCAAAAAAATTGCAGAAATTTGTAGCGCAAACGATAAATAATCGTTAACTTTGTGAATCGATGATTCGTTTTGTGGCGTTAGGTCAACTAACGCCGCGGGTGGGTCGATTTTGAATAAACAATAAAATAAGTATAACAATGAAAAAGCACAACTTTTCGGCAGGTCCTTGTATACTGCCACGCGTGGCGATCGAAAATGCGGCTGCCGCTGTTCTAGATTTTAACGGAATGGGGCTCTCGTTGATCGAAATTTCGCACCGAACGAAAGATTTTGAAGCTGTGATTGACCAAGCGACGGCTCTTTTGAAAGAACTTTTGCAAGTGCCTGACACTCACAAAATATTATGGCTTGGCGGTGGTGCGTCTACTCAATTCTGTATGGTGCCTTTCAATTTGCTCAACAAAAAAGCTGGTTATGTCAACACTGGTGTGTGGGCTAAAAAGGCGATGAAAGAGGGGAAAATTTTTGGTCAAGTGGTTGAAGTTGCCTCGTCTGAGGATAAAAACAATACATATATTCCCAAGGGTTTCGATATTCCGACGGATCTGGATTACCTCCACATTACAACAAATAATACTATTTTTGGTACCGAATATCACACTGACCTTGATTGTCCTGTGAATCTGGTTGCCGATATGAGCTCCGATATTCTATCGCGTCCGGTTGACGTTAGCAAATATGCACTTATCTATGGTGGTGCGCAAAAAAATATGGGTCCTGCTGGGGTGACTTTTGTCATCGTGCGCGAAGATGTGTTGGGTCACGTTGAGCGTCCAATCCCAACTATGTTGGACTACCGCACTCATATCAAAGATGGTTCGATGTTCAATACTCCTCCTGTTTTTCCGATTTTTGTGGTGAAAGAGACCCTGAAATGGTTGAAATCGATCGGTGGAGTGCCTGCCATTCAAAAGATCAATCAATTGAAAGCTAAGACATTATATGGCGAGATTGAGCGTAACTCTGTTTTTGCTTCGCCTGTTGCCGTTGAAGATCGCTCGTTGATGAACGTTCCGTTTGTGTACAGCGAAAAATATAAAGATCTGGATCCAACTCAGTTCCTTGATTTTGCTAAATCTCAGGGAATGGTTGGTCTGAAAGGACACCGCTTGGTGGGTGGTTTCCGTGCTTCGACTTACAACGCGCTGCCGCTCGAAAGCGTAGAGGCGTTGGTGAAATGTATGCAAGAATTTGAACAGCAAATAGTTAAATAGTACTCAGTACTTTAATCACACTACAATGAAAATATTAGTTGCTACCGAGAAACCCTTTGCCAAAGCTGCAACGGACGGTATCGTTAAAATTGCAAAAGAGGCTGGTATGGAAGCCGCGTTGCTCGAAAGTTATACCTCGCCTGCTGAATTAATCAAGGCTGTGGGCGATGTGGATGCGCTGATTGTGCGGTCAGATAAAGTGACTGCCGATGTGATCAAAGCAGCTCCAAAGCTCAAAATCGTTGTCCGCGCTGGTGCTGGCTTCGATAATTTGGATCTCGAGGCGTGCACCAAAGCTGGCGTGGTGGCAATGAACACCCCGGGTCAGAACTCGAACGCGGTGGCTGAATTGGCTATCGGTTTTATGATTTTCATTTCGCGCGCTCAATTTGGCGGTGCTGGCACCGAGATTGCGGGTAAAACACTCGGTATTCACGCCTATGGCAACGTAGGTCGCTTGGTTAGTCGTGCTGGTAAAGCGCTGGGTATGAAGGTTATAGCTTACGATCCATTTGTGACTGATTGCCTGTTCGAAACCGATGGCGTGATTCGCGTTGATAGCGTGGAGACACTATATTCAACGGCGGATTATTTGTCGCTTCACATCCCTGCTACTGCTCAAACCAAGGGTTCAATTGGCTGTGCCTTAGTTAGTTCGATGCCTAAGGGGGCAACGCTGATCAACACCGCTCGCAAGGAGGTGATCGACGAGGCTGGTTTGATGCGTGCAATGGAGGAACGTCCTGATTTAAAGTATATTACCGATGTTGCGCCAGATGCTAGGGCTGAGTTTGCCGAGAAATTCGGTAAACGTTTCTTTGCCACTCCAAAGAAAATGGGTGCTGAGACTTTTGAGGCCAACGTTAAGGCTGGGCTTGCCGCAGCTAACCAAATTGTGAGATTTTTGAAAGAGGGCGATCGCAAGTTTCAACTGAATAAATAACCATTGACGATGACTTTTGGGATTCACCGAACTAATTATTTGGTCAAAAGCGAAGATCTAAATCACCACGGAACGCTCTACGCGGGGCGTTCTAGTGAGTGGTTTGTCGGCTCGGGCTTTATTTGTGTGGCCTACAATCTAGAACCATCTAGTATTGTGTGTCTTAGAGTCCACGGGATCGAGTTTTTGAGTCCAGTTCGTGCTGGTCACATCGTCACTTATTCGGCGCAGATAGTGCGCACCGGACGAACCACAATTATGGTTTACGTCGAGGCTCGTGATTACAGGTCACCCGAAGTTTTGATTTCGCGTGGGTTTATAACTTTCTGTCACGTAGATAGTTCTACGCATTCAGAACCTCACGGGTTGGAGTTTATTCCACAAAACGAGCGCGAAGTCGAGCTCAATAATCAAGCCAACGAACTAAATCGTCAGGCTAAAGAATTGAATAAGAAAGTAATATGAAAATAAAACCATTCAAGGGCATACGCCCGCCGGTAGATCTGGCGCGCGAGGTTGCTTCGCGTCCCTACGACGTGTTGTCTTCTAAGGAAGCGCTTTTCGAAGCTGGCGAGAAATCGTTGCTTCACATCATAAAACCAGAGATTGATTTCGTGCCCATCGCTGATGAGCATTCAGATGCTGCTTACGAAAAGGCGGTCGAAAATTTCGCAAAATGGCGCGAAAATGGTTGGCTTGTGCAAGATGATGATGCAAAATACTATGTTTATGCCCAAACAATGGATGGCAGAACACAATATGGTCTTGTAGCTGCGTGCCACGCAGACGACTATATGAATGGTACAATCAAAAAGCACGAACTTACGCGCAAAGACAAAGAAGAGGATCGGATGAAGCACGTCCGGATTCAAAATGCGAACCTTGAACCTGTATTTTTTGCCTATCCTTCGGTGACGGAAATGGATGAATTGGTGGCCGATGTGATCGCCGAACATCCGGTCTATGATTTTGAAGCTGATGATGGTTTTGGGCATAAATTTTGGGTTGTGGATGATAGTCTGACACAAAAGATTACTGATATTTTTGAGCGTATTCCAGCTCTCTATGTTGCTGATGGACACCATCGTACAGCTGCTGCCGCAGGGGTTGCTGCCCAAAAACGAGCTGCAAATCCTTCTCACACCGGAAATGAGGAGTATAATTATTTTTTGGCTGTAATTTTCCCAGCTAATCAGTTGAAAATCATTGATTATAACCGTGTTGTGAAGGATCTGAACGGTCTGACATCCGCTCAATTGGTCGAGAAATTGAAGGAAGATTTTGTAGTCGAGAAACACAGTTTTGAGATATATCGTCCCAAGGCCTTACACAACTTCTCGATGTATTTGGGTGGTGCTTGGTATTCACTCACCGCGCGCGAGGGGCGGTATAACGATGCCGATCCGATTGGGGTGTTGGATGTGACAATTCTGTCCAACCTTGTTCTGGATAAAATTCTAGGTATCAAAGATTTACGCACCGACAAACGCATCGATTTTGTGGGTGGTATTCGTGGTCTTGGCGAGTTGGAAAATCGAGTTGACAGTGGTGAAATGGCCGTTGCTTTTGCGCTTTACGCCGTCTCGATGAAACAATTGATTGACATTGCCGATTCGGGCAATATTATGCCGCCAAAAACCACTTGGTTCGAACCTAAGTTGCGTTCGGGTCTGGTGATCCATTCGCTCGAAGAGTAGTTTTTCTTCCTCGAAGGCCTGTGATTTGTGCTTCATTGATCGATAATAGTTTTCGTGTGCACTTTTTTGGGTCAAACAAACGTTAGCAATAATAAGTGGGATAAAATATAGAAATAATGGCAAAAATTCAAGGGACAATTGTGGTGGACATCGAGAACTGTAAGGGTTGCGGTGTTTGCGTGTCGATTTGTCCGACAAAGGCTCTGGCATTGGGGCACGAGGTTAATGGCAAGGGCTATAACTTCAGTTATCTGGAAAATCCAGAGGCTTGTATTGGGTGTGCTGGTTGCGCGATTGTGTGTCCAGACAGTGTGATTGAAGTTTACAAACAAAAAATTCAATAATGGAAGGTGATCAAGTGAAATTGCTCAAAGGCAATGAAGTGTTGGCCATTGCTGCCATAAGGTGTGGCGCGGATGGTTATTTCGGTTATCCGATCACCCCCCAGAGTGAGGTGATGGAAACTTTGATGGAGCTACGCCCGTGGGAAACGTCGGGTATGGTGGTCTTGCAGGCCGAAAGCGAGACTGCTTCTATTAATATGGTTTATGGCGGGGCATCGGCTGGCAAAAAGGTTATGACCAGTTCATCGAGCCCTGGTATTTCGTTGATGTGTGAAGGTTTTACATATTTGGCTGGTGCCGAATTGCCTTGCTTGGTGGTGGATGTCGTTCGCGGAGGCCCTGGCCTTGGTTCGATTCAAGCTGCACAATCAGATTACACACAACTAGTTAAGGGTGGTGGCCACGGTGATTATCGGATGATTGTTCTAGCTCCGGCTTCGGTTCAGGATATGAATGATTTTGTGGGTCTTGGCTTTGATTTAGCCTTCAAATATCGTATTCCTACTGTGATTCTCTCCGATGGGGTGATTGGTCAGATGATGGAGAAGGTGAAACTTTCGCCCGTCAAGGAGCGCTGGACTGATGCTCAGATTGAAGAAATAAGTGGTTCGTGGGCCACTACGGGTCGCAAAAACCGCAAGGCGAACACCGTCACTTCGCTCTTTATGGATTCGGCCGATCTGGAAAAGCACAACTACGATTTGCAAGCCAAATATCGTACTATTGAGCAAAACGAGGTGCGCTATACAGCCACCCAAGTTGATGATGCTGAATATGTTATGGTTGCTTATGGGACAAGCGCTCGTGTATGCCAAAAAGTGGTGGAGGATGCTCGTGCCGATGGGTTTAAGGTTGGGCTGATTCGTCCGATTACCTTGTTCCCTTTTCCGACCGAGGTGATCAAAAATGCTTCAAAACATTGTAAGGCGATTTTGTCGGTCGAAATGAGCGCAGGACAGATGGTGGAAGATGTGCGATTGGCTGTTGCAGGTGGTTGTCGAGTCGAACATTATGGCCGCTATGGTGGTATAGTTCACTCACCAACAGAAGTTTACGAGGCTCTTAAAGAATTGATGAAATGATTGTAGAAAAAACAGACGAGACGCGAGTTTACAAAAAACCACGTCTGATTACGGATAAAGTTATGCATTATTGCCCTGGATGTTCCCACGGTGCAGTACATAAGATTGTAGCCGAATTGATAGACGAAATGGGGCTCGAAAGCCAAGCCGTTGGCGTGTCGCCAGTTGGTTGCGCAGTCTTGGCCTATAATTATATCGACATCGATTGGGTCCAAGCTGCTCACGGACGCGCACCTGCCATTGCAACAGCGCTTAAACGTTTGTCGCCCAACAAGTTGGTCTTTACATATCAAGGTGATGGCGATTTGGCGGCCATTGGTACGGCGGAGACGATTCACGCTTGCGCGCGCGGAGAAAATATTGTAATTATTTTTATTAATAATGCAATATATGGTATGACTGGCGGTCAAATGGCTCCCACGACTTTGCTTGGTATGAAAACCGCTACCACGCCTCACGGGCGCGAATCGGCGATCAATGGTTTCCCGTACAAGATGGGCGAGATGATCAAAAATCTGCCTGGGGTGTGCTATGTGACACGTCAGAGTGTCGAAAAACCGATTGCCGTTAAGAATGCAAAGAAGGCTTTGCGCAAGGCGTTCGAGAATTCGATGCAAGGTCGCGGCACTTCATTCGTAGAAATTGTTGCAACGTGCAATAGTGGCTGGAAGCTAAGCCCAGTAAAGGCTAACGAGTGGATGAGCGAAAATATGTTTGCCGAGTATCCGCTTGGCGATCTTAAAAACGAAATGTAATGAAGGAAGAGATATTGATAGCTGGATTCGGCGGGCAAGGCGTGCTCTCGATGGGTAAAATTTTGGCGTATGGCGCTGTTATGCAAGGTCAAGAGGTGTCGTGGATACCATCTTATGGTCCTGAGATGCGCGGCGGAACGGCAAATGTGACGGTAATTGTGAGCGATCGGGCGATCAGTTCGCCTGTGTTGCACGAATATGATGTTGTAATTGCGCTCAATCAACAATCGGTTGATCGGTTCACTAAGAGTGTGAAACCAGGCGGAATTTTGTTTTTCGACCCCAATGGGGTGACTCACGCTCCCGAGCGGAGCGACGTTACGATATACAAAATTCCAGCAACGGCGGAAGCGGCTCAATCAGGTAACATCAAGGTGTTCAATATGATAGTGCTTGGGGCATACCTCAAAATTCGTCCTATTGTTGACATTGAAAACATTAAATTAGGGCTTGCTAAATCTTTGCCTGAACGTGCTCACGGGATGATCGGTGCCAACATCGAGGCGATAGAAACGGGAGGAAAAATCGTAGAAAAATACAATTAAATATTCCAGTGGCTTCTGGAAATCTTAATTTTCAGAGCTCCCCTTTATAATTAGGATCTGTTGATGCACGTTACAGATCCTAATTTTGTATTGTAATCAAGAGCAGAGCACTACATAAAGTGTTCTTGGATGTGTTTTCCGAAATCTTCGCGAAGAATTTTTACGATATCGGCCAATAAATCGACTCGGCGTTCCAGTCTAACGGGGATCCAAGGGTCGAAATGAGCTTTGTTGAGCCGTGTCCCAATCACAAAAAGTAGGTCGTTGCTGTCTAGCAAATATTGCGCAATTTGGCTGTCTACTTGCCCCGATGAAGTGAAAAACGAATGGCCTTGACTAGCCACCGATTCGAGCAAGTTTCGCACCCTGCCTAACGTAATTATGCCTTCGCTAACTATTTGAATGCCATCAATAACTGAGCGTGGTGGCAGTGTCGAGTTACGTGCCGATTCCAGGTCAACGGTCAATGAACGATCCAATTCACGAGCAATAATTTTTGCTGTTGTGCCGCCACAAATTATTTTAGTTCCTTGCCAATCACGCACTATTTCTCCCAGTTTTTTGTCGTCGCACATATCGAGCGGCGCTCCGGAGCATAGTAGTAATTCTTTATTCAAGGCAACGTTATTTGAGTTTATTTATCGTGTGATTTGTTGGTCGAATCGACTTTGTTCGCCTTATGCGAACCATCGCAAAAGGGCATAGTTGCCGATTTTGTACAACTACATATTGTAATTCCGTATTTTTGTTGAGTGGTTGTAGGTTCAAAATGCGATAGGTCCGAACATATGATCGTAAAGTTACCCTTGACCACTATTGGTCCGCCTGTGGTGACCTCGATTTTAACTTTTTCATCTTTCATTTTATTTCGCCTTAAAAGCGGCCGAAAAATGAGACCCGTCGCAGTGTGGCATATTTCGACTCATACCGCATCTGCACAGCGAAATCATTTTCCAACTACCCATTTTCGCCCCCGTTTGAGCATCAATAAGTTCAAAATCGCCACTGACCACCACCGGCCCGTTGGCTCGAATATTAATCTGTGCCGCGCAACTAGGTTCTTGGCGCTGGTTGGCATCCATCAAGGCGCTCACAGAGCCCAGAAACAGCTTTTTGGAGCGCTCGGTGCGATTGCGAGACTCATCGTTCCAAAAAAAAGCAAGGGCCTGTGATGGGCATTGTTCGATGATTTCGAGAATGCGCTCGGTTGTGGCTCCGTGAGGGTTGATCCAAGGACGTTTTATGGGGTCAAAAACAGAGCGTAATCGGGTGTAGCACAGTGTTGAATGCGTACACTCGGCGGCTCGCCAAACGATTGTGATTTCGCCGTTGGAATAGGTTCTGTTTCTGCCTGGGGATGACATTTTGTTATTCGTCTTCGGTGTCGGCTTGATCTTCGATTTCGTCGGCTCCTTTTATTTCGTCTGCTTCGACTTCTTCGTCGGCGAAAAGATCTTTTTCGATCTCTTCTTTAGCTTTATTGTCGATTTTTACAGAAATTTTCACCAAGTAATTGATGTCTTGAGTTTCGAAAACTACACCGTAGAAAAAATCTCCATTTGGTTTGTCAACTCGGATCATTTGATCCGTAAAGCCTAGTGGATAACGCTCTTTAAGAGCCGTAGTCAGATCCTCTGATAAGTTCTCATAGCTTATCACTACACGTTTTTTGACGGCTTTTTTTTCAATCTCAGAATTGGTAGTCATGATTCGATTTAATATTGTTTTTTGTATGAATGTGTACTAAATTTTGTGCAATTATACGCAAAATTTACAATACCTAGGCAATCAAAACAAAATTTTTGTAATTTTGAGCTATGAATGACACAAAAAAGGAACAAATATACGCTCTGAGGGATCGAATCAACCATTTGAACCATAAATATTATGTCGAAAATTCGTCAGAGGTGAGTGATCAACTTTTCGATGAATTGCTCGCTCAGTTGGCTCAATTGGAGAAGCAATATCCCGAATTTTACGATCCAAACTCGCCTACGCTTCGGGTTGGAAGTGACTTGGTGACGGGTTTCGAAAATGTAAAACATCGATATAAAATGCAGTCCTTGGCCAACACTTATTCTGCGGGCGAGGTGCTTGATTTTATCCAACGAGTCGAAAAAGAATGTGGCGAGCAAGCCTATTGTTGCGAATTGAAATTTGATGGCACGGCGATTTCGTTGACCTATCAACGAGGGCGTTTTGTGCGTGCTGTCACTCGCGGCGATGGGGTGCAGGGCGATGATGTGTCGGCCGCTGTGCGTACGATTAGGTCTATCCCTATGCAGTTGCAAAATGCTGATGATCAGGAGTATATAGAGGTTAGAGGCGAAATTTATATGACTTTTTCAACACTCGAAAAGCTCAACGCCGCGCGTAGTGATATTGGTGAAGAGCCGATGGCTAATCCGCGGAATGCCGCTTCTGGTAGTTTGAAATTGCAAAGCCCGGAACAAGTTGCATCACGAGAGCTGGATTGCGTATTATATAGTGTACAAGGAGCTGATAATATTGTAACTCAAAGCGAAGTCCTCGAAAAATTACGTGCTTGGGGCTTTGCAATATCATCTTACTCAAAAGTCTGTATTGGATTGCATGAAGTAGAAGAATACCTTGATTATTGGGATAAAGCTCGTCACGATTTGCCATTTGCAACCGATGGGGTGGTGATCAAGGTGAATAACTTGAATGTGCAGCGTTCGTTGGGTTCAACGGCCAAGGCTCCGCGTTTTGCAGTGGCGTATAAATTCAAAGCCGAAGAGGCGTTAACTCGTTTGTTGTCAGTTGAATATGGTGTTGGGCGCACTGGCGCTGTCACTCCCGTGGCCAACCTGGAAGCGGTGCAATTGAGTGGCACTGTTGTGCGGCGAGCGTCGTTACACAATGCGGAACAGATGGCCTTACTCGATATTCGGGTTGGCGATATGGTGGCCGTCGAGAAGGGTGGCGAAATTATTCCAAAGATTACTCGCGTCGATTTGTCGGCTCGATTGATTGATAGTAAGCCCTTTGTCTATATTTCTCATTGCCCAGTCTGCGGAACTAAGTTAGAACAATTGGACGGTGAAGTCAAACATTACTGCCCAAATGCGCTGGGTTGCCCGCCGCAAATTGTGGGTCGGGTAGTGCATTTCGTTTCGCGCAAGGCGATGTATATCGATTCACTGGGCGAGCAAACCATCGAAATGCTCTATCGCGCGGGGTTAGTTAATAATATTGCAGATTTGTATGATCTAACAGTAGGTAATATTGCTAATCTAGATCGTTTGGGTGAACTGTCGGCAAATAATATTATTCGCGGAATCGAACAATCTAAAACAGTTCCTTATGCTCGGGTGCTCTTTGCGCTTGGTATTCGTTATGTTGGCCAGACTACGGCGCGGAAATTAGCAGATGCAATTCGTTCTATTACAGCACTTGAAGCGGCTTCATATGAAACGTTGCTCGAAGTTGACGAGGTGGGCGAAAAAATAGCACAGAGTATTATCGAATATTTTGCTGATGAGAGAAACCGTATGATTATTGAGCGTTTGCGCCAAGCAGGAGTACAATTAAGTGCAGCGAAGAAAGAATTGACTTCTAGTATATTATCTGGTAAAAAGGTCGTTATTTCGGGAACTTTTGTGCGTCATTCACGTGACGAATTGAAAATATTGATCGAGTCAAATGGTGGCGAAAATCAAGCCAGTGTTGGCAAAAACACTGATTTGTTGGTGGCGGGTGAAAATATGGGCCCTGCAAAGCTCGAAAAAGCGACCAAGCTGGGGACCAAGATCCTCAACGAGTCGGAGTTCGAGCAGTTGCTCAACTCTGACTCGTCAAACCGCCACAACTAAATACTGTAGGTGACTTCTAAAAATCGTTTTTTCGGCGTAGGGCTTCGGATCTTAAAATCCTCACTTACTTCAAGTAAGCTCCGGTTTTGCAACCTTGCCCGCCTTGAAAAATTCAATTTTTAGAAGCCCCCTGTATTTAGTTGTGGCGCAATTCTTTGATTTGCGCGGTGAGTGATGCGATTTTACTTTGTGCGTCATCGCGTTTGGCGTACTCGTTTTGCAGCACTTTCTCGGGTGCCCCAGCTACAAATCGCTCGTTGGCGAGCTTTTTGAGCACGCTGGCCAGGAATCCCTGCTGATAGTCGAGCTCTTTCTCTGCTTTGGCGATTTCGGCCTCCACGTCGATTGCCGATGCGGTGAGTGGCACAAAATATTCGGTAGTTTTGACAATAAATCCTATCGCGCCTTGTGGTTTTTCGTTCACCAAAACGATGGACGATACGCCTGCCAATTTTTCGATTATCGAGCTCAGTTCGGCTGGGTAATTGTCGTCGGCCACGACTTTCAATTCGAGCGCCACACGAGGCGAAATATTTTTCGAGGCGCGGATGGCGCGAATTTCGCTCACCACGGCCAGCGCCAAATCCATACGTTCGATGGTTGCGAGATCGAACTTTTCGATCGCGCCATATTGCGACACCATTATACTCTCCCGCTCGCCGCGCTGACGCACGTAATGCCAAATTTCCTCGGTGATAAAAGGCATATATGGGTGAAGTTGTTGGAGTAGCCCTTCGAAAATAACGATCGTCTGGTCCAAAGTTTTCTTGTCAATGGGCGCTTGGTAGGCAGGTTTAATGATTTCCAGGTAAGTTGCCGAAAAATCGTCCCAGAACAATTTATAAAGTTTCATCAGCGCATCCGAAATTCGGTATTGCTCAAAATCGGCATCGATCTCCTGGATCGTCTTGTTATACAGGGCATTGAACCACTCGATCGCCAGACGAGAACTTTCTGGTTGTGCGATCTCGGGATCGATTTCCCACATTTCGACCAGACGGAACGAGTTCCAAATTTTGTTGCCGAAATTGCGACCTTGCTCAATTAGCGAGTCGTCCCACATAATATCGTTGCCTGCCGACGAGCAAAGCATCATAGCCACACGCACCGAGTCGGCTCCGAATTTGGCGATCAGATCCAACGGATCGGGCGAATTGCCGAGCGATTTACTCATCTTTCGACGAAGTTTATCACGCACAATACCAGTGAGATATACGTTTTTGAATGGGGCTTCACCTCGATATTCATACCCAGCGATCACCATACGCGCCACCCAGAAAAATAGAATTTCGGGAGCCGTCACCAGGTCGTTTGTTGGGTAATAATATTTGATTTCTTCGTTTTCTGGATCCATCACCCCGCCGAAAACCGAAATCGGCCAAAGCCACGAACTGAACCACGTGTCGAGCACATCTGGATCTTGGCGCAGTTCTTCCATCGTGATTGATGGATCTTTCTTTTGAGCCAACGCGAGCGCCTCGGCAGGTGTTTGAGCCACCACAAAACCGCCGCCCGAGCGCACTGGCAAGTAGTAGGCTGGGATCTGTTGACCCCACCACAATTGGCGCGAAACACACCAATCGCGCACGTTTTCCATCCAGTGACGATACGTATTTTTGAATTTATCGGGATAGAGTTTGATCGTTTCGTCCATCACGGCTGCGAGCGCTGGCTCGGCTAGTTCCTTCATCGACAGGAACCATTGCATCGACAGTTTTGGCTCGATCACCGCACCGCTACGCTCGGAAGTTCCGACTTTGTTGGTGTAGTCTTCTATCTTTTCGATCAGACCAGCCGCTGCCAGGTCGGCGACAATTTTATCGCGCACCGCGAAGCGATCCATCCCCTCGTACTGCATTCCGTGAGCGTTGAGCGTGCCGTTATCGTTGAAAATATCAATCACTTCGAGCCCGAATTTTTCGCCAATCACATAGTCATTCACGTCGTGTGCCGGGGTGATTTTCAGAGCTCCTGTCCCGAATTCGATGTCAACATAATCGTCTTCGATGATTGGAATTTCGCGCCCAACGATTGGCACAATGACGTGTTTGCCACGCAAATGAGTATAACGAGGATCGGCCGGATTGACACAAACCGCCGTGTCGCCCAGTATGGTTTCGGGTCGAGTAGTGGCAACGATCAGGTATTCTGACGAGCCAACAACGTGATAGCGAAGGTAATAGAGTTTGCCTTGGTGCTCTTGGAAAATCACTTCTTCGTCCGACAGGGCAGTCAGCGCAGCTGGATCCCAGTTCACCATTCTCACCCCGCGATAGATTTTCCCTTTGTTGTATAGGTCGACAAAAACGCGGATCACCGACTCGCTCATATCGTCGTCCATCGTGAATTTGGTACGCGCCCAGTCGCACGAAGTCCCTAGTTTTTTGAGCTGTTCGAGTATAATTCCACCGTGTTTTTCGCGCCATTGCCACGCGTGAGCCAAAAATTCTTGACGTGTGAGGTCAGTTTTTTTAATTCCCTCGGCAGCAAGTTTTTGCACCACCTTGGCCTCCGTGGCAATCGAAGCGTGATCGGTCCCTGGAACCCAACACGCATTCAGCCCACGCATACGCGCACGGCGCACCAAAACGTCTTGGATCGTGTTGTTGAGCATATGCCCCATATGCAGCACCCCTGTTACATTGGGAGGCGGAATGACGATAGTGTATGGGGTACGCGAAGGGTCTACCTCGCTGTGAAAATAGTCTTTTTGGAGCCAGTCATTATACCAAAAATCTTCTTTGGCAGTGGGATCATATTTGGCAGGGATTGTCGATAGTTTTTCTGACATATTGGCAGATTTAATGGGTGTTGCACAAAATTTGTAGTATTCAAATAGAGGGCAAAAGTACACTTTTTATACTGAAAAGACAATAAAATTGTTAACTTTGTCGCTCTAAGTAATGGGAAAAAATTAGTGTTATGTTTTTTGAGGCTGTTTTGGATCAGATTTTTTGAGCCCAAGGCGATGATTTAGCGGTCTAAATTAAGGCTTGAAATTGTAAAATATGGACGAAAGAGATCGAAAAATTAGTGATCAAAAATCACGGTCAAAACATCGCAATAATTTTTTAAAAGCTCATTATTATGTATGAAATAATTATCAATAAATATTTTATGGCTTTTTGAATGAAGTCTACACAAATCGAAAAAGAATTATAATGGCGAAAAAATATAGTATATCAATCAAGGATCAATTAGACGGACTGAGCGAAATGATCGGCAATGGACGACAGATTATTCCAATTTTGGCAACCGAAGACGAGGGTGGTCCTATGCCTGATGTGCCCGAAATATTACCGATTCTCACCCTTCGTAGCTCGGTGCTTTTTCCAGGCGCAATCACTCCGGTGTCGCTTGGACGCGAGAAATCGGTGCGTCTGGTTCGCGAAGCTGAGAAATCGGGCGGCGTGATTGGCGCTGTGCTCCAAAAATTGCAGAGTGTCGAAAATCCAGGGCCTGACGATCTATACAAAGTCGGTACGGCGGCCTCGATTCTTAAAGTTCTCGAAATGCCGTCGGGCAATTTGACAGTCATTTTGCACGGTATCGAGAAATTCGAGATCAAAGAATTTGTCTCCTCAGATCCATATTTTAAGGCTTCGGTGCGTCCGTTGCGTGATAATGTGGTTGTGAAATCAACTCCCGAGATGGAGGCCATTATCGACACCATCAAAC
Source organism: Mucinivorans sp. (assembly GCA_036648455.1). Lineage (GTDB taxonomy): Bacteria > Bacteroidota > Bacteroidia > Bacteroidales > Rikenellaceae > Mucinivorans. The sequence continues at coordinate 36,601 of JAVXIH010000005.1, forward strand.
AAGTGGCGCTCAACATTGTCGAGATTTCGCCCACCTTGCCCCAAGAAGCCTCGTTCGCCATTCGTAACATCGATTCGCAGCGTGGTTTGGTGAATTTTATCAGTTCGAACATCGAATTTTCGGACGAAGATCGTCAATCATTGCTCGAAGCGCCAGGGCTTTTGGCTCGTGCGCGTAAGCTGCTCGAAGTGTTGCTCAAAGAGCAAAAAAACTTGGAAGTGAAGAACGAAATACAGGAAAAAGTGCGCGAGGGGATCGATCAACAGCAACGCGAATATTTCTTGCAACAACAAATGCGTACCATCCAAGACGAACTTGGCGACAAGGCTGACGAAGGCGACGCGGGGGAGTTGCGCGCCAAGGCCAAAGAGAAAAAATGGAGCAAAGAGGTGGCGGATGTTTTTGAAAAAGAGTTGCAAAAACTCGATCGCCTGAATCCGATGATGTCGGAATATTCGGTGCAGATCAATTATTTGGAACTAATGCTCGATTTGCCTTGGCAATCGATGACCACTGATAATTTGGATCTCAAACGTGCCAAAAAGCGCCTTGATGCTGACCATTTTGGGCTCGACGAAGTGAAGGATCGGATTTTGGAGCACTTGGCGGTTTTGAAACTCAAAGGCGACTTGAAATCACCAATTCTGTGCTTGTATGGCGCGCCTGGGGTGGGCAAGACCTCGCTTGGGCGGTCGGTTGCCGATTCGTTGGGGCGCAAATTCGGGCGTATTTCGCTCGGAGGGATGCACGATGAATCCGAAATTCGCGGCCATCGCCGCACATACGTCGGTGCGATGCCAGGTCGCATCATCCAGACCTTGCAACGCGCTGGGTCGTCTAATCCAGTGATTATTCTCGACGAAATCGACAAAGTGACCTCCTCTATGCAGGGCGATCCTAGTTCGGCGTTGCTTGAAGTGTTGGACCCTGAACAAAATTCTACATTCCACGACAACTATTTAGACCTGGAATACGACCTGAGTCACGTGCTTTTTATGGCCACGGCTAACAATATAAATAATATTCCAGCTGCGCTGCGCGATCGGATGGAGATGATCAATGTGAGTGGCTATCTGACCGAAGAAAAGATAGAAATAGCCGCTAAACACTTGGTGGGCAAACAGCTAACGGCGCACGGGGTGAGCAAAGATCAGTTGAAAATTGGTCGAGCGGTGCTCGAACAGTTGATCGAGAATTACACGCGCGAGAGTGGTGTTCGTACGCTCGACAAGTTGCTGGCCAAGATCGTTCGCTTTCGTGCCAAAGAGATCGCGATGGGCGAGGAGTTCAACGTGACCATTGACTCTCCTAAGTTGGAAAAGATCCTTGGCGTGGCGCGTTATACGCGTGACAAGCAGGATTCTACGGCATCGGTTGGTGTTGTCACGGGGCTGGCGTGGACCGAGGTTGGGGGCGAAATTTTGTTTATCGAATCGTCGCTCAATTCGGGTAAGGGGAATGTGGTGCTCACAGGTAATTTGGGTGATGTGATGAAGGAGTCGGCCTCGATCGCTCTTGGTTGGGTCAAGGCACACGCGGTTCAGCTCGGCATTGCGCAGGATGTGATCGACAACAATGACATACATATTCACGTGCCCGAGGGTGCGATACCTAAGGATGGTCCATCGGCTGGCATTACTATGGCTACGGCTATTGTGTCGATTTTCACGGGGCGCAAGGTCAAGGCGCGCATTGCGATGACAGGCGAGACGACTTTGCGGGGCAAGGTGTTGCCCGTTGGTGGTGTCAAGGAGAAGATTTTGGCAGCCAAGCGTGCAGGGGTGAGTGATATATTGTTGTCGAGCGAGAATAGGAAAGATATTTCGGATATTAAGGAGCAGTATATCAAGGGGTTGACATTTCATTATGTAGACACTTTGGATGATGTATTATCTTTGGCGCTGGTGGCGAACGCATAGCGTCTTTTGATTGCTGTGTCTAATGGTAAATCGATAAATCACCGTGTCGGGGTACCGACCGCGGGGTTGGGGCTCTCGCGCGGCGGACGCCAGCGTCTTTTGATTTGCAGTGAATAACAATATCACTCAAAACAACGTAACCATTGCAATGCGTATTTCCGTTGTAGAGCTGCCCGAAATC
>JAVXIH010000006.1:0-36969 GCA_036648455.1 Mucinivorans sp.
CTCGAACCCAGGACCCCAACATTAAAAGTGTTGTGCTCTACCAGCTGAGCTACTGAATCTTCTCTCTTTCGAGGTTGCAAAGGTAGAAACAAATTTTGAATCTGCAAATTTTTATGCAACTTTTTTTGATATTTTTTATCTGCAAAGTCTGACTGGACTGCCTTAGAGGCTGATTCAGACTACTTTACAGTGCCACGAACCACAAACTTTAAATCAGCATTGGTCGAATTACGCAAAGTCACACCCTTGTAAAACGCGCCCTTGTCCTTGGGCGAATACGTGATGCGAACCAAAGTGCTATCACCAGACTTAATCGGACGATGTGAATAATCGACCTTAGTGCAATTACAATCAGTGGTGGCGGCAATGATCACCTGAGCCATCGGCGTGCGATTGTAAACCATCACCGTGCGAAGGGTCTGTTTGGTGATCGTGCCAAAATCGAGTTGATTGGTCGAAATTTCCAACCCCTTGCCCTGCCCAACGAGCGCACTGAGACAAAATAAGCCGATAGGTAAAGCCTTTACAAAGAATTTCATTATATTTGTAGATAAATTTTAATATTTCCGTTAGCTAATTGACTGCAAAGATAATGAAAAATCCTTTTATCGAACTACTAAGCAAACTAATCGCCATTCCTTCGCCATCCAAAGGCGAAGAAAAAGCGGCCGACTGTCTACAAAATTTCATCACCGCCCAAGGAGTCGAACAAGTTCACCGCCGCGGTAATAATATATGGGCATACAATCGCCACTTCGATCCCGCACGCCCAACGATTTTGCTCAATTCGCATATCGACACCGTGGCTCCCGACGAGGGCTACACCCGCCACCCCTATACCCCACTGGTGGCCAATGATCGGCTATATGGTTTGGGGAGCAACGATGCTGGCGGATCGGTGGTGGCTCTGACGGCCGCATTTCTGCATTTCTACCGCAAAGAAAATTTGAGCTACAACCTATGCCTGGCCATCGTGGCCGAGGAAGAGTGCGGCGGCGATGGCGGATTGCGATCGGTGATCAATGATCTAGGCAAAATGGAATTTGCGATCGTAGGCGAACCCACCGACATGAAGATGGCCATCGGCGAACGGGGGCTGATGGTGCTCGACTGTACGGCAAATGGACGCACGGGGCACGCGGCTCGCGAAGAGGGAGTCAACGCCATTTATATCGCCATGCAAGATATTGCTTGGTTGGCGAGCTATCGATTTTCGCGCCTGTCGGACCTCTTCGGCACAGTGAAAATGAGCGTCACCATCATCAACGCCGGTACGGTGCACAATGTGGTGCCGTCTAAATGCCACTTTACGATCGATGTCCGAGTGAGCGAGCAATATACGTTACAAGAAGTATTCGACACGATCCAAGAGAACCTCACCTCGACGGTCATGCCGCGCTCTATGCGCCACAATCCATCGTCCATCGCCCTAGATCATCCGATAGTGAAGATCGGTTTGGATCGAGGAATCGAATATTACGGATCACCAACCACATCGGATGCCGCAGTGCTCAGCCCGCTGCCTTGCCTGAAAATGGGCCCTGGCAGCTCGTCACGTTCGCATTCGGCCGATGAATTTATATGTGTAGACGAAGTGATCAACGGAATCGATCAATACATAGCAATGCTAACGGCGCTGATTGTCAATTAGGTGACTTTTAATTTTTAGAAGTCACCATTATTAGGCTATACTGATGATGAAAAACGCGGCATACAGCACACTCGCCACACCGTTGGTGGTGCCAAAAGCTAGCCCCACACGACTCAGATCCGTTGGGCGAACGATCGAATGTTGAAAAACCAATAAGCCAGCAAAAACAATACTCCCAGCCCAATAAAGGAGCTCCGAAGTAGGGTTGAGCACCAGACCAATCCACACCACAAAGACAAGGGTCAACACGTGCAAAGCACCGCTCACGGTCAACGCCCCCTTGGATCCGAGTCGCGAAGGGATGGAGTGTAGATGGGCTGAACGATCGAAATCGGCATCCTGCAAAGCAAAAATTATATCGAACCCCGCCACCCAAGTCAACACCAACGCCGAAACAAGGATGGCTATCACACCAAAATTACCCGTAACGGCAATGTAGGCCCCAACGGGCGCAATGGCCAAGCCAAGCCCAAGAATCAAATGACAATAAGAGGTGAAACGCTTGGTGTAACTGTAACCCAGGATCACGGCAAGCGCCACGGGAGCAAGGAAAAAACAGAGCAGATTAATGGTGAGTGCGGTCAGCATAAAGGCCACCGACGAACCGACTACGATCCAATTCACCGCACGCACCGACAGCGCCCCAGCGGGTAGTTCGCGCATCGCTGTGCGTGGATTTTGAGCATCAAATTCCCTGTCCACCAATCGGTTGAAAGCCATAGCTGCCGACCGTGCAAAAACCATACACAACACCACCTGAACGAGCAACAACCACTCGAAACCACCAGCGCGAACCCCCAACGAATAACCCACCAAAGCAAAGGGCAAAGCGAAGACGGTGTGGCTGAATTTGATGAGCGAAAGAATTTTATTGATCATATCGGTAGTGTTTTTATCCAATTATTCAACAAAAATAGTTAATTTTGCCCGATATTGGTGCGCTTTTTGAAGAGTACTAGTGTAAAAAATACAAAATGAACAAATTAATACTCTCTATACTTTTAACTTTATCTGTTATCACAGCAGACGCTAAACTTTTCGGAACCAAGGAACAGAGAATAGCGCGACGCGAATTACGGAAATCGCGACGCTCGGCAATTTCTCTCACTGGCGAAATTCAACTCTCGGGCGCTTTTGCCCTTTATCCATTGGCCGTACGTTGGCAAGAAGAATTTAAGAAGCTCTATCCGCGGGTGAAAATTGACATTTCGGCCGGAGGCGCAGGCAAAGGGATCACAGACGCTCTGGCCGGAGTGGTGGATCTAGGGATGGTCTCACGCGAGGTATACCCCGCCGAACTAGCCAAAGGAGCTTATGTGATTTCGGTAGCCAAAGATGCCGTGGTGCCAACCATCAATTCGCACAATCCACATATAATCGAGGTTCTCACCCACGGACTAACCAAAGAGATGGCAGGTAAGATTTGGAGCGGACGCGTTCAGTCTTGGGGCGAAGTGATTGGGCGCCCAGCCATCACCATTCCCCTTCACGCCTACACCAGATCCGATGCTTGCGGGGCGGCCGAAACGTGGGGCTCGTGGTTCGGTATGAGACAAGAACAGATCGATGGGCTGGCTGTCTTTGGCGATCCAGGCGTGGCCTCGGTTGTCCAGAAAGATCGCATCGCCATCGGTTTCAACAACATAGCCTATGCCTATGACCTACGCACAAAAAGACCACACCGCGGAATTTTAGTTATGCCTATCGACACGGATGGCAACGGACGGGTGGATCTGAACGAGAATTTTTACTCCACGCTCGATGAACTCAACGCCGCTATTGCCGATGGGCGCTACCCCACCCCCCCGGCTCGCGAATTATATCTGGTGAGTAAAGGCAAACCAACACGCCCCGAAGTGGTTGCTTTTTTGGAATACATTTTGAACGCAGGACAAATAGTTGCCCCCGAAGCTGGGTTTATACCCCTGTCGGAGGATATAATCGAGGAGCAACTCATAAAAATTGACGACTAATGAAACAATACCTAGATCTGTTACAACACGTGCGCGACACTGGCGCTTTGAAATCCGACCGCACAGGTACTGGCACACGCTCGGTGTTCGGCTACCAGATGCGCTTTGATTTGGCTCAGGGTTTCCCGCTCCTGACCACCAAAAAGGTGCATCTACGCTCAATTATTTATGAATTACTGTGGTTTCTGAAAGGCGACACTAATATCAAATATCTCAACGACAACAAAGTGTCGATCTGGGACGAATGGGCAGATGAAAACGGCGACCTGGGGCACGTTTATGGTTATCAATGGCGTTCGTGGCCCACACCATCGGGCGGTCATATAGACCAAATTGCGCAAATCGTAGACCAGATAAAGCGCACTCCCGATTCTAGGCGATTGATAGTCAGCGCGTGGAACGTGGCCGATGTAGACAATATGGCGCTGCCTCCGTGCCACACTATGTTTCAGTTTTACGTGGCCAATGGGCGACTTTCGTGCCAATTGTACCAACGTTCGGCTGATCTTTTTCTTGGCGTTCCTTTTAATATTGCCTCGTATGCGCTCTTGACGATGATGATGGCGCAAGTGTGCGGACTCGAAGTGGGTGAATTTATCCACACCCTGGGCGACGTACATATTTACAACAACCATATCCACCAAGTGAGCGAGCAACTTAGCCGCACACCGCGCGAGTTGCCAGTGATGACACTCAACAAAGATGTGAAGTCGATTTTTGACTTTACGTATGACGATTTCACACTTTCTAACTACGACCCATACCCAACCATCAAAGCCCCAATCGCCATATGATTTCCATCATCGTAGCCATCGCCACCAACGGCGTTATCGGTTGCCACAATCGTTTGATTTGGCATATATCAGAAGACCTCAAACGGTTCAAATCGCTGACTATGGGTCACCCAATTGTGATGGGACGCAAGACTTTTGCCTCCATCGGGCGCGCGTTGCCAGGTCGTCAGAATATAGTTATTTCGCGAGACAAAGCACTGAAAATCGATGGCGTAGACGTGGTAGCCTCGATGGAAGAGGCAATAAAAATCGCCTCAACAGACGGTGAAATTTTTATCATCGGCGGTGGCGAAATCTATCACCTCGCCCTGCCGCTAGCGTCTAAATTATACGTAACACAAGTCGAACAATCACCCCAAGGAGATACATTTTTCCCCGAAATCGACGAAAACGAGTGGCAGGAAACCCACCGTGAAGAGCACGAAGGCTTTGCCTTCATAGACTACAGCCGCCGATGAGTGCATTGCATATGGCAAATGTAGCCAAACAAAAAATAGAGACCAGCATCAAAAACGGATTCCATAGCGGTGTGAAATCGGCGCTGTGGATGTGCAAAATGATGATCCCTATCACACTCGCCGTGGCGATCCTTAAATGGGTAGGTGTGATCGAATTTCTGAGCCGTGTGCTGAGCCCGGCCTTCGAAATGATCGGACTTTCGGGGCAAGCGGTGATCGTCTTTCTGACCAACACCCTATCGAACCTCTATTCGGGTATCGCTGTGATCGCCACTTTGAACCTAGATTTTCGGCAGGCTACAATTTTGGCGGTAATGGGGCTGATATGCCACAATTTAATTGTCGAAACCATCGTTCAACGTAAAGCTGGCAGCAACGGCTGGTTTATCGCCTCGCTCAGGATAGTAACGGCGCTGGTGGCAGGATTTGTGCTGAACCGAATTATGCCGATCGATTACAGCGGGACGCTGATTATCGAAAACACTACCCCAGCCGTTACTTTTGCCGCAATAATAAGCGAATGGGGGTGGAGCCTCATTAAGTTAATCCCGATGATGTTCGCCCTGATTGTGGCGCTCAATATTTTACAACAAATGTTGCGCGAATTTAAGCTGATCGATGCACTGACAATTCCGCTACTGCCGCTGATCAAAATACTGGGTCTGGGGCGCGAAACTTCATTTTTGTGGATCGTGCTCAACACGCTGGGGCTGGCCTATGGCGGGGCGGTGATGATTGCCGAATTAGATCGCGGCGACATTGCTCCACGGTCGGCGGCGGAACTCAACACGAGTGCCGCCATCACCCACTCGCTGCTCGAAGACACGCTGATCTTTGTGGCCATCGGTTTGAACCCACTGTGGCTCATCGTGCCGCGAATGGTGCTATCGATAGGAGCCGTGTGGGGACAAAAATTATACTATCGAATAAAAGACAGAAGGAAGAATAAATTGATAATAGATTGCAGATAATTCAGTCACAACTACCGACAACGCAAGCGCTAGAATTTTTATTAATATTACCCCATTCACTCAAATAATGACAACAAACGAACAAATAAAAGAAGTTATAAAGAGCCTTATGGCACTGGGAGGTTATCTTTGACATCGACGGTAAAACGGTCGAACTGCAAGCCTTCAAAGCCGTAGAAGAGGCACCTGATTTCTGGAATGATGCCGAAAAAGCTCAGGCTCAATTGCGCCAAGTGGCCCCCATCAAACGCTGGGTGGCCGACTTTAAGGCAATCAAAACAATGGCCGAGGATTTGGAATTGATGCCCGATTTTGTGAAGGAAAATGCCGCCACCGAAGAGGAGCTAGATGCGATGTATGCCAAGGTGGTGAACTTGGTCGAAGACCTTGAAGTGCGCTCGATGCTCAAAGAAGAAGAAGACGCACTGCCCGCCATAATGGAGATAAATTCGGGCGCTGGTGGCACCGAATCGCTCGACTGGGCTTCGATGTTGATGCGTATGTATATGCGTTATGCCGAGCAAAACGGTTACTCGGTGCGCATACTCGACCGCCAAGACGGCGAACCGGTGGGGATCAAATCGGCAATGATCGAAATCACAGGCGAAATGGCATACGGATACCTCAAAGGCGAAAATGGAGTGCATCGATTGGTGCGCCCTTCACCCTTCAACGCGGGCAATAAACGCCAAACAACCTTCGCCTCGGTGGCCGTCACACCAGCCGTGGACGACACGATTGAGATCGACATCAAACCATCCGAAATCAAGTGGGACACCTACCGATCGGGCGGCGCGGGAGGACAGAACGTGAATAAAGTGGAGACAGGAGTGCGACTCTACCACATCCCGTCGGGTATTGTGGTGGAAAACACCGAGACCCGTTCGCAACTCGACAACCGCGACAATGCGATGCGAATCCTACGCTCGAAACTATATGCCATTGAGCTCGAACGACGCGCCAAAGCAAAAAACGAAATCGAAGCTGGCAAAAAACGTATCGAATGGGGATCGCAAATTCGATCTTATGTGTTGGATGACAGACGAATCAAAGACCACCGAACAGGTACCCAAACATCGAACATCGAAGCGGTGCTAGATGGCAAAATCGATGAATTTATAAAAAGTTATCTCTTGGCAAATGTTTAGAAAAACAATCATAATCGCGGCAATCGCAGCCCTTTATTGCGGCTCGGCAAACGCACAGCACACTAAATTACTGGGCTGTGGCGACACTATTGCCACAGAGCGTGTGGCATTTGACGAGAACGAAATCGTCAAATACACAGTCACTTACAGCGCATCATTCATCAAGGCCGAAGTGGCAGATATTACATTCAGCACAACGGCAGACAAATATATGGGGCGAAAATGTTATAAAATCGAGGCAGTAGCAGTCACACGTCCGTTTTACGCCATCTTTTTTCCGCTCAACGACGTATACACCACGTGGGTGAGCCAACAAACGCTGCGCCCGGTGAAGGCAACATCTTTTCAACACGAGGGCGATTATCGTTTCCGCACGGCACTCGATTTCCACTACCATAATCGGATCGCGCGCACCGAAGGACACGACTTGCGCCACAACACCACACGCCGCCATACGCTGGTTCTCAACGATTGTTCGTATGACGCGCTGTCGCTATTCTACAACTTACGCTCGGCCGATCTGTCGACTCTACAAAACGGTCAGAGCCAATCGTTGAGCCTGGTGCTCGAAGACACAGTGCGCACGGTTCGTTTTCGCTTCATCAAACGCGAGATCCAAAAATTGTCGAATATCGGATCGTTCCGCACGGTGAAATTCGCCTGCCAATTTGCCACCACCAACGACGAGGCGTTTCACGATGGAGCTGAATTTTACATCTGGCTCTCGGACGACGACAATCGAATACCAATCTATCTTGAATCACCCATCAGGGTGGGCAAGGTATACGCCAAGCTAAACCAATGGAGCGGACTCAAAAACCCTTTTTCTTCTATTGTAATTAATGATTAATAATCGACAATTAAATATTGTATTTTAACCTTAACTTTTGGCCATTGGCGTAAGCTTGGAACCAATTCATAATTCTTAATTCCTTATTCCGATTATTTTTACTACCTTTGCCTAAATAAAGAGCGAAAAAATGAAGAGTAAAAAAATTCTCTATATCTGTTCCGAAGTAACACCTTACACCGAAGAGACCCCCTTGGCTACGGTGTGTCGTACATTGCCCCAATTGATGCAAGAAAATGATAACCAAATTAGAATTTTCATGCCTCGCTATGGGTCGATCAATGAGCGTAGAGGTCAGTTGCACGAAGTGATCAGATTGTCGGGAATGAATCTTATTATCGGCAATTCGGATCATCAACTAATCATCAAAGTCGCTTCGATCGCCGGAGCTAGGGTGCAGGTCTACTTTATCGATAACGAAGATTATTTCTCGCGCCGCGCAATGATCCAAGATGCCGATGGTAAATATTTCGACGACAACGACGAGCGAGCTGTCTTCTTTAACCGTGGTGTGCTCGAAACTGTCAAAAAACTCCGTTGGGCACCCGATATAATTCACTGTCACGGTTGGATTTCCGCCATCGCACCCATCTATCTGCGCAAAGTATTTGCTTCGGATCCGATTTTCAATAAATCTAAGATCGTTGTGTCGCTCTATGATGATGATTTCGAAGGTCAATTGGCTCACGATTTCAAAGACAAACTCCGCAAAGAAGGTGTCAAGGCGGCCGATTTGGCAGGGCTCGAAGAGCCTACCTACGTCAAGCTGATGAGCCATATCTTGCCCTACGCTGATGGAATTATCCGAGGCAGCAAAACAATTAACCCAGAACTCGAAAAACTATACCTGTCGAGCGACAAGCCTCGAATGGAAGCCACCGAGGAGACAATAAACGCTGAAAATTATAATCAATTTTATGAAGAAATACTTTCTCGCTAGCCTACTAGCCACTATGTTTTTTATCGGTTGCACGGCCGTTGATGGCACCTTTGGTAGTGATATGGTTCCACCATCGCAACAGATGAAAACCAAAATTGATTCGAATATGAAGGTCACCACCTATCAAATTTCGATGGACTCGATGGTCAGCACAACTGGGCGTTTGGTAGGATCGATGATCGACCCTTTGGTGGGGCGCACAACGGTGGGTACGCTCACCAATTTCACTCCATACGGTTTCCCCGAATCCAAAGGAGATACTCTCTTTGGCAAAAATCCGATTGTGGATTCGATGATCTTGATGCTTGGTTATTCAGCGGCTTTCGGTGACACCACAGCACGAATGGATGTGACGATTTACGAGTTGAAAAATTACGTACTCAAAGATTGGCAATTGCACTATATGAATTTCGACCCATCGCCATACTACGATAAAACGAAACCGTTAGCCAAATATAGAACAAATGGAAAGTGGTACGACACAGTGCACCTGCCGCTTTCATTCGCTCAAAAATTCGTCGAAGGGCCTTGTAACATTGTCAAAGACAATCCATATCGAAACGATACTCTTTTTCACACACTTTTCAATGGTTTGTATATCAAAGCAAAACCAATAACCCGCGGTGAGGGTCTGATCTACGAATGTAATCTGCAACAATCGACAATCGCGATGTTCTATCACAACGACAATAAGAAAAAGGATAGTACGAGATTTTGGTTCGATGCTTCGACCAACGAAATCCCAGCATACATCCAACGCGATGTCTCATTCACGGTAGCCAAACACGACTACTCCTTTGCCAAGCCATCCGAAGGTGGGGTTGATGTTCGAGCGATTGGGAACTTAGAAACACCAGTAAAAACAGCGTACATCCAAGGACTAGGAGGGCTGGGTGCTCGCGTGGTGGTGGATATGAACTATATCGCTAAGATGAAAAAAGATGCGGTAGCTCTCGGATACAAAACCATTGGCTTGCACCGTGCCGAACTCAGATGGCACATACAAAAGAGGACGCTCTACTATTATGATGATTCCTTTACCCGAATGGTACTCTATTCGTGGAAGGGAAAATTATCAAAAGCCATACCCGATTACAGCCCTATGCTTGAAGACGCATCACAAACAATATCACCCATCAGTGGGATCCTTTTGCGATCAGTGGGCTATTATAGCCAGAATATTACCTCCTTTATGCAACGTCTTTTCACGGGAGCAGAAACCAATCCTGAACTGAATTTATTGCCTCCGATAAGCCAAGATCTACTCCCTCTGCGAACCGTGGTTGGAGGATCGGCAAGCGTCGATCGGGCGCCAGAAATAATATTGACATATACATTAATAAAATAAGTTGAGCGGGGCACAGATAATCTGTGCCCACTTTGCTTTTTGAGAAAAACCCATACCAGATGAACAACTTAGTAATAGTTGAGTCGCCAGCTAAGGCCAAAACAATAGAGAAAATTTTAGGTGCAGATTTTACTGTGAAATCTAGCTTTGGCCATATTCGCGATCTACCAAAAGGCAACAAAGCTATCGATATTAAGAACGGATTCAAACCATCCTACGAAATTTCGGAAGACAAAACAAAAGTAGTTGCCGAACTGCGGAAGGCAGCCAAAGCGGCTGACATCGTATGGCTCGCATCGGATGAGGACCGCGAGGGTGAGGCAATCGCTTGGCATTTGGAGCAAGCACTCTCGCTCAAAGAAGAGAAAACACGTCGAATAGTTTTTCACGAGATTACCCGCGAAGCTATTTTGGCAGCCGTCGAGAATCCTCGCGCCATCGATCGTAACTTGGTCGATGCGCAACAAGCACGACGCATTTTGGATCGCTTGGTAGGCTTTGAACTTTCGCCACTGCTGTGGAAAAAGATCAAGCCGTCACTTTCGGCTGGGCGTGTGCAGTCGGTTGTCGTGAAATTATTGGTCGAACGCGAACGTGAAATACTTAATTTCAAATCGACACCATATTTCCGCGTGACAGCCGAATTCAAAAATGCCGACGGTGTGGTGATCAAGACAGAACTCAAAAATCGCTTTGCTAGCCAAAGCGAAGCGCAATCATTCTTGGAATCAATAGCAAAGAGCATTTTTTCGATCGAATCGATTGTCAAAAGTCCGCTCAAACGTTCGCCTGCCGCGCCTTTCACCACCTCAACTCTGCAACAAGAGGCATCGCGCAAGTTAGGTTTCTCGGTGGCTCAAACGATGAGTACCGCCCAAAAACTGTACGAAGCCGGGCTGATCACCTATATGCGAACCGACTCGGTGAACCTCTCTTCGCTCGCATTGGGCACTGCCAAAGAGGCGATCGTTTCGAGTTTTGGAGCCGAATATCACAAACTACGCCAATACAAAACAAAAAGCAAGGGCGCGCAAGAAGCTCACGAGGCAATCCGCCCAACGTATATGGTCAACAAAACGGCAGGTAGTTCACCAGCCGAAAAAAAACTGTACGAATTGATATGGAAACGAGCCGTGGCGAGCCAAATGGCTGATGCCGAACTCGAAAAAACAACTGCCATAATTGGAATTTCAGGCTCGGCCGAGAAATTCGTGGCAACGGGCGAAGTAATCAAATTTGATGGCTTTTTGAAACTCTACATCGAAGGATCGGACGAAGTGGGCGAAGAAAAAGATGGAGTGCTGCCCACGATGCAAGAAAATGAAAAGCTGACCGTAGACACTATTTTGGCTACCGAACGATTCACCCAATCACCAGCCCGATACTCGGAAGCATCACTAGTCAAAAAGCTTGAAGAACTGGGCATCGGCCGTCCATCGACCTACGCGCCCACCATCACAACGGTTATCACGCGCGGATATGTCGAAAAAGATTCACGCGAGGGGACTCCACGCAATTACAACGTGTTGACACTCAAAAACGCCAAAATTTCGGTGAGTACAAAAACCGAAAAAACGGGGTCTGAATCCAAAAAACTTTTCCCTACCGATATAGGAATGGTGGTGACTGACTTTCTGCAAAAGTCGTTTGCCGAGGTTATGGATTATAACTTCACGGCATCGGTTGAATTGAAATTTGATGAAATCGCCGAAGGTGCGATCGGTTGGCAAGGTATGATCGGTGAATTTTACACCCCTTTCCACAGCCATATCGAGACTTCGCTCAGCGACCCAAACTTTGTCAATTCCGAACGAGTGATCGGTGAGGATCCCGTGTCGGGCAAGGTGATCACGGCTCGCGTGGGGCGCTATGGGCCGATGGTGCAGATGGGCGCAAACGAAGAGAAAAAATATGCAAAGCTGCAAAGTGGTCAGCTAATCGAAACCATCACGATCGAGGAGGCGCTCAAACTTTTTGAATTGCCACGTACGGTGGGCCAATTCGAAGACAAAGATGTGGTGATCGGCATCGGCCCTTTTGGTGCGTATGTCAAACATAATAGCAAATTTACCTCACTCAAAAAAGGGGTGGATGATCCGCTGACAATCACGCTCGAACGCGCGATGGAATTGATTGTCGAAAAACGTGAAATCGAAGCAAATCGACATATCGCCTCTTACGAAGGTGGTGTGGAGGTGCTGCGTGGACGTTTTGGCCCTTATATCACCTGCGAAGGGAAAAATTACAAAATCCCAAAGACGGTAGATGCCGAAAAAATGACGGAAGAAGAATGCCGTAAAATAATGGCAACCACTACCCCAACCGAGCCCAAAAAACGGAGCTTTGGGCGTAAGAAAAAATGAACCGCCGTGTACTGATAACCGGAGCTAATGGGCTGGTGGGTAGTTATGTGGTGATGGAATTGCTGCACAGGGTGGCGAATGAAAATCCGAAAAACGAGATTCACTGTATCACCCGAAACGAAGCTCAGAGGGAAGAATCCCAACTATTTATCGCCGCACAAGGGATTTCGAATATCGATATAATTTATCACACGATCGACCTCGAAGATTTCCAAGCCGTGCGCGAGGTTGTGCAAAAGATAAAACCGGATGTAGTTTTTCACACCGCGGCACGAGTGGCTGTGGGTGAAGAAAATGGGAGCGCGACTGGCGAAAAAATGGTGCGCACCAATGTCGACATAACTCACTTTGTGTGTCAAACTTTGCTCGAACTACGCGCCGAAGGGTTGGATCCATTGCTGGTTCACGTGAGTTCGGTGGCCGCCCTGGCAGACTCTGATCCGCGCGGGATGATCGATCACACCACTCCATTTATCGACATCGTGAACGCTTCGCCATATGCACGCAGTAAATTTCTCAGCCAAAACGACGTGCTTCGCGCCCAGAAAATGGGGCTTCGCACGGTGATCATCTGCCCAAGCGTAATTATCGGCATCCACAACAAAAAATCGCAAATGGAACGAATGTTCGGCATCATTGCGCGCGGAATGAAATTTTATACCCCCGGGGCGATGGGCTATGTCGATGTACGCGATGTGGCACGGGCGATGGTCGAATTGAGTGGCAACAAACAAGCGGAAAACGAAATTTATTGTTTGAATGGTAAAAATCTTACTTTTCAAGAATTTTTCACCATCTTTGGGGAGCCGTTTGGCAATAATAGTCCGCAAAGGCGGATAGGTGAACGAACGCTGAAGACAACGGTATGGCTGCTCGACAAATGGAGTAAAATAACTGGTACAAAACCACTTATCACTCGCCAAACAGCCCGTCATTTGACACACAAATCACGGTATGACGGATCGAAAATCGAAGCCACACTACCCGATTTTCACTACACACTCATCGAGAATACGGCGCAATATGTAGCGGAAAAATTAAGAACAATATGAAAAAACATCTGCTTGCGATAACTTTTTTGACCCTTGCACTCCACTGCCCTGCCCAAGGCGATGAGCGATGGGGTCTGGAAAAATGTGTAGAATATGCGGTGGCTAACAATTTGCAAGTCAAGCAAAGTGAAGAATCGGCCGAGCTTCAAAGATTGAATGTCGAGCAATCGAAATTCAACTACATTCCAACCCTTGGCGCTTCGGCGGGGTATAACGCCAATTTTGGGCGTTCGCTCGATCAGACAACATATCAATTCATTAACGGTCAGACGGTTAACAACTTCAACGCAGGCCTTCAACTGTCGACACAAGTGTTTGCGGGGATGGGCAAGCTCCATTCGCTCAAACGTTCACAGATCGATCTGCTAGCTTCGATCCAACAAACCGAACGTATCAAAAACGATATAATGCTCTCCGTTACCGCCGCCTATTTGCAGATACTATATAACAAAGAGCAAATCACCAATTCCGAAAATCAGGTGAATCTGATCAATGATCAAATCGAAAGAACACAAAAGTTGGTCGATGCTGGTTCGGTTGCTCTTGGCGCGTTGCTCGATCTACAATCACAGAAAGCAGCCGAAGAATACAATACCGTTACTTATCGTAATCAACATACCATCAGCGTGTTGACGCTCACGCAATTGCTCGAATTACGTGATATTCCTGATTTTGACATCGAAATTCCATCCGTCGATGGGATCGTCGCCACCACGCCCAGCCTGTCGGTGAACGAAATATTTGACCTGGCCAACGAGCTGCCACAAATCCGTCAAGCACGCTTAGAAACCCAGTCTGCCGAACACGCCATATCATTGGCACGCGCCAAATTATACCCTACGCTTAATTTTTCGGCCTCATACGGTAGCAGCTTTTCCGACGCACGCCAAAAACCGATCCTCGGAGCGGATGGGAAGCCAAATTATATCAATTATCCGTTTTTCGACCAATTTGGCGACAATGCCAGCGCTGCGATCGGCCTGTCGCTCAACGTGCCGATCTTCTATGGGTTGACTGCCGAACGGGGAGTGAAAATCGCGAAACTGCAAAAACGCCAAAGCGAACTATCGCTGCTGCAAACATCCGACAAACTATATAAAGACATATCGCAAGCCTGGGCCGATGCCACTTCGGCACTGGATCGATACCGATCAGCTCAAAGTAGTGTCAAAGCGTCACAAGAAGCCTTTCGATATGCCGATAGCAAATTCTCGGCCGGCGCAAGTAACGTTGTCGACTATAATCAAGCCAAAAACAACCTGATCAACGCACAAAGCATGATGACCCAAGCCAAATGGGAATATGTATTTAAGAGTAAAATTCTAGACTTTTATGCCGGAATACCTATTAAATTATAAGCTGGAATTACATTTATTGAACTTGAAAATTAAAAATCACTTAATATGGCAAAGAAAAGAAACAAGAAAAAGATTATCATTTGGGGGGTAATCTGTCTTATAATTTTGGGGGTGGTGATCAAGAAAGTTTTTGCGCCCATTCCTCTGGTCGGTGTCCAAATCGAGAAGCCTGCCACACGCGAAATTATCGAATTTATTGCTGCCAACGGACGAGTGCAACCAGTGGTTGAAGTCAAAATCGCCCCCGAAGTGTCGGGTGAAATTGTTGAATTACCAATCAAAGAAGGGGACTATGTAGAAAAAGGACAGCTGCTAGTACGCATCAAACCAGACACATACGTGTCGGTCAAAGAACGTATCGAAGCTTCTGTCAATTCGAACAAAGCGCAACTTTTGCAAGTTGAAGCCCAATTGGTAGGTGCCAAACAAACCTACGAACGCCAAAAGCAACTCTACGAACAAAAAGCGATCAGCACGGCCGATTTCGAAACAGCCGAAAACAGCTATAACGCACTCGTGGCGCAACGACGCACCGCGCAATTCAATATCAAAAGCGCAGAAGCCTCGCTCAAAGAGGCCGACGAACAGTTATTCAAAACTACAATTTTCGCGCCATCGGCTGGCACAATATCCAAACTAAATGTCGAGCTCGGCGAACGAGTGGTGGGAACGGCTACAATGGCTGGAACCGAATTGCTACGTATGGCCGACCTGTCGCAAATGGAAGTTCGCGCCCAAGTCAACGAAAATGATATTGTGCGAGTGGCACTAGGCGACAGCGCAACGATCGAAGTAGATGCCTTCGTGGGACGCAAATTCAAGGGGCGAGTGACTCGTGTGGCTAACTCGTCGCAAAACTCTTCGACTGCGGCCGATCAAGTAACTTCCTTTGAAGTACGTATTTATATAGAGCCATCAAGCTACGTTGACTTGAAAACTCAATCTTTAGAGTGGCCGATGCGCCCGGGTATGTCGTCGACAGTGAACATCGAAACTGATCGAAAAACGGCACTTTCGCTCCCTATTGGGGCGATTACAACCAGAATCGCACCAGGAAAATCTGAACGCGAAGATGTGATTTTCACATACCACAAAGATAGCTCAACGGTGAAAGTCGTACCCATTAAAACGGGAATCCAAGACAAATTGTATATCGAAACCCAAGAACTGGATTCGACCACACAAGTGGTTGTCGGTCCGTTTATGGCGGTATCCAAGGAACTGACAAATGGACAAAAAGTTGAAATTCAAAAAACAGAAATCAAAAAATAATGGCACGCATTATTACAATTGAAACCAGCGGCGGAGTGTCATCCATCGCTCTAAGTGTTGACGGACAGTGCCTTGCGGTGCACAGCGCCGAGGGTCACGAACAAACGCATAGCCTCACCATTTATATCGAACAATTACTGAGCGACTCGGAACTCACAATCGAACAAATCGATGCCATTGCCGTCAGCGCAGGCCCTGGATCCTATACTGGGCTACGAATCGGGGTGTCGGTGGCCAAGGGAATTTGCTTTGCTGGGGGCAAAAAACTGATCGCCATCCCAACACTCCAAGCTCTGACCTTTGGCGCAATGAAATTGTATGCAAGCAAATTAAAGCCGCAAACCATATTGATACCAATGATCGACGCAAGACGAATGGAAATCTATACGGCTACATATAATTCAGTGGCAGAGGAGATTAGTCCAGTGGAAGCAATGATTGTAGACGAAAATAGTTTTGCATCTTTGCGCGGTAAAGAGGTTATCTCATTCGGAAGTGGAGCCGCAAAATGCAATTCAATATTGGGTTTTAACGTAGTTGAAGTACCCCTTTCGGCACAATGGTTGTGCTCGGCGGCAGAACAGAAATTCAATAACTCCGATTTTGAGGACGTTGCATATTTTGAACCTGCCTACCTCAAAGAATTTGTGGCATTGACCTCTCAAAAGAAATATTTTTAGTACATTTGCGATCGACCCCACCTCAAAAGGTAGTAAAATGGACGTACAAAGCGTAAAAAACAAATTCGGCATCATTGGTACATCAAAATTGCTCGACCGAGCCATTGAGGTTGCCGTGCGCGTTGCCCCCACAGACCTCAGCGTTCTGATCACGGGTCAAAGCGGTGTGGGCAAAGAGTTTTTTCCGCAAATAATTCACGACAATTCGCCGCGCAAACATAATCCATACATCGCTGTCAACTGTGGTGCAATCCCCGAGGGCACAATTGATTCCGAACTTTTTGGCCACGAAAAAGGATCATTCACTGGCGCTAATGCCGAGCGAAAAGGCTATTTCCAAGAGGCCGATGGTGGTACAATTTTCCTGGATGAAGTGGCCGAATTGCCGCTCACCACTCAGGTTCGTCTGCTGAGAGTGTTGCAAAGTGGTGAATTTATGCGCGTTGGCTCGTCCAAGGTGCTCAAAACCGATGTGCGCGTGGTGGCCGCTACAAATATTCACCTAATTCAAGCCATCGAAACGGGGCGCTTTCGCGAAGACCTATACTATCGACTCAACACGGTGCCAATCGAAGTGCCGCCACTGTGCGAGCGTCGCTCCGATATCGCGCTGCTTTTTCGACGTTTTGCCACCGATATCGCCACCCAATACCGTATGCCTGTGGTGTCACTGACCGATCAAGCGCGCCACACGTTGGAAAGTTACCCGTGGCCAGGGAATATTCGCCAACTAAAAAACGTGGCAGAACAAATTTCGGCCATCGAAACCGATCGTGAAGTAAGCCAGTCTACACTGCTCAAATACTTGCCCGATTGGGACGGTAACTCGCTGCCAGCCATCTCTTCGCGACGCGAACCACAGAATTCGAGCGAACGCGATATACTATATAAATTGCTGTTCGATCTGCGCGACGAAGTGAGCGAACTGCGCGGTATGATCACCCAAATCGGAGCCATTGGATCGACCCAAACAACGGAAAACAAATCGTTTCTACCCGCGGTTATTAAAGATAAAAACACGCAAAACAAATCCGCTGAAGAATTTACGGAGGTTGAAGAGTTAACAGAAAACGATGTGCCACAAATCGTTACGCAGCCAGACGTGCCTCCGCGTACGCGCAAAGAAAAAGAACGCGAAGCGATAATCCGCGCCCTGGCCGCCAACAAAGGGCATCGACACAAGGCGGCCGATGAACTTTTTATGTCCGAACGGACGCTGTATCGCAAAATCAAAGAGCTTGGTATTGAATAAATTACAATGAAAAAACTACTTCACATATTTTGCGCCCTTATGGTGCTGATCACCATTTCTGGCTGTACGGTTCACTACGCATTCACTGGCGCGTCGGTCGATTACAACCTCACCAAAACGGTTAGCATACAGTATATCAACAACATGGCGGCAATGGTAACACCCATTCTGAGCCCTCAACTCACCGATGCCCTGATCCAGAAAATGCAGCGCGAAACAAGGCTCCAAATTGTGTCGGAAGAAGGCGATATGAGCTTTGCAGGCGAGATTATCGACTATCGAAGTGACCCTATTTCGATTTCAGCCAATGAAACTGCCGTGCAAAACCGCCTAACGATCGCCGTGCGTATTCGTTTTGTCAACAAAGCACAACCAAATAATTCGTTCGAAAGGAGCTTTTCGAACTACGCCGACTACCCATCAGATCAGATGCTGACCTCGGTTGAAGCCAAAATAATCCCCGAAATCGTCACCAAAATTGTCGATGACATATTCAACGCCGCTCTGGGACAATGGTAAACACGAATCTATTTAACGAAATAATCGCCACGCCGAATTTAATGCAATCACCTGACAATCAAAGTTATGTGACTGATTTAGTGCGCCGTTACCCTTATTTCTTTCTGGCTCGATTGCTAGTGACCCCCGTCGGTGAACTGAAAACAGAATTGACGGCTAGTCCATATCCAACAATTTTGTTGTATAATAATCAAGAAGACCAAAACCTCAATATCACCGAGACAAACATCGCCGACGAATCACAAGACAATGATACAGAGGACCTTGCAGCACCATATATGGTGCTCAATGATGGTGCTATAAGCGAAACCCTAGCCTCAATTTATGCCTCACAAGGACAAAAAGAGCTAGCCCGAGAGATTTACTTGAAATTAAGTTTGAAAAATCCAGAAAAAAGTCGTTACTTTGTATCCTTAATTGAGAAATTATAACTGTAAACTATGTATATCTTTATCATCATCCTGATTTTTGTAGCCAGCCTACTTGTAGTACTTGCCGTTTTGGCACAAAACCCAAAAAGCGGTATGGCCGCCAATTTCGGTGCGTCAAACGCCGTGATGGGAGTCCGCCAGACTGCCGATTTCCTCGAAAAATCCACGTGGGGTTTGTCGATTGCAATCGTTGTTTTGAGCTTGGCTGCCACAATGGCAATGCCATCGGCCGACGTTACACGCAGTAACACCGAATTGCAAAACGAAATTATGCAACGCACAGCGCCAACATCGATGCCAGATTTCACAATCCCTGAAACACAGCAAGAGACAGAGGCCGCTCAGCCAGCTCAGCCAGCAGAGCCAGTAGCAGAACCTACAACTACCACTCCGGCAGCGAAATAAACTGAAATTATGGCTAAGGCTACCGGTAGTTTCGCCGACAGCTCGGCCCACGCGGCAAGGATCATCGAAGACCTCAGCCAAGGTATTTATGCCCCTCTGTACCTACTTCACGGTACGGAGGGGTATTTTATTGACCAAATCGAAGGCTATATCACTGCCCACGCGCTGAGCGATGACCTGCGCGACCTGAACCAAATAACGCTTTGGGGTAAAGAGACTTCGGGTGGCGAAATTGTAGCCGCCGCACGACAATATCCAATGATGGGAGGGCGACAAGTGGTGGTGGTGCGCGATGCGAGCGCCGTCAAAGAGCTCGAAACGATAGTCAGTTACATCAAAAAACCATCACAGAGCACAGTACTCGTAATTTGCCATCGCGACAAAAGTATGGACAAACGATCGGTGCTATACAAAAAATTTGCAGCCGAGACTTCTGCTGTTATTTTCGAAAGTATCCCTGCTCGCGAATGGGACGTGGCGAAATTTGTGGGACAGATTTTCACCGCCAAAGGGCTCACAGCCGATGCAGCAGCAATGCAGATGATTGCCGACCATATAGGGACGAACCTGACGCAAATCGATACCGAATTGACAAAATTAGCCACTCGGTTAGCGCCTGTGACCTCGGTGAGAGCCAAAGACATAGAAGAAAATATTGGAATATCTAAGGATTTCAATAATTTCGAACTCACAAAAGCCCTCTCCACTCGCAATTTCAAAGCCGCACTCACCATCGCCAACCATTTGTCCGACAATCCAAAAGCGAATCCACTGGTGGTTACAATTTCAACTTTATTCACTCATTTTCAGCGCATTGCAACTCTAAACCTGTATAAATGGGACTGCGCGCGCAAAGGGAAAGCAATCGGGAACGACTACGAATTAGCGAAACTGCTGGGACTGCAAAGTTCGTTTTTTTTGAGTGAATACCAGACGGCAGCCGCAAATTATCCAACACCCAAAGTAGTGGAAATTATGGGTCTAGTCCGCGAATGGGATATGCGAAGTAAAGGGTTCTCGCAATCAATGGCCACGGATGGAGAATTGCTCAATGAACTGATTCTCAGGATTTCGATGGTCTAAAACCTTAGGGTAAATCTAAAACTGAACTGGATAATATCTGATTTCCATCGGACGATTACTCGGAATATTGACGCTCACCAAGGCGTGAAAAACTTCACCATCAAAACCAGAAAGAGTCAGATAATGGCTAGTGATGACACTCAAACGCTCGATTTTAGACGGGGTGAGAGCCGCAACAGGCGAAAATTCGCCACTCACACAGCCATTCGAACGACTCTTGACCTCCACAAAATAAAGCGCATCATCTTTGGTGGCAATTATATCAATTTCACCAGAACGAAAATCTTGAATTGGCGCTCGCCAATTACGCTCCAATATCTTATATCCTTGATTCTCAAGATACTGACAAGCAGCTGCCTCGCCCCTGGCTCCAAGCGAAATATGAGCCGCACAATCAAGTAAAAGATCTAAACGCATAATAATCGTATCCGAACTTGTATCCGTAGCACGATCAGAACAAGTTGTAAAACCAGCCTTGCGGAAAAACTCAATGCTTGTGACATTATTTGATCTAATTTCGACACGAAGTTCCACTAGACCCATAGCCACCGAACGCGCAATTAACTTATCTAGCGCCGCACGCCCAACGCCCTGCCCACGAAAAATCGAAGGATAAACCACAATCGCAACCCAAGCCATTCGCTGCAAAGACGAATAATCGTACAAATCAATCGCACCAACAAACGACCCGGAACGCGTAATTATAAAACGCAATTGCCCATCGCTATCGATCGATCGCGGCGAAGTAAGTACAAAGTGCTCAATCTGTTGGATCGTATAAGGAGCATCGCTAACAGTGGAAAATGGCCAAATAGTCTGATCGTTCTCCATACAAAAAAGAGCCTGCGTGTCGGCAGGCTCCATATAACGTATCTCGACCACGGAGCTAGCTTTATGCCTGCTCATCGTTTGATGGTTGAACCGGCGCTTCTGACTCGGGCATATCGCGAGTATCAAGAAATTCGCCACGAGCTTCAGCTTCGAAAAAATCAGGCTTATGCTCTTTGACATATGCAATTACAGATTCAAAACCTTCGGCAAATTTTGTGAAATCTTCTTTATAAAGGTGTATTTTATGCTTGTCGATAGTGAAACTACCATCACGCATCGGACGCTTACGGCTCTCGGTGATCGTTACATAGTAATCATCTGATCTGGTTGCTTTTACGTCAAAATAGTAAATTCGCTTCCCCGCTTTGACTGGAACCGAAAAAACTTCATCGGCTGAATTATCTTCACGACGAGCTGGAGCATCCGAACTGTTCGATTGTTCGACTAAAGATATTGGTTCTGTGGCTGCTTGCTCGTTCTCTGTACGATCGCTTTTGCCTGAAAAGTTAAAAAATCCCATACTTTTTATTCTACTTTTATTGATTAGAAGTCCAAAAGTACATTTTTTTTTCTTAACTTGCAACTATTATCGTACATTTGCACATTAAAACTTGAAAAAACTGTAATGAAACTCAACTTTTTACCACAACGCCCCTCGAAACCAAGGCAGAAAGGGCTTACAATGATTATGGACAAAGGTCTGACAACGGTAGAAGCCGCGGGCCTGTGCGCTATGGCAGAGGACTCGATTGACCTTGTAAAATTCGGCTTTGGGACATCGCTTTTCTCAGGTAATGTCCAAGAAAAAATAGCCATTTACAAAGAGGCTGGTATTGACGTTTACTTGGGCGGGACTCTGCTCGAAGCGGCTTACATACGCGGTCAATTGGCTGATTACACTGCCTTTGCAGATCGATTAGGAATCAGCACGATCGAGGTTTCAGATGGTTCAATCATACTGGATCATGCCGAAAAGTGTGCCTTAATTGCCACTTTATCTAAGCGTTACCGCGTCATATCAGAAGTTGGCAGCAAGGTAGCTGGAAACGAAATTCCGACCGACCGTTGGATCGAAATGATGCAAAGCGAACTTGCAGCAGGTTCGTGGAAAGTGATTGCCGAGGCTCGCGAAGCTGGAAATATCGGCATTTACGATTGCAAAGGGGCTGCAAATACAGAAATGATCGAACAAATCTCAGCAAAAATCAGCAGCGATTCAATCGTATGGGAAGCTCCACAAAAAGCACAACAAGTGTGGTTTGTAAAACACCTGGGGGCCGACGTTAACCTAGGAAACATTGCACCAGCCGAGGTTATTTCGCTCGAAACAATCCGCTGCGGGCTACGTGGTGATACCTTTGCGCTACACCTGCCAGACCACCTTAAAACAAAAGTTCAATAATAATTATGGATCAACAAACTTCTAAAAAACAAGGCACCTGGCTTCGTCGCGCCTATGATTGGACCCTGCATTGGGCTGACACTCGGTGGGGCGCATTAGCGCTATTCCTATTGGCATTTGCCGAATCGAGTTTTTTCCCAATCCCGCCCGACATATTGCTCATCGCTTGTTGCTTGGGGCTTTCTTTGAAGTCTAAAAAAGTTTTCAATTACGCTGCGCTATGCACCATTGGGTCGGTTCTAGGGGCAATTGCGGGCTACGGCATAGGTATGTACGCGTGGGATGCAGCTAGCAGTTGGTTTATCCCCGCCATTTTCTCGCAAGAAGCGTTCGATTCGGTGGGTACAATGTACGAAGAATACAATTTTTGGGTAGTCTTCACCGCTGGATTCACACCGATTCCATACAAATTAATCACCATCACCGCAGGCGTTTTCAACATCCAATTCGTAATGTTTTTGGTCGCTTCGATCATTGCCCGCGGAGCTCGATTTTTTCTGATTGCGTGGTTGATTATGTACTTCGGCCCATCGATTAAATCATTCATTGACAAGTACTTCAACCTGCTGGCAATGACTTTCACTGTGTTACTGATTGGTGGCTTTTTGCTCTTCAAATACGTAATTTAGCGATGGGTAATTTTGGCTTATTGGGTTATCCGTTGGGGCATTCTTTTTCGAAGGCGTGGTTCGAAAAGCGCGGACACAGCTATACTAATTTTGCCTACCAAAATGTCGAGGAGTTTTTAAATTCTAAACCCTCTGATTTAGAGGGTTTTAACGTTACCATTCCGCATAAACGAGCCATTATTCCGTTTCTTGACAGCCTCGATAGTGCAGCCAAGGAAGTGGGAGCCGTTAATTGTGTTAAAGTGCTAGACAACAAGCAACTGAAAGGATACAATACCGACATAATAGGTTTCGAGGAAAGTTTGATCGACTTGATTGGCGAACAATTTACGGGACGCGCTGCCGTTCTCGGTTCGGGTGGTGCGAGCCACGCGGTGTGCTATGTGTTGCGCAAATTAGGAATTGACCATCAAGTGATTAGTCGCCAAAATAATGGATACTCAACCTTTCGAATCCAAGATTTTAGATTGATCATCAACGCCACTCCACTCGGGATGTCGCCCAAGGTGGATACAGCTCCCGAGATTGACTATGATCAGATTAATTGTTCGTATTTTCTATACGATTTAGTTTATAATCCAGCCCAAACTCTCTTCCTTGAAAAAGGTCGCAAACACGGCGCAGCAGTCAAAAATGGCTTGGCAATGCTTATTTCTCAGGCACAAGCAGCTCTACTGATTTTCGAAGCTCGCGATCGTCAAGATGAGTGTAAATCTCAGTAGTTGTGATGCTTTCGTGCCCCAACATCTGTTGCACAGCACGAATATCGGCACCTCCATTCACTAAATGCGAGGCGAATGAGTGGCGAAAAGTGTGAGGATGAATTTGGCGATCAATACCCGCCAACAATGCCGCATCACGTACAATATAAAATATCATAACACGAGTCAACTTGCCACCATTTTGGTTGAGAAACAAAACATCACTTGCCCCCTTGGCAGGGGTCATCTGGCGGCGCTGCTCGATATAAATAGTGAGCAAACGCACTGCTTCGTTCGAAATAGGAACCAAACGCTCCTTGCTCCCCTTGCCCATAACTCGGATCACACCTTCCGACAAAAAAAGATCGCCCAAATGCAAACCAGTAAGCTCCGAAACACGTATGCCACAGCTATATAGCACTTCCAAAATCGCGCGATTACGGTGACCCAAAGGTTGAGAAAGATCGACAGCATCAAAAATCCGCAACACCTCGGAATAAGAAAGCGTTTCGGGCAAGCGACGACGAATAATTGGCGAAGATAGACGATCGGTCGGCGAGGTATCGATACGCGAGGTGTGAAGCAAAAATCCGTAGAAACTCCGCAAGGAAGACAGGTATCGCGCTCGCGAATTGTCGGAAGCTTTGGTATCAAAAAGCGACGACATAAACGCTTGAATATCATCACTCTGCACCTCGACAGGAGAAATGTCACGAGCCTCGAAAAAAGCAGCATACTTCGCCCAATCGCGCATATAAGCCTCCACCGAATTGGCGGCCAAAGCACGTTCGAGCGTCAAATAAGCGCGATAATCTTCACGCGAAAGTGACCAAGAATATTTCATTGTTCCACAAAAATAATGTAAATTTGTCGAATTAAAAATAAAATAAAGACGAGAAACGATGAAACTACTGATAATCAATGGTCCGAACCTTAATTTGCTAGGCGTTCGCGAAAAAGATATTTATGGCGAACAAACTTTCGAAAGTTACCTCGCTCAATTACGCGCCCACTACCCCGCCGCCACGATCGACTATTATCAGAGCAATGTCGAAGGCGAACTGATCAATGCACTGCACCAAGCCGCCACCCACGCCACGCCTTACGATGGGGCGATACTCAACGCGGGCGGATATACCCACACCTCGGTGGCACTCGCCGATGCCGTGGGAGCTGTGGCAGCGCTGGGGTTGCGCACGGT
Organism: Mucinivorans sp.; assembly: GCA_036648455.1. GTDB lineage: Bacteria > Bacteroidota > Bacteroidia > Bacteroidales > Rikenellaceae > Mucinivorans. The sequence continues at coordinate 25,313 of JAVXIH010000006.1, forward strand.
GGAGGTACATATATCAAACATCTTGGCTCGCGAAGAATTTCGCCACGTTTCTCTTATTTCGCCGCGCGCCGCTGGGTCGATATTCGGCTTCGGAATGCGCGGATACGAAATGGCAGTGCACTATTTTATAGACAATGTGGCTTCTGAAAATTAGATTTTTCAAGGCGGACAAGGTCGATGAGCCGTAGTTTACCCAGCTGTAAATGAGGACTTTTCGACGTAGTAGAGCGCCAAAAAAGCAATTTTCAGAAATCACCATAAAATACAATAAATGAAAGTAATTTTAGACAACGTTCGTTCGGCCTTGAATGTGGGCTCAATTTTCCGCACGTGTGATGCGATGGGGATCGAGGAACTCGTTCTGTGCGGTATCACGGCCACGCCACCTTCACGCGAGGTGCACAAAACAGCCCTGGGCGCTGAACTTACAGTTCCATATAAATACTGCAAATCAACGATCGAAGCCATCACAGAACTCAAAGCGGAAGGCTACCAAATCGTAGCGATCGAGCAAGATGATCGCGCGGTGATGCTCCAAAACTTCGCAACGCAAAAGAACCAAAAGTACGCATACATACTTGGTAATGAGGTGGATGGAGTGGCAGCAGATGTGCTCTCGCTATGCGAAACGGTGATAGAAATTCCACAAGTCGGGCTTAAAAAATCACTCAACGTGTCAGTTGCCGCTGGAATTGTGATGTGGACAATGCGCGAAAAAATATAAATTACAGGTGACTGCTGAAAATTGCTTTTTCATCGCTCTACTGCACGTCGAAAAGTCCTCATTTACAGTGAGTAAACTGCGGCTCGTTGACCACGAATCCGCCTTGAAAAATCTAATTTTCAGAAGCCCCTTACAGTCTGTTGGCGAGTAAATTCGCCATTTGAAGTTGTAATTTTTCGGCTTCTCGCGCTGCCGCCTGTGCAAAATCAGCACCAGACGAGGCGTAAATCACCCCACGCGAAGAATTAACCAACAACCCGCATTGGGCATTCATCCCATATTGTGCCACTTCGGCCAACGAACCACCTTGCGCCCCGACACCTGGAACCAACAAAAAATGAGATGGAACAATCTTACGAATCGAAGCGAGCGCCGAAGCCTGAGTCGCCCCCACAACGTACATTGTATCGCTAGACGTGCCCCAAGAACTGCTCACACGAAGTACTTTTTCGTATAGACGTTCGCCAGTTGCACACTCGGTCAACTCGAAATCGGCAGCCGAAGGGTTAGACGTAAGTGCCAGTAGCACAGCCCATTTCCCATCACGACCCAAAAACGGATCGACTGTATCACGCCCCATATAAGGAGACAAAGTCACGGCATCAACACCCATTTCATCGAAAAAAGCACGCGCATACATCGCACTCGTGTTACCAATATCACCTCGTTTGGCATCGGCAATCACAAAAATAGACGGGTAACGATCCTTCAAATACTCGACCGTGCGCTGCAAAGCACGCCAACCACCATCGCCACGCTCTTCGTAGAAGGCCACATTTGGTTTATAACACACTGTATATGGCGCAGTTGCATCAATAATAGCCTTGTTAAATTCAAAAATAGGATCATCGGCACCCGACAAAATGGCAGGGATTTTCTTGATGTCCGTGTCAAGCCCAACACAGAGGAAGGACCGTTTAGTGCAAATCTGTGAATATAATTCTGCTTTTGTCATAATTCTATTTTTTTTCCATTCGATTTCGGAACAAAAATCCCTTAAAACTTTCTTCGGCTACAAAGAACTTGGCAACCTTATCCATCGGCAAAACGGTTGCAAAAAGTTTCGCATAACGCTCGATCACATCGGCCTCTTCGCGTTGCAAACGCACCAAATTCGCTATTTGAATCTCGCCAGACAAATTATCTTCGATCTGACGGAATATTTTATGTTTAGCCCTACCGATAGTCCTCCGCTGCTCCCAATATTGGTTATACAGAGGCCAAAATTTCTCACCCTCGGCTGCCGTAAGATTCACCTTGTCAGTTATATAGGCAACTTTTTGAGCCTCAACTTGCTCGTGCCCACGACGACGATCTTGCTGCTCATCGCCAGACTGAGCCCACACACCAATCGAAATTAGTGCAATTAAAAATGTGAAAATAATACGTTTCATTCTTATTATGCTTTTTATGTATTCTACTAGTAAATATCTGATGGATAACCAAATACATCCATATAATCGCGCGAAGCAGAGGCATAAAGCTCGATTGATTCTTCGCTCACCGGAATCATATAATCCACCATATCGATTGGGTCGATGTCGTAATAAATCGCCACTTGTTCATAAGAGTGCGTCAATTCTTGCTGGTGAGCCGAATGACCGGTGAAGTAATAACCAGTGACGGCCAGCACGACCAAGCCCACAAACGAGGCGGCAAAAAACGCTGCACTGCGTAATTGAACTCTGAAAACAGGACGCGCGGATACTTTTTGGGCATCGGCCTCCATTTGTGCCGCCGTGGTTCGCAACGAGCGATTCAACTCGTCAAAATATCCATCGGGGACTTTATATGAATTGCCTTTCATCTTTTTGTTTCTATTACTCGTTTGACGAATTTAATATGGAAAGGTTTAATTGATGTTCGATCTTTTTTGCTGCTATGTGGTATGATGCTTTGAGCGATCCCTCGCTAACCCCCATAATTTCAGCAATTTGAGCGTATGGCAACTCGTCATAATAGCGCATATTAAAAACCGCCCGCTGGCGTGGCGCTAACGAAAGAATAGCCTTGGCTAACTGGCGCTCGGCTTCGATGGGCTCGAAATAAGAGTCGTTGTCGATCAAACGATCCAATTCATCGGGCGAAAAACTCTGAACGCCAAAAAAACGCGACTTTTTGCTACGCAAAAAACTGAGCGACTCGTTAACCACCACACGATAGATCCACGTATAAAGACCACTCTGGCCACGAAAAGTGTCCAGAGATTGCCACACTTTGATAAAACTATTCTGAACAACGTCGTTCGCATCATCGTGCGAGGCCACAATACGCCGCGCAACGAAGTACATCTTCTGAGAATAATCCTCAACCAGTTGATCAAAATTTACCATTATTACACCCTGCGACGCGACATTGCACGACGAGCTGCTACAATTACATCAGGTGCATCAAGTCCAAAACAAGTCATCAACTCGGCCGGTTTGCCACTCTGACCGAACTGGTCATCAACACTCACATACTCCACCGGAGCAGGCAGATTACGCGCCAAAAGTTGAGCCACACTGTCGCCCAAACCTCCATTACAGAAGTGTTCCTCGGCCACAACCACACAACCTGTCTTGCGCACAGAATCCAAAATAGCACTGTCATCCAGCGGTTTAATGGTGTGAATGTTGATCAGATCGACAGTCACGCCCTCTTTTTCGAGCGCCTCGGCAGCTCCTATCGCACGCCAAAGCAAGTGACCCGTGGCGATGATGGTAACGTCGCTCCCCTCGCTCCACTTGACAGCCTTGCCGATCACAAAAGGCTCGTCAGGGTCTGTGAAAATAGGCTCGGCAGGGCGACCAAAACGCAAATAAACGGGCCCAACGTACGTGGCGATCGCCTTGGTGGCGGCCTTAGTCTGGTTGTAATCGGCAGGGTTAATCACCACCATGCCAGGCAACATTTTCATCAGACCAAGATCCTCCATAATTTGGTGAGTGGCACCGTCTTCGCCCAAAGTAATGCCAGCGTGCGAAGCGCAAATCTTGACATTGGTATGGCTGTAAGCAACCGATTGGCGAATCTGATCATAAACCCGACCAGTGGCAAAAGCCGCAAAAGTCCCGATAAATGGCACCTTGCCACCAACGGCCAAACCAGCAGCTGACGAAATCATATTGGCCTCGGCAATACCAGCCTGGAAAAAACGATCGGGATAAGCCTTGGCAAATTTATCAAATTTGACCGATCCAGTCAAATCCGCACACATAGCCACTATGTTTGCATCCTGTTGAGCCGCTTCGAGCAACCCATCTCCGAAACCCGAACGGGTATCCTTCTTACCTTGTACTGTGTATTTTCTCATTATATTTATATATATTTTCCATTCACAAATCCTACAAACAACCATTCCGCACGGCAGGTTTTTCAAAATCGATGAGCGTCGGTGCCGATCGATTTTTTTCACCCGCAGCGTACTCGAAGTACGTGAGGACTGAAAAAAATTGCGCGGTGCCGATCGATCGCGATTTTCAAAAACACACTACTCCCATTCAATAGTTGCTGGCGGTTTGGACGATATATCATACACAACTCGATTGATTCCTCGCACTTTATTGATTATATCGTTACTAACCTTTGCCAAAAATTCATACGGCAAGTGAACCCAATCGGCTGTCATACCGTCGGTTGAGCTCACGGCACGAAGAGCCACGCAACTTTCGTAAGTACGTTCGTCGCCCATCACACCGACGCTCTGCACGGGGAGCAACATCACACCTGCCTGCCACACATCGTTATACAGACCTGCCGCGTGAAGCGAATCGATGAAAATCTTGTCGGCCGCTTGCAAAATCGCCACCTTTTCGGGAGTCACTTCGCCCAAAATACGGATCCCGAGACCCGGCCCAGGAAATGGATGACGCTCCAAAATATTTTCAGGCACGCGCAACTCGCGCCCAATGCGACGCACCTCGTCCTTGAAAAGCAACCGCAACGGCTCAACGATTTTTAGCTTCATTTTATCGGGCAAGCCACCCACATTATGGTGCGATTTGATGGTCGCGCTAGGGCCGCCAGATGACATACTCTCGATCACGTCGGGGTAAATCGTCCCCTGCGCCAGCCACTTTATATCGGTCAATTTTTGAGCCTCGGCATCGAAAACTTCGATGAAATCACGCCCTATAATCTTACGTTTGGCTTCGGGATCGGTCACGCCACGCAAATCAGACAAGAATTTATCCCCAGCGTGAACACCTATCACATTGAGACCCATAGTCTTATAGCTTTCGAGGACTGTTTCGAATTCGCCACCACGCAGTAAGCCCATATCGACGAAAATACAAACCAAATTTTTGCCGATCGCACGATTGAGCAATTCCGCCGCCACACTCGAATCCACACCGCCAGAGAGCCCAAGCAGCACTTTGTCGTCACCCAACTTCTCGCGAAGCCCAGCAATTGACTTTTCGATATACGATGCAGGAGTCCACTCACCACGGCAACCACAAATATCTATCACAAAGTGTTTTAGCAACTGCGTTCCTTCGGTAGAATGGTAGACCTCGGGGTGAAACTGAATACCCCACGTCTTCTCGCCTTCGATCTGAAAAGCAGCAACGGGCACATCGTCTGTCGAAGCGATGATTTTGTAATTGTCTGGAATGGTGACAATTGTATCCCCGTGAGACATCCACACCTGCGAATTTTCGCTCAAAGATGCGATCAACGGGTTACGAGCCTCGACCTTGCTCAACGCGGCACGACCGTACTCGCGCGAGTCACTCGCCGCCACTTCGCCTCCGAAATTGTGTGCCAAATATTGCGCGCCATAACACACACCGAGCAATGGCAAACGACCCTTGATTTGAGCCAGATCGAGCCGAGGAGCGTCCGATTGGCGAACAGAATAAGGCGAACCAGAAATAATAACGCCCACCACCGTATCGTCAATCACGGGCGGATGGTTGTAGGGGTGAATTTCTGAATAAACATTGAGCTCGCGAACCCTACGCGCTATGAGCTGCGTGTACTGCGAACCACAATCGAGAATGATAATCTTTTGCACAGAGAATTTATTTTGATTTATAGATAACAAAAGTAAATATTTTTTGTCGATTTCCAGCCACAAATTTACCCTTGACGCATAAATTCTTCGACCTCAGCCACAGTGATCGGCACGTGATCATCTCCCATTTGACGATTTCCGTCCGCTGTGATCACTATATCATCTTCCAAACGGATGCCGCCAAAGCCGTAATACGAACGAGCCAAGTCGAAATTTATAAAGTCACGACAAGTACCCTCGGCAGCCCATTTTTCGATCAAAGCAGGAACGAAATAGACCCCTGGCTCGACCGTAATCACGTGTCCCTCACGCAATTCCTTGCCCATACGCAACGAGGCCACACCGGGAACTGTGCTGCGAGCCACCAAGCGATTGTAGCCCACAAAATTCTCGCCCAGATCTTCCATATCGTGCACATCAAGCCCCATTTGATGACCCAAACCGTGAGGCATAAACAGCGCTGGCGCACCGGCGAGCACCGCATCGTGGATGTCACCACGCAAAAGACCCAAAGCCTTGAACTCCTCGGCCATCAAATAGGCCACATCCAGATGCACGCTTTGATAAGTCACACCAGCTCGCGCTAGTTGCTTGGCCTTCTGGTTGGCGTGGAGTACGATTTCGTAGATTTCCTTTTGACGTTGCGAAAACTTGCCGCCAACTGGGCTAACACGCGTATAATCAGAGCAATAATTCATCACGTTTTCGGCACCAGCATCCACAAGCAACAATTCGCCTGTTTTGAGCACCCCGTTGTGCGAATGGTTGTGCAGAGTCTCGCCACGCACCGAAACGATGGAGTGAAAAGATACACCCGCACCCAATTCGAGCGAAATACCCTCGATGGCACCCGCAATTTGCCGTTCCGAAGCACCTTCGCGCGCCATACTCATCGCCCGCGTGTGCATCAAATAACCGATGTGGCACGCGTCTTGAATCTGAGCAAGTTCTTCGTCGGACTTTATTTCACGCTGCCCTACCACCGCCTCGATCAATTTTTGCGACACAAACGATCTGACTTCGTCCGTATTGACGGCCAACAAATTCGCGGCGAGCAATAAATTATCGGCTCGATAAGGGGGAAGAATATGAACTATACGCCCAGCCTTTACGGCTGCCGACACAGTACGCGCCAAATCAGCCATCGCACCCGATAGCGAACAGCCAGCCGTTGCACCTTGCTGAGCCACAAGAGGTTGCGTCCCCATCCAAATAATATCGTCCACCGTATAGTCGTCGCCAAAGAGATGATCAGTGGCTGCATCGAGATCGATCACAGCAGCCAAATCGTGACGCGTGAGGCCGAAATAGTAGAGAAAAGTACTATCTTGACGCATCGCATAGGCGTTGTCTTTATAATTTCGCGGAGCCTCGGCGTTGCCCAGCAACAGCACGATACCCTTTTGCCCGTTGGCACACATTGCGCGGCGAAGCTCGTCGCGGCGCGCGGAATAAGTCGCAGGAGAGAACATAGTAATGTTTTTTAGTTGGTACAAATATACAAAAGATTCGGTACAAAAAAAAGGCTACCATCAATATTGATGGTAGCCTTATAAAATAGTCTAAACTAGAAATTATGGTTTAGGCGTTGTACGAACTGGATTATTATCCTTTTCGCTATTATTAGGGTTCGATTGGTTCTCTTGTTGTGGAATTTGGAGCATCCACATTTCAGGATTGGTTTCTGCACTTGGAACCGTGAAAAGTCTAACGTCAAAGTGGTTACCCGAACGCACCAATGGACGACGAAGGCGATAGAGGTCGAAATACTCGACACCAATTTCGCCATAAAGTTCCTTGCGGCGTTCCACCAAAATATTTTCTATCAGCGCATTACCAGTAGCTGTTGGTTGAACAGCTTTTGGATCGCGAGCCGATTGAAGCAAGAAAAGCATCCTTTGAGCTTCGGCATCCGCACCCAATCGAGCAAAACACTCCGCTTGGATCAACACCATTTCAGAGGCACGAATCAAATAATCGTCCATTTCGAAGTCAAATTTCGAAAGAAATTTACGAGAAATGAAATGATTTGGATTCTTTGGGTTTTTGTTATTAACAACAATTTGGCTAGTTCTCACGTCGGTTGGTGAGGTAAACAAGGCCTGAAAGTCGTTGTTGATATAGAAACAGAAGTATGGGAAGGTAGCATAATCGGCAGCTGCAAAGGCAGCGAAAGATGCAATTCCATTACCTTGATCTTGGTTGATATCCAAGCCCCAGATTACTTCACGATTCAAAGTATTGAAACCCTTCAAGTACTCTTCGGTGTTCATCAAAGGGAAATTAGCTGAATTGCTTCCAATTGCCGCATTGGCATCTGCCTGAGCACCAGCCCAATCTTCCATTTGCAATTTCACTTGCGAACGAATAGCGTATGCTCCGTAACGGTTCAAACTATAATTGCGAACCTTGGTGGTTGGTATTGCTTGAATATTCGCATCAGACAAATCTTCCAAAATAAATTTGTAAACATCAGCCACCGAAGAACGTGGCTTTCCAGTCTCGGCCGCAGTCGCAGGCTCAGTATAGATAGGCACACAAGGTTTATCTTTGGCTATTGCATAAGTTGCTTGATAGATACGAGAGAGTTGGAAATAGCTCCAAGCGCGGATCGCTTTTGCCTCACTAATGATCGCCTTTTTGTAGTCGTCGGCAAATTTGCTAGCATTGATAGCCTTGATAATAGCATTAGCATTGTTGATGTATTTGTAGAACGAAATCCAATAGACAGCCGAACGAGTCCCTGTCTTGTTGAAAACAGGTGCATTCCACACCGCCTCACCAGTAAAGTAGCCATAAGGAGCATAAATTACGATGTCGTTACCCATTACATCAAATCCAGCGATTTGAGTACGGTAGCCATAGACATTATGCACACCACCATTATCTTCACCAGCCCAAGGAGAGTACGAACGAATCATTGAATACAGACCTGTCAAAGCATTTTGTACACCATTTTCGGACGAGAAGACGATTTCTTCGGTTAGCGAGCCATCTTGAGGCTGCGCCCCATCAAGCCATTTATTATTACAACCCACCAACATTAAAAATGCAGCAAGCGTTGCTAATATTTTGATTTTCATTTGTTAATCGTTTTTATTAATGTTAAGTGAAAGACTAGAAACCAATACTAATACCAAATGAAATGGTTTTCATCATCGAAGAGTAGTTGTTACTCATACCGCTCAAGCCTTGTTCTGGGTCGATACCACGTTCACCAAAGATGGTGAATGGATTTTCGGCTGTACAGTAGAAACGCAATTCGTTGACACCAGCAACCTTCAACCCTTTGATATAAGTAAAGTCATAACCAAGAGTAATGTTACGCACACGTAGATAGTCACCAGGAACTAACCAACGAGTAGACATCGCGCCAAAGTTATTACCAGCACCGCCGAAACGAGGTATGTCGGTAATATCACCTGGGTTTTTCCAAGCACCGCGGTTGTCGGTAATCGTTTGATGACCACCATCGCTAGTTGTAAAACTGTGCATTATCTGTGCTTTATCGTCGTTATAGATCTTGTGACCCAAAGCGTATGAACAGATCACACTCAATTGCACACCATATAGTTCCAAAGTTGTATTGATACCTCCAAGAACCTTTGGAAGGGCATCAGCAACGATTTTACGAGTACCCTCAGAGAATGATTTTGTAGTCTCTCGACCTGTTACATTACCATCCTTGTCTGTCAGATCTTTCCACCACATTGGGGCACCATCGGTTGGATCGACACCAGCCCATTCGCGCATATACCACGAATAAGACGACTCACCGACGTTCAACCATTTGGAGTCTGAACCAGGATTAGACATACCACCAGTCAACATTGCCGACTCGGGCAGAGCAAGAACTTTGTTCTTTTGGGTCGAGATATTGAAACCAATGCTCCAACGAACGTTTGCTCTATTGATAGGCACGGCGTTAATTTCAAACTCAAAACCGGTGTTGCGAACTTGGCCGATATTGTCGTAAATAGAGACGATACCTGACGAAAGTGGCAATGGGCGACTCATCAACAAATCGACCGAAGTACGATCATAGAAACCTGCCGAGAAAGTGATTGCGTTGTTCAAGAAACCGAAATCCAAACCAACATCAAACTGGTTTTGTTTTTCCCACTGCAAATCAGAGTTACCCAAACGGCCAATGATAGAACCACCATAGCCTGGCATATTCCAACCCGCAGAGTAAGTGGATTTGTAAGGGAAATAACTACCTACATTTTGGTTACCCGAGCTACCGTAGCTGGCACGAAGTTTAAAGTCGTTGAACCAATTATGCACACCAGCATCTTTCCAGAAATTTTCATTACTAATATTCCAAGCAGCACCCAGTGAATAGAAAAGACCCCAACGGTTTTTAGCCACAAAACGAGAGCTACCATCATAAGATAGTGAACCCGAGAAGTGCAAACGATCGTCAAAATCATAAGCTGCACGGAAGATATAACGCATATTACGAGCCATAGTTGAGTTAGAGTTAGCACTTTTAACTACTGAACCATAATCTAATTCGTCTACCCCACCAAAGTCATAACCGCTACGCGAAGCGTACAAATATGAGTAGTTATAGTCGTCACTTTCCAAACCAAGCAAACCGCTGACATGGTGTTTGCCATTGAAAGTTCTGTCGTAGGTCAGAGTATTGGTCCAGGTGACGGTAGTTTCCATGTAACGCATTTTTTCTGAATTACCTTGCGTTGAAGAACCTTGACCAAAAATCGGATTCCAATAAACCATACGATCATCGTGTGAATATTCAACACCAGCTTGGGTACGTAATTTGAAACCATTCAAGAAACTTGCTTGCGCATATGCCACAGTTGTAGATAGGAAACGATTACGACCTTGTTTGTCATAAAATGATGTTCCAAGAGGGCTAGTGTCAGGCAATACTGGACGAGTTTGACCTTGAACACCAGTGTGAGGAGTGCCTGCACCACCAAAGTCAGGCATCATATTACCCTTATCATCACGCACATAGACACCATTTTCGTCGGTCATATAGGCCGGATAAATGTTGGCCACCGCACGAGCAAAGTAAACGGCACTGTTGCCGATGGTACTTTGTTGTGATGGGTTATTTTGTTTTGAATACGATACAGCAGCATTCATCCCAATTTCCAACCATTTTGTCGGACGAGCATCAACCTTCACACGAGCATTGTAACGGGTAAAGTTAGAGTTACGCAAAATTGCAGACTCATCGAGCAAACCTGCCGACACTAAATAAGTAACAGCATCGTTACCCCCTGCAACTTGGAAATCATATTGTTGACGTTGACCAGTTTGCATCAAAGCATCTTGCCAATCTTGATCATAAAGTAGTTTGGCTCCAGCCACGATATTACCCTTAGAATCAACTGGCTCTGGATATTTCGACCCGTAAGGGTTATAAATCACACGACCTAGCAAATCACTCGAAGCTTTCTGTCCTGATGCCAATGCATTGCCCTTGGTGGCAGCTGCCACATAGAATGCATCATTGTAAAGACTCTGCCAAGTCATTTTCATATATTCTTCGCCACCAACAAAGTCAAATTCGCGAACCGCACGCGAAGACATACCATAACGAGCTTGTGCCGAAATAACTGCCTTGCCCGAACGACCAGATTTGGTGGTGATCACAATCACACCATTGGCCGCACGCGAACCATAAAGAGCTGTCGAGTTAGCATCTTTCAACACAGTCATCGAAGCCATATCGTTAGGGTTGATCGAGTTTAGGTTACCGTTGAAGGTCACCCCGTCCACAACGATCAATGGAGCTCCTCCACCTTCCACAAACGAACCAATACCACGAATACGAATATCTGGGTTTTCACCTGGTTGTCCGAGTGCACTAACCGACATCACACCAGTTGCCAAACCTTGCAAGGCTTGGGTAGGGGATGTAAGTTGCATATTTTTGATCTCCTTAGCATCTACAAC
>JAVXIH010000007.1:0-34821 GCA_036648455.1 Mucinivorans sp.
TGACAACATAAAATGCGCCTCATCTCCCGGAACATTGGGTATACTTACCGACCCAAAACATCCAGCTTTGACGGACTTTCCTTCTGAATTTTATACCACTTGGCAATGGTTCCCGATTCTAAAAAAGAGTCGCCCTATGATCCTAGATCGTTTGCCTAACGATTATATGCCCATTGTGCAGGTGATTGATAATGTAGAACGTAACCATAAATTAGGGCTCCTGTTCGAGTTTAAGGTGGGGGCGGGGAAGTTGTTGGTCTGTATGTCTGATCTGAAAGCTGTTCAGGACAAACCAGAAGCCCGCCAATTCTATAGCAGTCTACTCAAATATATGCATTCGGCCGACTTTACTCCTACTTATCCGTTATCCTCCGACGAGTTGAAAGATCTTTTTTCTTCGACAAGTCGATCCAATCGAATAGAACGTCTAAAAAACATATCCTATGAATAATTTGAAAGGTGGTAAAACACAAAACAGCTTCATAATGTAAATTTAAAAGACGGTTTCATCACAGAGAGAACTCACGCCGATCAAGCTCCGGAGCACGAGAGGCCAAAAGTACTAAATCGTAGGAATGATCGATCAAAAGTTGGATCTGGCGATCGCTCAACAAGCCACTCAGACGGATCTGATTCCAGTGGCGCTTGTTGAAATGCCAAGCCCCTTGAACGTCGTCGGCCAACCGATCACGAAGATCGATAGCCAATTCTGGGTCACATTTAAGCGTCACATAATCAGAGCGTTGCAATGACATCAAGGCAAACATACGCTCTTTACCATTAGCCCGAGCGACCTTATAGACCAACGTATCTGGGTCAAATGGTCGCATTTCGATCGCGCCACTTTTCCCCAGACAATATTCACGCACCTGCTCTATATTCATCTTTACAGCAGTGTAGTTACAACTATTTATGCGCCTGGCACCATTTCATCGCGTTGCAAAATGCTTCGATCCAAGGAGTTAGTTCGTCACCAGCACGATCGGCTGGGTAAAAAGCCCAATGCCAAGGCTTTGTGGCACGTTCCAAGTGAGGCATCATCGCCAAATGACGACCATCGGCCGAGCAAATACCAGCTGTCGCATAATCCGAACCGTTAGGATTGGCAGGATATGCAGCATAAGAATATTTCAATGCAATATTGTAATCACTCTCTTTTCCCTTCAACTCAAAACGACCTTCACCGTGCGACACCCAAATACCCAACTTGCTGCTTTCAAGCGATTTGAACATAATGGCAGGCGAATGCTCGACATCCACCCCAACAAATGTACTCTCGAACTTTCCAGACGTGTTATGCAACATTTTTGGCATCTGAGCCGATGTATTATTTGGCTTGATCAACCCCAATTCAGCCATTAACTGGCAACCGTTGCACACCCCAAGCGACATAGTATCGGCACGCGCATAGAATTTCTGTAACGCACTGTATGCCTTTTCGTTGTATAGGAAAGTACCCGCCCAACCCTTGGCCGAACCCAGAACGTCAGAGTTGGCAAAACCACCAACAAAGACAATAAATTGAAGGTCTTCCATCGTTTCGCGCCCGCTCGCCAAGTCCGTCATCGTCACATCGCGCACATCAAAACCCGCCAAGTGCATCGCATACGCCATTTCTCGATCGCCATTCGACCCCTTTTCGCGGATAATCGCAGCCCGAACACCAGATCGCGTTTTGCGATGAGGATCGATATTTTCTGAGGCATAAGTACCACAGAATCCATCGGGAAATTTATATGTAAGTGGCTGATTCTTATAGTTTTTGAAGCGTTCCAAAGCCAACGCAGGAGTCGACTGACGGCAGTCCAACAAATACGATGTTTCGAACCAAGTGTCACGCAAAGCATTAATGTCGAGCGACACACTCTCGCAACAATTGTGACGAATAACCAACCGACGCGATGCGGTCACCTCGCCCAACACTACGGCGTTAACGCCTGCCTTGTCCAAGGCCGACATAACACCCAGCACATCAGTCACTTGGAGCACCAATGCGGGCTTTTCGCTAAACAGCAGTCGCGTCAAATTAGTGTCGCGCAAAGCATTGAAATTCAACGCCATACCACTCTTATTGTTGGCAAAATTCATCTCCAACAGCGTAGTTATCAATCCACCACCAGACACATCGTGACCAGAAAGCACAGCATTATTTACAATTAAATCTTGAACAGCAGCAAACGCACGAGTGAAATATTGAGCACAATGAACGGTTGGAGTTTTCTGTCCAACAGCGCTAAGAGTTTGATAGAAAGCCGATCCACCAAGTTCAAAATCCGAAGAACCCGAAAAATCGACATATACAATCGACGAACCAACAGCTTCGGGTTTCAGCGCCGCACGCACACACTTTTTAACATCCGACACCTGACCAGCAGCCGTAACGAGCAACGTTCCAGGAGCCATAACAGACTCACCATCAGGATATTTCTGAGTCATCGACAACGAATCTTTACCCGTCGGAATATTTAGCCCCAAGGCAATTGCAAATTTAGATGCCGCCTGGACAGCCGCATACAAACGCGCATCCTCGCCCTCGTTGCGGCAAGGCCACATCCAGTTGGCACTCAGCGACACGTTGGACAGCCCCCCTTCGATTGGCGCAAAGACCAAGTTGGTCAGCGACTTAGCAATCGCCATCACCGACCCAGCCTCGGCATCCACCACAGCCACCGCCGCAGCGTGACCAAGCGAATTGGCTACGCCTTGCTTACCGTGGAAATCGAGTGCAAAAACACCGCAATCATTGAGCGGCAATTGGATTTCGCCAGCCGTTTGTTGCATCGCAATACGCCCCGTCACCGAACGGTCGACTTTGTTGGTCAACCAATCTTTGGCGGCCACTCCTTCGAGGCGCAAGACATCGGAAATGTATTTATCTAGCTTAGCATCAGTGTATTGTGGCTCTTCGAAACTTTCCACCACCGTGTGATCCGTCATCACGCTGCGTGGAGTTTTGCCGAAGAAATCTTCCAACGGCATATCAAGCGGTTTGTCGCCAGTGCGATTGTCGAGAAAAGTGAAGCGCATATCGCCCGTCGTGTCACCCACCACATACATTGGAGCGCGTTCGCGAGCGGCAATTTTGCCCAACTTTTCAACATATTCTTGGCGAATTACAAGCCCCATACGTTCTTGTGATTCATTGCCCACTATTTCCTTGTAACTGAGCGTTGGATCGCCAACCGGAAGTTGATCAATATCGATTCGCCCGCCAGTAGTCTCGACCAATTCGCTTAGGCAATTCAAGTGCCCACCAGCGCCGTGGTCGTGGATCGAAACGATCGGATTGTTCGCCTCTTCGGAAATCGCACGAATGGCGTTGTAGACGCGTTTTTGCATCTCTGGATTCGATCGTTGAATGGCATTAAGTTCGATCGCGCCTTCGTATTGACCTGTGGCAACGGAACTTACAGCGCCACCGCCCATCCCGATACGATAATTATCACCACCGAGAAGCACCACCTTTTCGCCCGCCTGAGGATCATCCTTCAAACTGTCAACTTTCTTGCCGTATCCGATACCTCCGGCCAACATAATCACCTTGTCGAAAGCCATTTGCTTCCCATTTTCGGCGTGTTCGAAGGTAAATAGTGAGCCGCAAATCAGTGGCTGACCAAATTTATTCCCAAAATCGGAAGCTCCATTAGAAGCCTTGATCAGAATGTCGGCTGGCGTTTGATACAACCAAGCACGAGCGTCCATATTGCCAACCTTTTGGCCATCTCTCAACCGCGGATATGCAGTCATATAGCACGCCGTTCCCGAAACTGGGAAAGCACCCTTACCGCCCGCAATACGGTCGCGAATCTCGCCACCAGTCCCCGTTGCCGCACCGTTGAAAGGCTCGACAGTGGTCGGGAAGTTGTGTGTTTCTGCCTTGATTGTGATCACACTTTCAAAATCTTCGGTCGCAAAATAATCGGGACCAACGTGGGTCACAGGAGCAAATTGCTCGACAACAGGACCTTGCAAAAACGCACAGTTATCCTTGTATGCCGACACCACCGCCCCCACGTGGGAATCGGTGGTACGGCGAATCATCTTAAATAGAGTATCGGGCTTTTCGAGACCATCGATAATAAATTGCCCGTTGAAAATCTTGTGGCGGCAATGTTCTGAATTGACCTGCGAGAAGCCAAACACTTCACTATCAGTCAGTTTGCGACCTAACTTTTTGGCAACCCCGTTCAGATAGTCGATCTCTTCGCCCACCAAGGCAAGCCCTTGTTTGAGATTGTAGGCCTCAATATCATCGATCAAAACGATCGGATCTGCCTTGCGAGTGATGGTAAACACATCACCATCAAGCCCGTGATACATACGCGAAAGCATCTTGTCGAAGGCCACATCGGGCGAATCGACTTGATGAAATTCCTCGATACGTTCCACACCCGACATCCCCATATTTTGGGTGATTTCGACCGCATTGGTACTCCACGGGGTGATCATTTCGCGCCGCGGACCTACGTAGTACGAATCGGCATTGGGATTAAAAAGCTCAGCCCCCGAAAAGAGCCACTCTAATTTTTTGACATCTTCGCTTGCAATGGCAGCTGCGCTTTGCACAGCGAAAACGGTTTTGTCTTTCTTGAAAAATTGTATCATCGAAGAATTTATTTAATACGTAGTTTTTGTTTCAAATTCAGCATTGAATTACGCGTGATGCCACTCAATCGACAAATCTGATCGACCGAAACACCATATTGAAGCGCTAGTTTGCCCAACATATCGCCCGATTTCACGTAGTGATAAACGGCATCCGATGTTGCTGGTTTCTTGACAGGCGGTTTATTCTCGATCACACGCATACCCACCGAATCATCGGCCGCCGCCAAAATATCTTCGCCCGTAAGGTCGTCTTCTATGTCTTCCAGCATTTCGCTGGCACGCGAATGGATGTTGAAAAATTTCTTTTCGAGCGCAAAATTGGTGTAACGAATCGTCCCACCGACAAAATCAAAGATAAACTCAGGATCGAAAACTTGGTCGCAGTAACGCATTTCGAAGTGCAAGTGAGGCCCACGAGCACGCCCAGTCCGCCCCCCAAAACCAATCACCTGACCCGCCTTGACGTAATCGTCAACCTTGACATTGATGCGCGAAAGGTGGGCGCTGTATGTTTCCAGACCATTTTTGTGGCGCAAAATCACCAAATAGCCAAACCCCCCACTATTAAATTTAGCATAACGAACCTTACCATCGAAAGCCGCAAGCACTGGCTCACCCATCCGCAAAGGAACATCGACACCCTTGTGATTGCGCCTGCCACGCGGACCGTATTTCGAAATTATATTTCCACGAAGTGGCACGCTGTAATCTTCCAACCCATCGGCAAGTTTCAATTCAATAATACTGGGCAAATCTTTCAGCTCAACATTGCGATAGGCGAAAATAGACGTTGTGTCCCAATTGTGACGATAAACGGGCAGATCGTCCAATTTATCCATATCGGGATGTATAAATTTCCACGTGTTATTGGAAAATATAACTATTTTGGTCTTGTCGTCTTCTGTTGCCACTGTGTCGATTGGCACACTTTTCACCTGTTCGATGGACAATTGCTTGGGCGGCCCATAAGAGCGCCGTTTTTTGGCCTGAGAAGCAGGTATAATGGTAATTGTCAATAATATAACTAATAATAGATGGCGCATAGCTTGAATAATAATACAGATAATAATCTTCAAAGATAAACATTTTATCCTATCTTTGACCCACAAAAAGATTAAAAATAGAAAAAATTATGAAAGTCGGAGCTAACTTAGGCGTCTTTATTTCCACCGTATTATTCTCGTTATCATTTATTTGGAGCAAAGGTGCGCTCGAATTTCTCTCGCCCTCGATGTTGGTCGCCGCGCGAGTGACGGTGGCTTTGATCACGGTTGGTTCGATCGCGCTGGCGCTCGGCAAATTGCAGCGGCTCACGCGGCGCGATGCAATGCTTTTCGCGATGTTAGCCGCCGCCGAACCGGTGGGCTATTTCCTTTTCGAAACCACTGGCATCACTTACGTTTCGCCAACCCTGGCTTGCATTATCGTGGCTATGATCCCCGCCTTGGCACCGCTTTTTGCGTGGCTCATCAACGGCGAAAAAGTGAGCGCACGCCAATGGCTAGGGCTTTTTATGGGGCTGGCCGGGGTGCTACTTGTGGCGCTGGCCGACGGCACCGATTCGCTCAACGGGCAATTCATCGGCATACTACTTATATTCGGAGCCGTTGTCACTTCGCTGATTTACACGCTTATGGTACAGCGACTTTCGGCGCGTTACAACAGTTATTCGATCGTGGCGTGGCAAAACGTTTTCGCCATACTATATTTAATACCTGTGATTTTAATTTTCGATTTCGATCGCATATCGGTGCTCAAATTTTCTGGTGATTGGGTTTATCCAGTCTTGACACTCGGTATTCTATGTTCGTCGATCGCTTTTGTGCTTTACGCTCGCGGAATACACGCACTTGGAGTGACACGTACTTCGCTGTACATCAATCTAATGCCTGGTATGACAGCCGTGGCCAGCTTCTTTATTATGGGCGAGATGCTCCCCCCGATGAAAATTGCGGGTATCGCCATCGCCGTTGCGGGGCTCTACATTGGTCTGCGCGACAAAAATTAGCGAGGCTGAGAAGAGAGGGCCAGTAACGACAGTTTGTAAAGCAACCTCGCTCCCACTATCGCATCCCACTCGTCCGTTGCCGCGGGCGACACTTCGTTCAGATCAAAACCGATCACCCGCCGCCCACTGCAACGCAGCATATCGAGCAAATGGATAGCCTGGCGCCACGTCAAACCGCCTGGCACAGGCGTACCAGTGGATGGGCAAAGCGAACGATCCAAGCCATCAATATCGAAACTCACATAGACATCCGATGGCAAAGTACCAATAATCTCACTACACTTTTCGCTCCACGAGACACCACTAAATTCATCTTGTGCCAATTCGCGATCCGTGAACTGCACCACCCGATCGTCGGCGGCAGCTTTTGCGGCTTCGACAGACGAAAAATCGCGGATGGCGACTTGTGTCAAATGCGACACCTCGTTTAATTTCAACACATTGTACATTATCGAAGCGTGCGAATATTCGAACCCTTCGTAGGATTGTCTAAGGTCGGCGTGGGCATCGATATGCAAAATTCCGAACGATGAGTGGTGCTGGGCAAGAGCCTGGATCAACCCAAGCGGAGTGCTGTGGTCGCCCCCAACAAGCCCCACCGTGCGCCCCTGTGCAATATGTTTGAGCGACTCGCTGCGCACACGAGCCACCATTTCTTGCGAGGCAAGGTTGACCGCTCGCAAATCATCGGCCACACAATCATCATCCACACCACCACCAGCCTCGATATGGGCGATCACTCGCTCGGCCAGTGGACGAGTGCGAAGACCAAGATCCTCGATCGACGAATCGATGGGCAGGGTGGCAATCCCTCGTCGCCAAGGATCGTCCAGAAAATCGGCATCATAAATCTCCACTTGGGTCGATGCATCAATGATAGCTTGCGGGGCGGCGGCACTACCGGCGCGATAAGAGACAGTCACATCCCACGGCACACTCAGCAGACACAACGCCGAAGAATCGGGCGTATGCGGAAAACCAAAATAATTACCGTTCGCAACTCCCGTTGCATCAGCATCGAAAACAAAATTGGGCAGAGAGATTGTTGTCATATCAAAAAAAGCTATAATGTTTTTGCAAAGTTAATTTATTTTTATAAATTTGTAGAGTTATACTAATCCAATCAATCAAATGACACAAAATCTTAACTCTATTGCCTCTGCATTTATGCTCGAAGGTTCGGTAAGCGCGGTTAAACCCTTGGGCGAAGGTTTTATTAACGATACATTTATCGTCGACACAACTTCTGGTGTTCGCTATATTTTGCAACGCAAGAATAAGAAAATTTTCACCAACATTCCAGCGATGATGGATAATATTCTTAGAGTGACTAACCACCTGAAAAACAAGATTGTCAACGCAGGTGGTGATCCGCTACGCGAAGCGATGACCATCATCCCCACCAAAGACGGGGAGCTATACTTCAAAGATACAGACGATGAATATTGGGCAATATGCCTTTTTATCGAAGACACAATCGCTTATCAAGCTGCCACAACACCCGAATTGGCGGCGCAAGGAGGACGCGGGATTGGTAAATTCCAGTCTATGTTGTCTGATTTCACCGAACCATTGGTCAATATACTGCCTGGTTTCCACGATATGCGTTTCCGTTTCAAACAATTTGACGACGCTGTGGCGGCTGATGCCGCGGGTCGGGTCAAAGACCTAGGCGAAGAAATTTCGTGGATCAATTCGCGCCGAGAAAAAATTATGGATGTGTGGGAAAAATTCGAGAATGGTATAATCCCAACCCGCGTGACTCACAACGACACCAAAATCAACAACATACTCTTTGACAAAAAAGGCGAAGTGCTGTGCGTGATCGACTTGGATACCGTTCTGAGCTCCACCATCCTCAACGACTATGGCGATGCGATGCGATCATACACCAACACGGGTGCCGAAGACGATGCCGACCTAAGCAAAGTGTCGATGAATATCGATATTTTCCGCGGCTTTACGGAAGGTTACCTCAGCCAAGCGGCTAAATTTCTGTCGCCCGAAGAGTTGAAATATCTGGCTTTCTCGGCCATTTACATCACCTACGAACAAGTGCTCCGTTTCTTGTTGGACTACATCAACGGCGACACATATTATAAAATCAAATCGCCAGACCATAATCTAGTTCGCACACGTGCGCAATACAAATTGCTCCAAAGTATGGAGGCGCAACTCGACGAAATGAACAAAATAGTAAAAGAAAGCTATGCTAAACATTCCTAAAATCACGTGCCACTGCCGCCGTGAGTTACAAAAACCACGCGTGAATATTGCGTGTAACAATTGGCCAAGTGAATACCCTTATGCTCCGAGTGCGAATTTTTCGGTGGCTCACGACAGCGATGCGCTTTACATTCGTTTTCGCGTGATCGAGGATTGCGCGATGGCTCTGGTGAGCGAAGATCAGGGCCCTGTATGGACGGATTCGGCTGTGGAATTTTTTATCAGTTTCGACGATACGGGTTACTATAATTTCGAATTCAACTGCATCGGACGTGCGCTGCTAGCTTTCCGCAAGCAGAAACCCTCGCCCACCGTTGCCCCGCCCGAGGTGATGGCTATCATCGAGCGCGACTCGACCTTGGGAGGTGAATGTTTTGCCGAGCGATTTTTGGACACCGGTGACCGAGTTAATTGGGAGCTGAATGTCAAAATTCCGCGCGAAGCATTTTTCAAACATAAAATCGAAACGCTAGATGGGCTGATGGCGCGTGGCAATTTTTACAAATGTGGCGACAACCTATCCAAACCTCATTATTTGTCGTGGAATCCGATAGACACCCCAACACCGAATTTTCACGTTGAGCAATTTTTTGGCGATTTAGCCTTCGAGTAGCCGTTGATGTGTTGACAAGATCGGTTGACAACACTCATCGTGCTCCATCAAAAAACCGCAGTCGAAACACCGACTGCGGTTTTTTTACATCCGGGGGGGGGGGGGCTACTTCACCCCGATCAATCTTTTAATGTCGCTCAGTTTGTTGAGCGCCTCTAATGGGGTGATGTTATTCAAATCCAGACCCATTATCTTGTCTCTCACGGCCAACAACGTCGGATCATCCATCTGGAAAAAACTTAGTTGCATAGCCGAATTAGCAGAACTCGACTTCTTGGGCAGAGCTTGTTTGAGATCCTCGCCCCCCGTGGCGCGCTGACGCTCCAAATCATCCAGTACCTTCTGAGCCCGATCCACAACGGCCACCGGCATACCAGCCATCCGCGCCACGTGAATACCAAAAGAGTGCTCGCTAGACCCACGCACCAAAGTCCGCAAAAACACAACCCGCCGCTCCACCTCACGAACCGAAACATTGTAATTCTTGATGCGCGAAAATTGCGACTCCATCTCGCCCAGTTCGTGGTAGTGAGTGGCGAAAAGAACCTTAGCCTTGCTGTGCTCGTGCAACCACTCGACAATCGCCCAAGCGATCGAAATACCATCATAAGTACTCGTGCCGCGCCCAATTTCGTCGAGCAAGACCAGCGACCGATCGCTGATATTGTTCAAAATATTGGCCGCCTCCAACATCTCGACCATAAAAGTCGATTCGCCACTCGTGATATTGTCCGAAGCACCAACGCGCGTAAAAATCCGATCGAGCATCGCGATTTTCGCACTCTTGGCGGCAATAAAACTCCCCGCCTGCGCCATAATGGCCGCCATAGCCACCGAACGCAACAAGGCCGATTTACCCGCCATATTGGGCCCAGTGATCATAATTATCTGTTGATCAACATCGTCCAGAAACACATCATTGGGAATATATGGCTCGCCGAGCGGCAATCGTCGCTCGATCACTGGGTGACGCAAAGCCTTGACATCCAACACGCCACCATCGTCCGTAAGCTCAGCCCGACAATAATTATTTTCTAACGCCGATAGCGCAAAGCTGAGCAAGGTGTCCACCTCGGCCACCGCCGCCGAGGAGGTCATCAGACTCGAAACGTGGGGCAAGAGCCACTCGATCAACTCGCTATAAAGTCGCGTTTCGATCACCATAATTTTGCCCTCAGCGCCCAAAATTTTCTCTTCATATTCCTTCAACTCTTCGGTAATATAGCGTTCGGCATTCACCAGGGTCTGTTTACGGATCCATTCTGGCGGCACTTTGTCGCGATGGGTGTTGCGCACTTCGATGTAGTAACCAAAGACGTTGTTATAACTAATTTTCAGCGATGTGATCCCCGTGCGCGCCGCCTCACGCTGTTGGATTTGGTCTAAGAAATTTTTGCCTCCCGTGCTGATTCGGCGCAACTCGTCGAGTTCGGCATCCACCCCAGCCGCAATCACCGCTCCACGCCCGATGAGCACCGCAGGTTCGGGCAGCAAAATCTCGCAGATATGCTCGCGGATGGCGGCATTGAGGGCGATCGCACCACCAATTTTTTTAAGCTCTACGCAATCGACAGCAAGCATCGAGGCTCGGATCTTATCCATAAAACCGATCGAGCGCGCCAATGAAGCCACATCGCGCGGGGTGGCACGCAGGGCCGAAATCTTAGCCACCACTCGCTCCGGATCGCCCAGCGAACTCAGATCACTGGTCAACTCGTCGCGCAGATCGGGATTCAGGGTCAGAAATTCAACCACATCACCACGCGCCGAGGCTGCCGCCGCCGAACGCAACGGAAGCGACAACCAACGCCTAAGCATCCGCGCCCCCATAGGGCACGCCGTGCGATCGAGAATATCGACGAGCGCTGTACCGCCTTGATTGAGAGGATGAAAAATTTCGAGATTGCGAACCGAATAACGATCGAGCCACACAAATTTATCTTCGTCCAGACGCGTGATTGAAGTGATGTGACCCAAAGCTGTATGTTTGGTGAAATCGAGGTAATAAAGCACCGCACCCGCTGCCACAATACCAAGCGGCATATTGTCGATACCAAAACCTTTGAGCGAAACGACAGCAAATTGTTTCAACAATTTGTCGCGATTATTATCCTCCACCCACGCCCATTCATCGAGCCGATAAGTGTAAAGGTCACTACCAAAGGCATCGGTGAAAATATTTTTCTGACTCGAACGATACAGAACCTCGCGCGGGGCAAGGTTGCTCACCAATTTAGCAATAAAATCGAGCTGACCCTCGGCAACAAAAAATTCACCAGTCGAAACATCGATAAAAGCCGCCCCAAGAGCCCCCTTGTCACCAAAAGTGACGGCGCACAGAAAGCTATTCTCCTTGTGAGATAGTATATTATCGTTGTAGGTCACCCCTGGCGTAACGAGTTCCGTCACCCCGCGACGCACAAGCCCCTTGGCCGACTTGGGATCTTCCAACTGTTCGCAAATGGCTACCCGACAACCCGACTCAACCAGCTTGTTGAGATAATTGTCGATAGCGTGGTAGGGGAAACCGGCCAAAGGCACCGAACCTGCTGTCCCATTGGCGCGTTTGGTGAGCGTGATGCCCAGTATACCACTAGCTCGCACAGCATCATCGCCAAAAGTTTCGTAAAAATCACCCGCGCGAAACAACAGCAACGCATCGGGATATTCGGCCTTAATGCCATAATATTGTTTCATCAGCGGTGTGACCGCATACAGTTCGCTCTCGGTTGTTGTGTTTGCCATTATACTCTATTTTGCTCTTTATCGATTTGGTAGCTCCGACCGCCCAGAGTCACCGTTGCATAATCATTTTCATCGAAGGAGGTGGCATTTTCGTATCGAGTTTCGATCACCACCCTACCCTTCATATCCACATAGCCAAAAAGTTCGTCTCGTTCGACAAGCAACAAACCTCGCGAAAATTCGGATACCCAATCCCACTCCGTTTCCACCACCACATTGCCCTGTCGATCCAACACACCACTCAACCCCTGACGCTCGACATAACAAAGATGCGAACCATCGTAACTCACCTCGTCGTATAGGAGTTCGACGACCAGCCGCCCCGTGGTGTCCATCAAACCCGAATAACCGCCAAGCTCAACCACGGCGCGCCCTTCGGCAAAATCTTCAACACGATCGTATATCGGATCCACAACCTGCCGACCCGCCAAATCCTCGAACCCCCAACGCCCATCACGCTCTATGGCTCTGAGATTTTCGCTATCCACTGCCTCGCTCGATGGATGATCAATTGCCGCTTGCGCCCGCGGCTCCTCGACCCACACATCGCAATATTCGACACCATCAATGAGCAATTCGCCTTTCAACAACACCCCATTAGACAGAATCGTCCCCGAACGAGTGGCGATGCGAAGCGCACGATCGACACCAAGAATACGCACCGCAAAAACAACGGAACGCGACGAGGAATGAAAGATAGGATCCCCGTTTTCGTCACGCAGAAGATCGACACGCAGAAGAGTACGAAAATTACTTTTAGCGTTTTCGAGTGCCGCAATACATTTAGTTATAGTGGGATAGATCATTTGTGTAAAGTAATGGTTGAACTGCCGATATTCATCACGCGGATCAACTCCTCCACCCCCGCATTATAGGCCATCGCGCGCATCGAGGGCGAATGTTTCGAAGGTAATTGATCCGACAATTCGGCACGATAACTGCCAGGGACAAGGCTCGAAAGGTGCCACAAAAGCCTCGCCTCGGGCGGCAAATCTTCTAGCCGATCGGGAAAAATCACAGTACTATTATTATTACTCGAAATATGAACATTGAAGACAATCGGCTCACCGTCCGCCGTGCCATAAGTGCGCAAACGATCGACCTCGGCACGCAAAGATGCATCCGTAGCATCAGTCGCCTCGCCATCGGTGATATTGATAATGGTAGGCGGAAAACCGACAAGCGATCGCTGGTTGGCGCGCCACGCAAGCACGATTTCCAGCACACGATTAAAGGCGGCATACATTGGCGTTTTGCCCTCGGCCGCCGATTCGATCCATATTTTCCGCTCGCTATGCAGGGTGAGTGTAGCTCCGCTCTTGGTTCGACATCGACTGGCCACCTGCCGTTTACCCTTGATCGAGCAGGCCAATTGAGACGGATTGAGCAACCACGCCCCACCAGGCAACAAAGAGTAAACACCTCGCCCCGAATAACCAACAACCGCAATGTCGAAATAGTGCCGCCACGTGTTGCCATCCCTACACCGAGCCACCAGCTCCGAGAGCGTGGCATTACACACATCGGCCACCGCTTCGGCTTTAGTCTGATCGCTCGTTGCCGCATATGGCTCGTTCATCGAACCACTTTGGTCGATCATCAGAATGAATAGCGCGCGGTCGGCCTGAGTTATTTGTGCAGTGTGCGACATCGTTTGTTGATTTAATTTAACTTCGCGGAACCACGCAGGTGAATCCCACCAAGTCCCAAAATTACATTTTTTTATCGAATCTACAAAACTGCCAAAATGGCAGTCCATCTCGTTTTGGCATAGTTTTTGTCGAATCATACTATTTAGTAAATAATTAATCAATAACATAAAATCACTATCGAAAGAATGAAACAAGGTAAAATCGGGGTTACAAGCGAAGATATATTCCCCATTATCAAGAAATTTCTCTATTCAGATCACGAAATTTTCCTGCGTGAAATCGTCAGCAATGCCGTCGATGCCACAACAAAGTTAAAGACAATCGTCGCCCGCGGTCAAGCCTCCATCGATGTGGCAGACCCTAAGGTGAGAGTGAAACTGGACACCGAGGCTCGCACGTTGACCATTTCTGACTCGGGAATCGGGATGAATGCCGAACAAATCGAAAAATACATCAACCAAATCGCCTTTTCGGGTGCCGAAGAGTTCCTCGAAAAATACAAAGATACAACGGGTATCATTGGGCACTTCGGGCTAGGTTTTTACTCCGCTTTTCTGGTGTCGAGTTCGGTGGAGATCATCTCTAAATCATACCTACCCGACTCTGTGGCAGTGCATTGGACTTGCGATGGTTCGCCCGAATTTACGCTCGAAGAGTCTACACGCCCTTCTGGTAATGGGACAGATATAATCTTGCATCTGGACGACGAAAGCTCAGAATACGCCACCAAAGAACGGATCGAAGGGCTGCTGACCAAATATTGCCGTTTTCTACCCGTGGCGATCGAATTTGAAGACAAACAAATCAACGACACCACCCCTCTGTGGACTGCCAAGCCAGCCGAAATCACCGCCGAGCAATACACCGAGTTCTACCACAAACTCTATCCGATGGCCGAAGAACCGCTATTCCACATTCATCTGAATGTCGATTATCCGTTCAACCTGACAGGTATTTTGTATTTCCCGCGTCTGAAAAACAATTTCGAAGTACAGAAAAACAAGATACAACTCTATTGCAATCAAGTCTATGTCACCGATTCGGTGGAGGGTATTGTGCCCGAATTTTTGACTCTTCTACACGGAGTGCTCGATTCGCCCGATATTCCGCTCAACGTGTCGCGTTCGTATTTGCAAAGCGATTCGAATGTAAAGAAAATCTCGACTCACATCACCAAAAAAGTAGCTGATCGTCTGGCCGATATTTTCAAGAACCAACGCGCCGACTACGAAATGAATTGGGATGAGTTGAAGCTCTTTATCCAATACGGGGTGGTAAGCAACGAAAAATTCGGCGATCGCGCTTCGGAATTTGCGCTACTCAAGAATACCACTGGCCAATATTTCGCTCTGGATGATTACGCAGCGTCGATCAAAGAGAA
Organism: Mucinivorans sp.; assembly: GCA_036648455.1. GTDB lineage: Bacteria > Bacteroidota > Bacteroidia > Bacteroidales > Rikenellaceae > Mucinivorans. The sequence continues at coordinate 15,234 of JAVXIH010000007.1, forward strand.
TCAAACCGACAAAAACGGCAAGATCGTGCACCTATACACAGCCGATGCGGTGGCGCAAGATTCGTTTATCCAAGCCGCCAAGGCCAAGGGTTACGATGTGTTGGTGATGGATTCGCCGCTCGAATCGCATTGGATCGGATTTTTGGAACACAAACATTCCGATTGGACATTTGTTCGCGTCGATAGCGCGCCCATCGACACGCTGATCGCCAAGGACAAAGAGGAGTCGATGGCGCTGAGCGAAGATCAACAAAAAGAGATCGAAACGACATTTCAAGGTGTGATGCCAACCGACGAGGATAAAGTAAAATACACGGTGAAGGTCTCGGCTTTGCAGCCCGACAGCGCACCGATGGTGATCACGCAGGATGAATTTATGCGTCGTATGAAAGATATGAGCAAAGTCGGCGGTGGCGGGATGAGTTTCTACGGCGAGATTCCCGATTCGTACTCGGTGGTGGTGAATGGCAATCACCCGTTGATTGTTGATTTATTGAGCCAGGAGAGTGATCGTCGTTTGGCGACTGCCAAAAAGTTGGTCGAACTGTCGTTGTTGCAAGCTGGTCTACTTCGCGGAGAGGCGTTGACGCAGTTCATCACCCGTTCGATCGAAGGATTGTAACTCGGTTTGGCGCGCTGAAAAGCGTAGACTGAAAAAGCTGTTAAAAAAAAGGATGGTGTAAAATGAGGTTTCTCATTTTACACCATCCTTTTTTGCTATAACTAAGAATCTGTTTTAATTTCTTTCCAGCATTTTATTACCACTCTTTTTGTCCTCTTTTTCCGCTGATTTTTGATATGTAGTCCACTACTATCTCGGCTAATCATCGTAAAAACAGCCTCAAAAATAGCAGTAATAAAATTTTGAAAACAAATCAAAACAGCTTCTAATTGACCACTACTCTTTCTTCAAGAAAAACGAACCGCCACCTTGACGCAGAATCATAGTCCCAGATTGGGGTTGGAACTCAATAACGATGCCACCCGACTTGAAAGTAAAAACATTCTCCGCCGACTGTGTAAGCACAAATGGTTGCTGCCCAGTACCTTGCCCAAAAAGTATAGTATCTTGTTTGAATACTGTGAGTTTAATCGGAATCTGAGGCGTTGAATACACACCCAAATATTTATCCAAATCACTGGTAATCAGTTTTTTGGCCTCAAAGTTTGGTTCCTCAAATGGTTTATCCAACGTAACGCTCAAAACAGCCAAAGTTATGTCGTTAATCACAAAGTTCGTCCCATTAGAAGTCAATGAATATGCAATCTTATCTTCTGGAAAATAGATTGAAACCGAGTTAAAACCATCGATTCCACCAGTGTGACCATAACCGATTTTGTTGTAAAATGGAATTTTAAACAAGCCTCGACCATATTGATTTTCGATTGTCATCATATGAGCTAAACTACTATCCGACACTAATTTACCATCAAAAAGCGCTTCGAAAAACTGATTTAGTTCTCGCGGTGTCGAAACTATGCCACCAGCCCCCATCGTAACCCAGGGGTGGGTGCGTGTTTCAATACGCCATTTATCGAAGAATTTATACGAATTACAAATATCGTGGTTGTGTTTGCCCACCTCACCAAAAAAAGTATCCGTCAACTTCAATGGTTGTACAATATTTTTATCTAAAATTTTGCCAAAAGGTTTATTGTAAAGTATTTCCAGAATATATGATAGCAAAACATAGTTTGAATTACTGTATTTTGATTGACTACCTGGTTCAAAATCATTGCCGCCACGTTCGATAATATCAACCATTTCCGACCTGCTTTTTGCTTGCATATTCCAATCAGGAAAGTCAGTATCTGTGAAATTGTGGATTCCGCTACTGTGATTTAACATCTGATCTATCGTTATACGATCTGCATTGCCAATAGACGGAAAAAATGTATCTAAGGTTGTAGAAAGCGACAATTTCCCTCGCTCAATAGCTTGAAAAATCATTACCGAAGTCATACTTTTAGATATAGACCCGATACAATATCTCGATTTATTAGTCGCTTCAATTCTGGTATCCACATCGGAATAACCTACTGATTTAGAATACAGTACCACCCCTGCTTTGTCAATACAAACAGATCCCATAAACTTATTATAGTGGCACAACCGCTCTAAATAAGTATTTAGCCGATTGGTATCTATACTTTTAGTTATTGTTGTAGCGCACATTGATGGAACAATCAGAACGCAACACAAAACTACCATTAAATGTTTCATTATATAGTTTTTTATATAAGACTAATAACGTCGACAAGAAAAAAGACGAGCTACACACAATGGGCAACTCGTCTAGAAATAACACAATATTACATTGAATGAATTTGCATCAAACTTTCAAAGCATATTATTTAGCAATCACAACATTCATCGTTTTAGCTGCCACAAATGGCACCGAAACGTAAAAATATCCGTGATACTTGCCACTATCGCCCCACGAGTTTTTAACTTTATAATATTTAGTTCCTTTTTGGTCGACAGCCGTGCCAACGATCAACATTCCGTGATCATCTGTGGTTTGATAATTATCAAACCCAGCTTGACGAGATTCCTGACTGACAATGATTTCTGGAACATTAATATCGGCATCCAATTGCGCAGCCTTCTTTTCTGCATCGGTCAATGCACTCCATTTCGCCTTTTCAGAATCAGCCAACGACTCTATGTTCGCCTGAGGCAACACAGCAAAGCCCTTATTATATTGGAATCCTTTTTCGCTCACATCCGAAGCCCAAAGCACCGTTTTACCACTAGCTAAAGCATTGTCGATCAACAACAAAAACTGATCTAACGGCACATTCCGCGACGCACACCAAGCCCAATTATCAGGCACCTCAACCGCAAAATCAGTATCAAATGGATGGTGTGAGAAGCTGGTATAAGATTGATAATCAGAGCCTTTCAAACCCAAAAACTCCGCAAACGAATGTGGCGTATACTCCACCCCACGATACGTGAATTTTGATGGCACGGCACCTAAATAAGCATCCAAAATACCATTCAATCCCGCTTGCCAAGCAGTCGACAAAGTTCGGTTTGGGTTGGCGATCACAGCGTCCATATAAGCCTTGACCGTGCGATCCAGCTCGCCGTGCAAGTGTTTATCGGTGCCGTAATTCAGACCCGTATAAACACTTTCGGGCACAATGCCGTATTTGTCGATCACATTGAAAACGTCGTGCGTCGCGCCGCCACCAGCCAAGTTGATCGAGCCGTGCATACGCGCATATTTCACCGCCTTGTCGAAATATGTATTACGAACAATCCACATCTCGGACAGATCGAGAGTATCTTTGCCACGGCGCAGTAACTCGCTTTCAACGAGCGCAATACCAGAAAAGCTCCAACAAGTTCCGCTCGATGCTTGGTTCTTGATACTGGTGACTGGATTGATTTTTACATCCGTAAAAACACGCTCCGTAGAGGCTGGTTTTACATCATTTTTAGATGTTTTTTTCTGTGCCGACGCACTGATAGACAATGCACTTAAAGCAATTAAAGCTAATGTTAAAGTTGTTTTTTTCATATATTTTATAGTTGACTTAATGTATATAATAAGAATTTATAGAATCGATCGACAGTTTCGATATTAACTTTTTCGTCTGGCGAATGAGGAAAACGCATTGTTGGGCCAATAGAAATCATATCCAAATCAGGATATTTGGCTCCAATAATTCCGCATTCCAGACCCGCGTGAATTGCCTTAACAGCAGGTACTTTACCAAATAATTTTTCGTATCCAGCGGTCATTGTTGCCAATATTTTCGAGTTCGTATCTGGCGCCCAACCATTGTAATCATTCTCCTCGACCACCTTAGCGCCTGCCAATTCAAAGACCGAACGAATCATTGCCGAAAGTTCGCGTTTTCCGTAATTCACCATACAACGCGTCATAAAGAGAACTTGCATCTTGCCATTTTCGACGATCACTTGCGACAGGTTTGTCGATGTTTCGACCAGACCAGCAACCGAATCACTCATCCGCATAATCCCGTTGGGAGCGGCTGTTAATGAAGCAATTATGCGTTTTTGATCGTCCAAATTTACGACTATCGAAGGCCGATCGCACTCGGTGGCCGTGAATTTTATTCCATCTTCGACAACTGCAAATTCGTGCGCAATTTCGGCGGCAAATTCAGCCACCGCACCTTCAAAAGCTTGGCGATGAGCCGCCGGAAGGGCAACAATTGCACGAGCTTCGCGCGGAATAGCGTTGCGCAACGAACCACCATTGAAAGTGGAGAGACGAATCGCATTTGCCGCAATTTGTTCGCGCAAAAAACGCGTAAGAATCTTGTTGGCATTGCCGCGTTGGAGGATTATTTCAAGGCCAGAGTGACCTCCTTTCAAACCTCGCAAATCGATTTCATAGCCCAACATATCGTCTGGCAGAGCCTCTTTTTTGTAGTCCATCGTGGCAGTATTATTCACCGCACCTGCGCAACCAACATAGAGTTCGCCCTCGTCTTCGGAGTCTAGATTAATTAATATAGAGCCACTTAGCATATCTTTACCGATGCCGTTGGCCCCCGTCAGGCCAGTTTCTTCGTCAATGGTAAAGAGCGCTTCGATGGCCGGATGAGCCGCCGTTCGATCGCTCAAAATGGCGAGCATAGCCGCGCAACCAATACCGTTATCGGCACCCAAAGTAGTGTCGTGAGCCGTCACCCAATCGCCATCCACATAAGCATCAATGGGGTCGGTTGTGAAGTCAAATTTGATGTCCAAATTCTTTTGAGGTACCATATCTACGTGTGCCTGCAGAATCACTTTCGGACTTTTCTCCTTACCGGAAGTCGCTGGTTTAGCGATCATTATATTCCCAGTTTCGTCTATTTTGTATGACAGATTATGATCCTGGGCAAACTGTTTAAGGTGGCTAATCATCTGGGCTTCGTGCTTGCTAGGGTGTGGAATGGCGCAAATCTCGGCAAAGCGACTCCACAATGCAATTGGTTGTAATTCGTTAATTTTCATATGTTTAGTATTTAATATCTGTTAAAAAAAGTCCTCCTGGTACGGCAGCGGAACTCGCCCGATTACGATCGTGAGCTTCGATAATTTGTTCAAACTGCTCGACAGAAATTCGCCCACGCCCAACGTCGACAAGCGTCCCAACAACAGCACGCACCATTCCCCTCAGAAAACGATCCGCCACAATGGTAAAGATATAATTTTTTTCTGTAAATTCCCAATCTGCACGTTCAATTTTGCAAATTGTTGTCTTATTATCTGATTTAGTTTTTGCAAACGAAGCAAAATCACTGTATTCCAGTAATTTAGACGCAGCCACCTGCATCTCTTCTTTAAGTAAAGGAGTGGTGAGCAGCCATCGTTCATCAGTGCGAAACGGGTCTTTCTCTCTGGCTATAAAGTACTTATACTCACGCCTGGTGGCATCAAAACGCGCGTGAAGGTCGGTTGGATAAATCTCGAAAATGGCAATATCGCGCGGCAAACACGAATTGAGGTGTGAGATGAACTCTTTGTTTAATTCACGCTCGCCAACATACTCAAAATGAGCATAATACGACGAGCTATGAACCCCCGCATCGGTCCGTCCACAGCCGACGACCATCGCCTGAGTACGAAGAATTTTAGATAACGCGCCTTCCAAAACCTGCTGTACGGTGACCGCGTTTGGCTGATTTTGCCAACCGTGGTAGGCAGTGCCTTTGTAGGCTAAGTGGATAAAATATCTCATAAGTGATGCAAATTTACAAAAATATTGATAACTTTGTTCAGATATTCGACTAGGGCTAGAAAGTAGCTTCTAAAAACAGAGCTTACTGGCCACAAATGAGGCGATTGAGATCCGAAATTCGACAATAAAAAAGCAATTTTCAGAAGTCCACACACAACAACAGATTCTTTAATATAAAATCAAGTGAGATTATTTTTATCCATTTTCTGCTCGTTAATAATCTCACTTACAGCTACTAGTCAGTCGATTACACGCAGTGTGCGCGTGGCTCCGTTGGCTATTTTTCCATTCGATCCGCTATCGGGACGATACCTTGCGCAGTCGCTCTCTCCCGTGGCTACGTTTGTCGATGCGTGGCGCGAGGAAGGTTCAAAAATCGAGCTCGAAATTTACGATACACTGCTTGTAAAGGGTTATAAAATTTACGCACAACTAGAAGACAGTACCTTGATTGATAGGGTTGTATCATACCTCAAATCAACCATCACTTCACGTGACACGGTGAACATTTACTCGACTAATATTTACGACTTTCCTCCGTCGCGTGACTTTTTGGCGCACTTTGAGTCAGACATACAACACATCAAGCGTTTTTTCGCAACTCCAATACACAAACTCACTGATTGTCATCGATTTGATCCTTATGCACCAAGTAATTTCAGCCGTTTGATGCACGATTTTCAACTCTCCGTTTCGGGAGCCAATCTATCGCTTTTTGCACCGCCACGACTCGACGCTGCGATGGAGAAGGAAATTTTTATCAGTTCGATATACAACTTACTATATTTTGACAATCAACTAGTTACAGTCAATATGACGGGACTAGAAATCAAGAATCTGTTGGAAAAAATTTATGGGGCGCGTTATTACACCTTGAAAAACGAACAAAGCGATTTGCTGCGCACCACCCTCCCCCCTTCGATGCACTCTTCGTTAGCAGGAACGCCATTTTCGGTGAATCTGACACGTAGAAATGGAGCCAAAATCGAAGATTTGACCCTCGACCAAAAAGCAATATACAAAGTGGCGATGAATTCGTTTGCCGCTCAGAAATTAGATAAAGCAATGGTTCATATTGGTGATTATAGAATATTATTGATCAAGTATTTACAACAAGCAAAAACACCTCAAAATCACGAAGATTGGCATCTAAAACCTCAGCGATGGGTAGATGAAATAAAAGCACGCGAAAATTTGCAAATTTATGGGAATTAACGTACTTTTGTTTGGTGTACCATTTGAGCTACACTATATATATTATATAAACACTCGTAAAGAATAACTAATTGCCTAATTATCAAATTCATATGAAAGACTGTTTTGTAAGCCGTCACATCGGCGCCAACGAAAATCAAACGCAAGAAATGCTTCAAACCATTGGCGTGAGCTCGGTTGAGGAATTAATTGACCAAGTAATACCGAAAAACATTCAACTTCCTACGCCGCTAGATTTGCCTGCTGGCATTTCGGAATACGAATTTGCGAGCCAAATCCGTGCAATGGGTAGGCGGAACACGCCTCTGCGCACTTTTATCGGGATGGGATATTACGGCACAGCAACCCCAGCCGCCATTATGCGCAATATTTTCGAAAATCCAGCTTGGTACACTTCCTACACGCCATATCAAGCTGAAATTTCGCAAGGCAGGCTCGAAGCGTTGCTCAATTTCCAGACGATGGTTTGCTCGATGACGGCAATGGAAATTTCAAATTGCTCGCTTCTGGACGAAGCTACAGCGGCGGCCGAGGCGGCGGCGATGATGTTCGCTCTACGGTCGCGCGCGGCCGTCAAGGAGGGTCGAAATTTGTTGCTCGTCGACGAGAATATTTTTCCTCAAACGCTAGATTTGCTTCTAACTCGTTGTGAACCACAGGGTATCGACATCGCGGTTGATAGTTTTTATGATTACGAATTTACTGGGCGCGAATTTGGTGCTATTGTTCAATATCCAGCTGCAAACGGTGAAATCTGTGATTATACCAATTTCACGACAAAATGTCACGACAAAGAGATTATGGTGTCAGCCGCCGTTGATATTCTAGCGCTCGCGATGCTCAAAGCACCTGGAGAATGGGGTGCCGATATTGCGATCGGATCCACCCAGCGTTTTGGTATTCCGATGGGATTCGGAGGCCCTCACGCTGGCTATCTAGCTACAAAAGAGAGCTTTAAGCGTTCGATGCCTGGTCGTATTATTGGCGTTTCGGTTGATCGTTTGGGCAATCGCGCTTTGCGATTGGCGCTTCAAACACGCGAGCAACACATCAAACGCGACAAGGCGACTTCCAATATTTGCACCGCACAAGCGCTGCTTGCCACTATGGCCGGGATGTATGCCGTCTATCACGGCGCGGATGGAATCCGTTCGATCGCCGAAAACTGCCACGCGGCAGCTACAACAACGGCCATCGCACTCGAAAAATTAGGCTATAACTTGCTGACTGAAAATTATTTCGACACTCTGGAAGTCGAAGTGCTGGACGCGTCCATAATTCGCGATTTAGCAGAAATTCAAGGCTTCAACTTCTTTTTCCCAGACGAGACTACGGTTCGTTTGAGTTTCGACGAAATCACTGATCTCGAAGAAGTTAACCGTGTGATTCGCGTCTTTGCCATCGCCATCGGCGGGGATAGTTTCCCAAGGGTTGATAATTTGAATCAAGAAATTAGTTTTGATCCCGATTTGACACGTCAAAGTGAAATTTTGACACAAGAAGTCTTCAAAAAATATCATTCAGAAACCGAACTGATGCGTTACATTAAAATGTTGGAAAGGCGCGATATTTCGCTTGCCGATTCAATGATTTCGCTCGGTTCGTGTACTATGAAACTTAACTCGGCCGTGTCGATGATGCCGCTTTCGCTCACCGAATGGGGCGGGGTTCATCCATTTGTACCAACACGCCAAGTAGCTGGTTATATGCAACTTATCGACGAACTAGATCACGATTTATCTATTATAACTGGCTTTTCGAAGATGAGTTTTCAACCAAATTCGGGAGCGAATGGCGAATATGCTGGCCTGATGGTGATCCGTGCTTATCACGCTTCGCGCGGGCAATCACACCGTAATATTGCATTAATTCCAGCATCGGCTCACGGCACCAACTTTGCTTCGGCGGCTATGGCTGGCTTGAAAGTGGTGGTTACGGCGTGTGACGAAAATGGGAATATTGATATAAAAGATTGGAAAACAAAAGCCGAAGAGAATCGCGATAATTTGGCTTGTTGTATGATCACTTACCCTTCGACTCACGGAATTTTCGAGAGCGAAATCCGCGAACTGGTCAAGATTACGCACGATGCTGGGGGGCAAGTTTATTACGATGGGGCGAATATGAACGCCGTTGTTGGTCTGTCGAGCCCTGGATTCATTGGGGCGGACGTGTGTCACCTGAATCTGCACAAAACTTTTGCCATTCCTCACGGAGGCGGTGGTCCTGGCGTTGGCGCGATCGGGGCGGCAGAACATCTGGCCAAATTTTTACCTTCGCATCCACTTGTCAAATGTGGTGGTAATGAGGGGATTACAGCTGTCGCAGCCGCTCCATTCGGCAGCGCTTCGGTGTTGCTGATCACATACGCTTACATCAAAATGATGGGTGGCGAAGGGCTGAAACGCGCCTCACAAATGGCGATCGTGGCGGCTAACTATATGGCTTGTAAGCTGCGTGGCGAAATCGAGATCGTTTATAGCGGTCAAACTGGACGGGTTGGGCACGAAATGATTCTTGATTACAGACAATATCGCGCCGAGTACGGAGTCGAATGTGGCGACATCGCGCGCCGCTTGATGGACTATGGTTTTCACGCGCCCACGCTCAGTTTCCCTGTTCACGACACGTTGATGGTCGAGCCAACAGAAAGCGAAAATAAAGAGGAATTAGATCGTTTTATGGAGGCTTTGGTGGCCATCAAAGGCGAATGTCGGGCAAATATTGGGCTCGAAGATCACTTGGTCAAAAATGCGCCACACACCGCACTCGAAATTGCTTCCGACACCTGGGCTCACCCATATACGCGTCATCAAGCAGCATATCCATTGGCTTGGATTGGTGAAAATAAATTTTTCCCTTATGTATCTAAAATTGACAATGGTTATGGTGATAGAAACTTGGTTTGCTGTGCTGGAAGTTGTTAAAAAACGCTTCTCGCTACTACTTTTTATTGTATTAATTTCGATTCACCCATTCGCCGCCGCGCAGAACATTGCCCTCAGGCGAGCTGGTCAGGATGGGGTGAATACGTATCGTATTCCGGCTTTGGCGCGTTCGACCAATGGCACGCTGATCGCTGTGTGGGATAATCGTTACGATATGAGTCGAGATTTACAAGGTAATATTGACATTGGAATGTGCCGCTCGACAGACGGTGGACAAACGTGGAGCTCGATGCAAACGGTGCTCGATATGGGTATATGGGGAGGTTTGCCGCAAAAATTCAACGGTGTGAGCGATGCTCAATTATTGGTTGACACGGTCAGCGGACGGATCTGGATAGCGGCGCTGTGGATGCACGGGGTCAATGACGGTAAAGGAAAATTTATCGAAGGGCTGACCCAAGACAGTACCCAATGGCGCCATCAATGGCAAGGCGTTGGCTCGCAAAAAGGTCTCACCCCACGCCAAACGTGTCAATTTGTGATGGTATCGTCTGACGATAACGGTGTCACGTGGTCTGATCCACAGAGCATTACGCCAGCCACCAAACCCACCGCGTGGTGGCTCTATGCGCCCGCACCAGGCAATGGGATTACGATGCGTGATGGGACGCTGGTTATGCCAACCCAAGGTCGTGACGATACTGGTCGCCCGTTTTCCAACATCACATACTCCACCGATCGCGGCGCAAGTTGGATCACCACCGCGCCACCCAAGTTTGGCACGTCGGAATGTGCGGTGGCCGAACTGGCCGATGGTTCGTTGATGCTCAACATTCGCGACAACGATAATCGGGGTAAATTGGGCGATGGCAACGGTCGTTCGATTTTTGTGACACGAGATTTGGGTCGTACTTGGATCGAACACCCTACTTCGCGTTCAGCGCTCAAAGAGCCAGTTTGTATGGCTTCGTTGGTCAAACACGGTGAAATGTTGCTGTTTTGCAACCCAGCTGCGACCGATGGAAGATACAATATTACACTGAAATACAGCAAGGATAATGGCAACACTTGGAGCCCCGGGCTTGTGCTCGACAGTGGCGAGAGCTTCGGATATTCATCCATCACATCAATAGATAGTGAAACAATTGGAGTGCTGTGGGAGGGGAGCGACGCACAAATGACCTTTCGCGCAATTAAAAACACAGAGCTTCGCTAAATACAATATTATATTGAATGAGACAATTATTGACATTTTTATTAGCACTCACCTGCTTGACAAGTTCGGCTATGGACGACAAAGAGCGTAAAGAGCGTGGCTCACAAGCAGTTGCTGCACTGTGGCAAGAAAAAGACGGATCAAAAGCACAGATGGAAGAGTTTTGTGCCGCTGAATTTAGAGCTTCTGGCCAGAAATTAGACGAGCTATTTTTAGATTTACAGCGCAATTTCGAGACCCTCTGGGGCTATGGCGGGTTGATTTCGTGGCGATTAAACGAAGCTATTGATGTTAAATCTGAACGTGAAATATCGCCTGTGAATCGTATTTTTGCCAATTACAGCCCAATGGTTCACCTGAATAGCGATCTTTATCAGAACAAAATCGCCTTTATCGTGGCGCTCAATTTTCCGGCATACACTTTGGCCGAAAAGACTGAATTGGGGACAAAATGGACCCAAAAAGAGTGGGCGATGGCTCGGATGGGTGAAGTTTTTGACGCGCAGATTCCATCCTCACTCAATCAAAGTTACAATGAAACACTAGGTAATGCAGGAATGTACATTTCCGATTACAATATTATGATGGGACGATTGCGCACCGAAGATGGAAGACAATTATTTCCTGATTCAATGGCTCTACTCAGCCACTGGAACCTACGAGACGAAATAAAATCGGCTTACGCCGACAAAGAAAATGGACTCGAAAAACAGCGTATGATCTACCAAGTAATGTGTCGGATAATAGATCAGACCATTCCGCGAGCGGTAATCAACAACCAGACTTACACCTGGAAACCATATTCGAACCAGACAACTGCACCCGACAAAACGAGCGAAGACACGATGCGTTATGCCCACCTTCGTCGGATATTTAACGAAAATTTGAAGCGCGATCCCTATTATGGTACAACAAAAAATACGTATATCAAGCGAAACTTCGATGGAGGGATGGAGATCAGCAAAGAACAAGTCAAGGCAATGTTCGAAAAGTTGGTCGGTTCAGAAATAGCTCCAAAAATCGGTAAAATTATATCTACACGTTTGGGGCGAAAACTTATGCCGCACGATCTGTGGTATGATGGGTTCAAAAGCCGTAGTAAACTCGATTTTTCGATGCTCGATTCGATGACCGCATCCCGTTTCCCGACGGCCGCTGCTGTCGAAAAAGATGTCGTAAATATATTGACCGACTTGGGTTACAACGCCGAAAGGGCACAATATCTTGCCTCAAAAATTGCGGTCGACCCAGCTCGTGGTTCTGGTCACGCGATGGGAGCCACCATACGCGGCGGGATGTCGCGACTCCGCACCAGAATAGCCGACCAGGGGATGGATTATAAAGGCTATAATATTGCTATTCACGAACTTGGACACAATGTCGAGCAAACTATTTCATTGTATGATGTCGATAATTATATGGTAAGCGGAGTGCCAAACACTTCATTTACCGAAGCTCTTGCTTTTTCGTTTCAGAGCCGTGATTTACAGTTACTTGGCATTCAGAACTCGGCTTCGACAGACGATAAATTATATGACAATTTTTGGGATGTTTATGAAATTATGGGAGTTTCGTTGGTCGATATGGAACTTTGGGACTGGATGTACGAGCACAAAAATGCCACGGCAAACGAAATTAAGCTCTCGCTGATCGAGATTTCAAAAAACGTGTGGAACAAATATTACGCCCCTGTTTTCGGAGTGCGCGATGTGACTTTGCTTGGCGTTTACAGCCATATGATCTCCTATCCGCTCTATTTATCGGCCTATCCTTTCGGTTTATTGATCCATTTTCAATTGGAAAATCATTGGGCGGGGATGAGCCCGAAAGAGTTAACCCAAGATATTGATCGGATTTATCGACTCGGGCGACTCGCCCCCAATGTGTGGATGCAAAAGGCGGTGGGCGAAGACGTGTCGGTTGATGGGCTACTCAATAAATTAAGGGAAAAGCTGACAATCAAGTAGTTAATCGGCAAACAGATCGTCAGATGGCGAATTATCGGAATCATCTGCCGCTGTCAGATCTAGGGATGAACGCTGAGGATAGCTGGGCAGATTGTCGATCATAATAGAGTGGATGTCAGTTGATTCTGCGTGTTGAGCAACAAATTCCATCTCGCCTACGCTACCTTCGAAATTCATCATTTCGCAAGCCGCATCGATCAACAATCCGATACTATTTTTGCTCGGCAGTTCGGGAATCGAAACGTACAACTCGCTGCGAGCGCGGGTCAGAGCCACGTATAACATATTGAGATTATCCACCATACAGTGAACGCCTTCGCTCAAATAATATTCGCGATAGACTGAATTTGCCAGATTTTCGGTGTAATTGAGCGGAAACGGATTAAAAACAGAGTACGGTTCCATTTGAGTCGAGGCCCAAATACGTGTTCGAGGCAGCGGTGTAAAGCTCCACGAAGCCAATGGAATAAGGACAATTGGAAATTCGAGTCCCTTGGCCTTATGGATTGTGACAACGGTAATCGCCTCTTGGCGACCACCAAGGGCGAGCGTAATTTGCCCCAAATGTTCGGTCCAATAGCCCAGAAACGCGGAAATATCAGCACTATTTTGAATCGAAAATAGATATATTTGCTCATAAAGTTCCTGCAAATAAGCCGTTTCGACCTGCTGCAAATTAAAATAAACAATCACCGATTCGTAAGCTTCAATTGGCGAAAGTTGACGTAAATGGTCGAAAAACGAGACATCATTTTCGCCCAGTTCACTCGTGAAATCGCGACCCAAATAATGGTTAATCGCAGCCAAAGTTATCGCGTTCCGAGTAATACAATAATCAAAAACGTTGATCACAAAATTCACCGCCTTGGAGTTGTCGAGCATCAAAACCTCGTCGCTCACCATCGGTAAATGAGCCTCGATCAACGCACGAGCCACCATAACCCCTTCGTCGCCACGACGTACCAAAACCGCAATATCTTGCGCTCGATAGCCTCGATTCAAGGCATTATTGATGTCCTCGATCATCATTTCCATCGCCTGAGTGGGATCTTCATAACGATTTAAGGCAACATATCCACGCTCGGGATTTAATTTATTTGGGGCAACTTTTTGGATCGCATCAGCATAAGAACGCGGGACGGCGGTGATCAAATCATCAAAAAGTTCGCCGCGCTCACCGCTCAAAAACTCGGACACCAGACCCTGAGCCACTCGTAAAATATTACTAATAAATGAGTTATTGAAATTAACGATCTTAGCTTCGCTTCGATATGAAGTCACCAAAGGTTCGGTCTCTTCGATCGATCCGCGGAACTCATCGTGCGCCTTATAGCCCAAAATATCCCAATCGCCACCACGCCAACGATAAATTGCTTGCTTCACATCGCCAATGAGCATCACACTCCGACACGCCGTTTGGGTCGCAATAATTTCGTGCAACAACGGCAAAAAACCCTGCCACTGGGCGGACGAAGTGTCTTGAAACTCATCAATAAAAATAGTCGAATAACGGCTACCAAGTTTCTCGAAAATAAAGGGGACGGAAGATTCTTCGGCGATTTGATTGATAAAATCGGTAGACGAACTGATCGTCATTTTCCCCTGTTCGGCCAAAACATCGCCAAAAGCAGATTTGAGCCGTCCAAGCAATAGATATCTGGAAAAATTGACCACCAAAACTTCGAACGTCGAACGAGAGACAAGCGTGTGGTCATACAAAGCAATAATCTCGGCCACACGAGCCACTAAATCTGGCAGAATCGACTTTATGGAAGCCGCGACGGCAGATTTGGCACTGTATGCCGACTCGGGATCGTCGGGCAAAGCCGCAAAACGTTTGCCATAACCAACGATAGGTGCGCCACTCGAAATTTTGAAAAGATAGTGTGCAAAGCTAGTCTTGGCGTATTTGAAATCGCTGGCTTCAAGCCCAGCTGCGGTAATTAATTCGCACGCGGCGCTACACAACGCGCGTAAATCGCTCACCACCTGATCGTAATCTTTCTTCAAGCCATTCAACACCTCGATCAATTCTTCGGAAGAATGTGGAGACGGAATATATTTTTCGTTAAAAATTTCGGGACTGATCTGATACAACTCGCTCTCCACATTCCACGATGCACCGCGATCGAGCCGTTCGCCAACCAATCGTTCGATCAAACGCCGCAAAAGAGAATCCTCACCACTCATTTCAATCAAACGAGCGATGGCCATTTTGACGGATTGATTGCTCTGAATTTCAACTTGATAGGTGAAATCCAGACCCAATTCACGGAAAAAACTACGCACAATTTTCTGAAAGAACTTATCAATTGTCATCACCGAGAACAACGAATAATCGGTCAGAATAAGCGACAGAGCCTCCGCCGCACGCGTGGCAATAAGACCATAGGGCAAAGATGTAGACTGGGCAATTTGAACCGCGAAATCAGTGCGTTCACCACGCGCCAAGGCCGCTAATTCCTCGATTATTCGGCGTTTCATCTCGCCCGTGGCCTTGTTGGTGAAAGTGACGGCAAGAATTTCGCGATAGGCCTCAGGACGCTCGACCACTACCTTGCAATATTCGAGAGCCAAGGTAAAAGTCTTGCCCGATCCTGCCGAAGCACGAACAATGGACAGTGGTGCACTCACAACACTTAGGCGCGAACCTTGATGATCACCTTATGAACCGACCCCTGCCCCACCAACGGCGCGTGAGCATCGGCAGGAAAGAAAATCACCATATCGCCGGCCAAGCAATCCAAATAAGATGACGGTTGATCATCGAAAAAACCAATGTCACTCGACGCATCAAACTCGCCAGTAGCAACTAGGCAGGCTGCGCGATCGCGATAACCGAAAGTCTCATTGCCAGAGAGAACTACCTGAATGTCAATGTATTTATTGTGTACTTCGAGTTTCGCTTCGCTAGGCTCACGCTTTGTCCCATCGACAATCATCATAAAACAATCGTCGCCCGCAATCTCGTAACGACCCGTGGGAGCATCGAGATGAGAACGAAGAAAATCGATTCCTAACTTAAAAAACGGATTAAGCGAATAATAAAACTCGGCATTTTTGATGTTAGATAGTA
Source organism: Mucinivorans sp. (assembly GCA_036648455.1). Lineage (GTDB taxonomy): Bacteria > Bacteroidota > Bacteroidia > Bacteroidales > Rikenellaceae > Mucinivorans. Next base: position 31,304 of record JAVXIH010000007.1, read on the forward strand.
TCATTTTATTGTATATTAAATTGTTTGTTGTGGTCTGAAAAACGAAAAATTCACCGAGCCATATTTTCGCGTTTGTTCGAAATTAGGACACGTGGCGAAATTATACTCCTTGGAATGTTCGAACACCAAAACACCGTCTGGTTTGAGAATATTTTTGTCGAGAATCATCATCGGCAAACCATCAATCCCATCCATATCATAGGGAGGATCGGCGAAAATAATATCAAATTGCTCGGTTTGTGAACTTTTAAGATAGATGAGCACGTTGCTACTAACACACTGAATGACACCACTCAACCCCAAATTAGAGGCAGTCTCTTTGATGAAATTAGAGTGCACGGCATTCATCTCCACCGACACCACACGCTCCGCACCGCGCGAGGCCGCCTCGTAGGAAATAGACCCTGTGCCAGCAAATAAATCAAGCAACGACACCTGTTCGAAATCATAGCGATTTGCCAAAATATTGAACAAATTTTCCTTGGCAAAGTCGGTAGTGGGACGAGCTTTGAAATTCTGTGGCGGGTTAATTTTTCGTCCGCGTAATTCTCCTGCAACTATTCTCATAATCTCATAATTTCATAATCTAACCAGAAATAAAGGATCGGCCAACACACTTAAATTAGGATAATATTGCCCAAAAACGGCTTGCATATCTTCGGTCACCTCGCCATAAAGGGTCAGAGCCGAGGTGTGATGAGGATCGTAAATGGCCATCTTATGGACAAAATAAAGCAAATCTTCAACCGTATTATAACGCACACTGCGAGCAGCATATAAGCGCGATTGAGTATCAAAAATCGCAATATTGGCCATCCCGCCCAAAAGCATTACGTCAATGGCCGCGCCTTGATTGCGGGCTAAACCCCGATCTATCAATTCGCCAAGCGGGTGACTCCATTGAGTGTGAGGATAGAGATGCTCGACATAATCGGCCATCGCGCCATCAAAAGCCCAGACTATAACCTGATCGCCAGATGGCGGAGCGGTGGTCATCACCCTGTCGCCCAGAGCACAAAGATTCAGTGCATCAAGATATAATTTGGCGCACTGAGGATCATAAACCTCGCGTGGGATAACCGTCACCTTGTCATTGGCGCAATAGACCACCACACGATCAATAGGGTCGGCATAGACCGATTGAGCGATGATCGACAAATCGTGTGTGTCGATTGTCGAGGCATAAAGTTCCATCCTCGATGACACAGCCCCAAGTTGTGGTGCGGAATCATAAGTGTGTAACGAAAAAGAAAATCCACCCAGACTGATCTGAATGGATAATTCTGTATTGTTCATTGGTTGAATATTATTCCCAGTTACCAGCTTCGTTGTTAGCAGATTCGAGTGAACCAACTTTCAAACCATCAGCACGTTTAAGAGTGTTGACCTTAATATCGCGATAGTTGATCAATTCTTGTTTATCCAAATCGCCAAGGAAATCAATATAAGGAGCATAAGCTTCGAAAACAGGGACTGTCATTTTAGACTCTGTAAGGAAAGAAACTGTATCCATTTTGAACTCTTTGAGCGAGCCAGTGGCTTTGTCCGAGAATGGGATGTAACGAATCTTGGTTACGTCAAAACCTACAGGGCGATGGTTGAAAATAGTATCTTTGTAAGGAACATACGAAACGTAATGCTTAACTTGACCTGCCGCTACGGCTGCTGAGTCGTATTCCGATCCGATCATCAAAGTGACCTCCATCGAGTCGTTTTGAACAAAGTTGATCAATTGATCAAAAGAGCCTGCAAACTTTGCATATTTAGCACGATAGGCGCGCTGAGCAGTACGAATGTCTTTGAGACGTTCGATAACTACGGTTTCACGATCGGCACGCACAGAATTAAATTTCAGTGGGGTGTCGAACAAGATGAAAAGCCAATAGCCAAGGGCTAAAATGGCAACGCCAAGGAGAATTTGAAGAATTGCTTTCATATTTTAATTGTTTTTTGATTATCTTTGTCTATGATTAACTCTCATATCGCGACCCAAATATACAACAATTTTGGTTTTCAACCAACTTTGGAACAAAAAAATGTAATAAATTCTTTATCAGAATATATTTCTACTAGTAATGAAGGTGATATCTTCATAATTAATGGTTATGCCGGCACCGGGAAAACCACTATAATTGCGGCTTTGGTGGCAACATTGGACTTTTTGTCGATCGAATATTCGTTGCTTGCCCCCACCGGGCGCGCGGCCAAGGTGATGAGCCAATATAGTGGAAAAAATGCCCATACGATCCATAAAAAGATATATCGTCGTCGTAGCGCGGGCGCTTCGGGCGGAACTTTCGCCCTGGCTCCCAACAAATCGGTGGACGCTATTTTTATTGTCGACGAGGCTTCGATGCTATCCAACGATTCGTTCGACAGTTCGTCTTTCGGCACGGGCTGTTTGTTGGACGATTTGCTGGAATACATAAATAGTGGCGACCGCAATCGATTGATTTTGGTGGGCGACAATGCGCAACTTCCGCCCGTGGGGCTTGATTATTCGCCCGCCTTGAATGGCGAATATATGTGTAAATATGGTACCGTATATTACCACACCCTCAAAGAAGTGGTACGCCAAGCCAAAGATTCGGCCATACTGCTCAATGCCACAGATTTGCGGTCGAGTATCGAACAAGAAACGGTATGCCTGCCTCACTTTGAATTATCTGACAAACAAGTAGTTAGGATTACGGGCAGCGAATTGATCGAAAGTTTGGAAGATTCTTATCGCCAAGTTGGGCGCGAGGATACAATAATCATAACGCGATCCAACAAACGCGCCAATATTTTCAACAATGGAGTGCGGGCGCGTGTGCTCGAATTGGAGGAGCAACTCACGGCGGGCGATATGATAATGATTGTCAAGAATAATTATTATTACACCGCCCAAGACAAAGAATGCAAAATTGATTTCATCGCCAACGGCGACATCGCCATCGTTGAACGAGTGCTCTCGCATCGCGATATTTATGGTTTTCATTACGCTTCGGTGCGTTTGCGTTTGCCCGATTATGATGATTACACATTCGAGGCGCTGGTGTTGCTAGACACTCTGCAAAGCGAATCGCCATCGCTCACTCGCGATCAGAGCAGCCAGCTTTTTTCGACCATCGAACAAGATTATGCCGACATTGGCGAAAAACGCAAACGATATGCACGGATTATGCAAAATCCATATTTCAATGCCTTGCAGATCAAATTTTCATACGCCGTCACCTGTCACAAAGCACAAGGTGGTCAGTGGCAACACGTTTATCTGGATCAAATGATTTTCGGATCTGAATCGATGACGCGCGATTTTCAGCGTTGGTTATACACCGCCCTCACGCGCGCGCGCACTCGCTTGTATTTGATCAATTGGCACGATAGCTTCTTCGACAATCCGCCGACGGAGTGATTGTCAGCAGTAGAACGATGAAAAAGCAATTTTTACACTTTCAGAGGTGGCTTCTAAAAATTAGATTTTTCAAGGCGTACAAGGGCGATAAACCGCAGCGTACATCAAGTACGTGAGGATT
>JAVXIH010000008.1:0-318 GCA_036648455.1 Mucinivorans sp.
TGATCGCCCACTGAGTAGATCTGAATTTTGTATGGATTCATCCCCGTGTGATAGTCCAGTACTCGCCCCGAGAGGCGTACCGTGCCCGCCTTCATTATGGGTGTGGGTAGGGGTTTGGAATAGTCGAGCTTGTGGGATGCGAATTGAGGGTCGAGTGCGAGCGCGGGCAGACCTCGCCCCGATAGCTCAACACCCCACAGTTTGAAACAATTCGCGCAGTCGGTCTCTATGAAATCGAAACGTTTAGTATCGCGTGGCAGAGGTTCAAAATTGATGGTGAAACTGCTCTCGCCGCTTTTTGGCATCCAATGTTCGGCA
>JAVXIH010000008.1:328-17383 GCA_036648455.1 Mucinivorans sp.
TTGCCATCGGCCATCAGATAGGTATCTTTGTCGATACGAATCCAGTTGCCTGGGCGAAAGAAGGCTTTGATATCCACCACTGTTGCCGTGTCGGTGAGCCTAACGCGTTCGATTTCGATCGATGTGGTGTTGTTGGCCGCCACGGGTGGCAGTTCGACAACTCGTTCGCGGGCGGCCACAGTCGATGTGGCCAGCAAGGCCAATGCAAGTGTGAAAAATAGATTTTTCATAAGGATTTATTTTTTTATTAATTATTAGACGTATTGAGAACGGTTTTTGGATCTGTGAGCCATTTTTTGAGGCGATCGCGTATCACACCTTCGCCATAACCAGAATCGATGGAGATGATTCGCCCCGTGGGGTCGGCCAGCACATAGAGTGGAATACTTCGAACATCGAAATTGGCACAAAAACCAGCGCCCTGACCCTTGCCGTCCGATAGGTTGGTCCAGGTGATGTTGTGATTTCGGGTGGCTCTTTTCCATCCTTGTGCCCCATCGACATTGACACCCACGATGGTGAGTGAGTCGGCATATTCGGTGCTCAGGGTGCGCAACTCGTTGCTCGCGGCAATACACGGCCCGCAGCCCAGGCTCCACACATCGATGAGTATATATTTGCCACCGAACTCGGCCAAGGTGTGGCTCGTGCCCGTTGTGTCGGCCAACACGGCGCAGAGGGGGAGCATATCGCCCACTGCCAATTGTTTGGTAGGATTCAAAATTGCATCCACCGTGGCTCCCGAGGCTGATTTTTTCTGTTCGGGGCTCAGCTTGGCGTAAATCGATCTAATTTCTTGCATATAAGGTTGCAGCGACTGGCCATATTTGCAACCAAACTCAACATTGGAGGCAAATTTATTTAGCCCAGCCGCGGTGAGGGAAGGCCGACTGAGAAAATATTTGTGTTGAGCGATGTATATCAAACCATACACCTGTAAGCGTACATTTTTCAGCGAGTCGTAGGCCGAGCGATCTTTGTCCTTGCGCGCCAGATCATATTGCTCCTCGATCGGTTCGAGTATCGTGTCGTATTGGCTGGCGATTCGATTGAGCTCGTTGAACTCCCGCTCTTCGGGCGAAGAGTTGGCGAAAGTCCACTTAGTGATCTGTAAACCATCGCCCTTGACGGTGGTTAGCCCGCCGCGAGTCCAAAAAAATTGCCCTCGCATATCTTGCAACTCCTTGGATCGCCACGAAAGCAGAAAACTGGCGGGCAGGGGATCGCCGGAGGTGAAGGTGTAGGTGAATTTAACGTGGCCACGGCGCAAGGTGTCGAAGGCCACCCCTGAATAGGAATTGCCCGAACCGAGCATCAAGATGATAGGGTAATCCTTGGTGAGACCCGTGATGTGAGCTTCGAGTTCCATCGTGACAGGTTTTTGTGGCGCTGCCGCCGCGCTCCATCCGCCTACGGCAAGGGCGGCGAGGAACAATAAAATCTTTTTCATAAAATCGACAATTTTAGTTTTATTATACACCTAAGGGGGCTTCTAAAAATTAGATTTTTCAAGGCCAGCGCCGAAAAAGCAATTTTTAGAAGTCACCTAAAAAATATCTTCGCCACGATGGACGCTATTTTGTAACATTTCTTGCACATTGGCCACCACAATAATCTGATCAGGGGTGCGGTTGAGCGGTAGCTCGGTCTGGATGGGGCGCTCATCGCTAAAGACGACCTTGGTCACCCCATCTTTTATCCGCGGATAGACGACCTTGAAGTTGATGGTGCGTCCGTTGTAGCCATTGATGATGAGAACCTTGTCGAACGGGATTTTGTTTTCCACTCGTCGGGGGAAGTAGCGATCGCCCGAGGCGGGGTCGGTCATAACTGTGTATCGATTCAAGGCGTGCCACTGGTTGTCCCAATGGACGGGGAGCGAATAGGTGACGATAGTCTCGCGCCCCACATTTTCCATTGCCATGATCGAGTAAGTCGCTACGTTTTGGCGAGCCACGATTATCTGGTCGGCGTGGAGCAAGACACAATCCAGACGCTCGGCCCAAGGGATCGCTTGCAACTCTTCGGGCAGCGTGCGGTCGGTTTTCGATCCAGGGTTGATAAAGTCGTTGGGCGACACATACATCGGCATCACTTGGACTCCGCGACGCATTGCTGCTACAATTTTTCGCGACCTCTCGGTCTGTTCGCGGCGTGCTTGGGCGCGAACCTCTTCGGGAGTCTTGTTCGCCACGCGGATCAATCCCGCCCCACAGAGAGGGAGTACAAAAAAAGTTAGCAAGGCTAACAGTATTAATTTCTTCATTACTTTGATTTAAAACAGATTCTTAGAAGCTGTTTTGATTTGTTTTCAAAATTTTATTACTGCAATTTTCGAGGCTATTTTTTCGATGATTAGTCGAGATAGTAGTGGACTACAGCTCAAAAATCAGCGGAAAAAGAGGACAAAAAGGGTAGTAATAAAATGCTGGAAAGAAATCAAAATAGCTTCTTAATTACTTCGTCGATTTCAATGCCTAGCTCATCCATTCTTGCCTTTAACGATGGCAATTCGAGGGTGAAAAATTCTTCGCGGCGGGCTGCCAATATTTTTTCGCGTGCGCCCTCGGCCACTTCGTAACCCACGCCCCGTTGAACGGTGATCACGCCCAGCGTGCATAAATAATCATAACCGCGCATCACCGTGGCGGGGTTCACCGTGAGCAGGGCCGCTTGTTCGCGCACCGAGGGCACTCTATCGCCCACCACCCATTGCCCGGCTAGGATGGCGCTACAAACTAAGTCTGCAATTTGAAGGTATATAGCTTTTGACTCTCTAAATTCCATTATCTATCCTCTAAGTTCAATTCTCGAAAAACGTCTCCACGACAGGATAACCATAATTATGGCGATCGCCACCTGGAAGACCAGCGCTTGGTCTAGGGGCAAGGTGTCCCACTCCACCTGGCCGCGCACAGACACCTGATCGGCAATGGCCAGGTAGAAAATAGTCGCTCCAACCATCAGCAGCGCTACGCAATAGGCCCACTGATAACGCTTGAAAACCGCACCAATAAAGAGGAATATGGTGTTCAAGCACATAAAAAGCGTCCCGATTTGGAGCATCTCGTTGCCCGACATCTTGATCTGATCTGTGCCGAGTGCCGCACTCCAAGCCCAATTGTTCAGCGCCCAAAGGCCGATCATTATCGATGGTACGACGACTAAATGGAGAACCGAGGTGTATATAAACTTAGTGCTACTGGTGGCGGGCAACATCAAATTGAACGACGCGCGCGCCGAATCCAAAAAGCCGACCCAGGCGGCCGAACTCCAAAAAAGAGCTACCCCCGCCGCAATCGAAAAGCTCACCACGCGCACCATTGTCAAGTCGTAGACGTAGGAGCCGTAGAAAAAGCCATCGGCAATATAGGACGACAAGACAGGTTGCCCCGTCAAACCAACCGAGTAGACCAGCGGCAGAATCAACAACACTCCCACCACCAAGGCTAGATTCTCCTTGCGCGAACGCCACAGAGCGGCTTTTGAATAGTGTAAAAAATCTATCATAACTGTTTTTTGATTTTCTCGTGAAACATATTTGAGAAAAGCTCTTTGTCGTGGCACACCGCTTTGTATAGTATATCGAGTTGGATCGGTGTTTCGCGAGCCGCGTGGTTGAGAGCTACGGCGCGGGTGCCGTTGAGCGATACTTCGGAATATATGGCTTGGCTCTCGTCGATATTGTCGCCGAAGATCAATTGCTCGCCCAAGGCGCTGTATGTGGCGTTGAGGCAAACCCGCCCATCGTCGAGGATCACGACCCTCGAAAAAATAGTGTCCAAAGTCGAAATATGGTGTGTGGCGATGATAATCGTGCGCTCGGGCGAGGCGCAACTGGCTAGAATCGAGAGCAGAGCCCGGCTACTCACCGGATCCAGCCCGTTGGTAGGCTCGTCGAGCAGCAAAATCGAGGTATTGCACGCCAAAGCGAAGGCTAGAAAAACTTTCTTGCGCGAACCAAAACTCATCTTTTCGAGCGGATCGTTGGGCGAAATATTGAATTTATGAAGCAAATGGACAAATTGTCCAGCCGAATAATTGGGATAAAATCGAGCGTAGATCGAAGAAAAACGGGCGGCAGTGGTGCGCGGCAAGGAAAACTCTTCAGGCAGATAGAACACGGCCTGTAAAAAACCTTTGGCGCGCCTTGACGGTGTGTAACCCACCACACTGATCGTGCCACCCGATGGAGATAACAAGCCAGCAATGATTCGAATGAGCGTAGTCTTGCCCGAACCGTTGGCTCCAATGAGAGCCACCACCCCACCACCACCCAAGGTGAGTGATGTGTTAGCAAAAAACGGCGCACCAGGGGTGTAGGCAAATGTGAGATCTGAAAATTTTATCATAGCTGGACTGTATTACTGTGCTAATACAGTGGCAAAGGTAAATTAAAAAAGGCAATTTCCAAATAATTTCAAACAACTTCTAACTTCTACACCATATCGTCGCCCGTTTTCACAACCGCGACTTTGATTGTCTTGTGGAAAGGTATGAAGCTGGATATAATGGCAATCACCAAGGCCAAGATCAACACATATCCGATCGTTGATTTGAGACCCATCAAGAGCGCTTGTTGATCCACGAGAGTAGACAGGCTGCGGGTGGCGATTTGGCTCGCCTCGCTCAATTCGTGCCCCTGGGCTATGGCGGCGTGCAGAGCTTGTTGGTAGCGATCGGCAGCCGTGGGGGTGGTGAGGGTTATGTTTTCGGACAAGAGTACCGTGTACTTGGCTTGAAGGCTGTATATGAGGTTGGTGAAAAACGAGGCGGAGATGACGGGAGCCAACAGCGAGCGGAACGATATGAGGTAGAAGGCGTTCGATAGCATCAGTCTCGGGTCGAGGTCCTCGACCACATAGACCCCGAAGGCGATAAAGAGGGTCATCATCCCCAGACCACGGAAAAACATTGGCACATAGAGCATTTGGTATGTGCTCTCGGGCGAGATACCGAAATAAAGTATCGCCAGATAGATCACATAAGCAAACAATCCGCCCGAAATCAAGAAGCGAAAGCGCCATCGTTGCCAACGAAACCACCAAAAACAGACAAAAGCGCCCACCACAAACCCTGGCAGTAGGCATAAGTTGATGGCGTTGGAGTGCACGCTGTCCACGCGGATAATGCTGTTCATATAGCTAGTGACCAGCGAACTGGTTGCCGAGAGGAACATCACCACCGCCATAAAGCAATACCCGATAATGGCTTTGTGGTGTTGCAAGGGTTTGAGGCTCACGTATGGTTTGCTGGCGGTCTGTTGTCGCCGCCAAAAAAGATAGAAAAGTATGGGAATGGCTATCGAGCAGATCGTTATTTTGGGCGAGGCAAACCAGTCGAGTGTTTTGCCGTATGTGAAGACATAGACGCTCAAAAGCAGGGCGCTCGCCACCAGAACGATACTCTGATAGTCAATGTCTTTGAAGGGGAACGCGATCGGTTTTTTGGCATAGCGAAAAAACATTAGAATGAACATCATCGCAATCAACATCAGCAGAATGTTGAAGTAGTACATATATTGCCATTGGTAGTGATAGGCCAGTTGTGCGGTGAGAACCATCGAGATTTGCCCTCCCGAGAAAATAATGGGGTAGAAATAGGCGTAAAATTCGCTACGCACGTTTTTCGGCGAGAAGAACGGACGAATCATCACCACAAATTCGAGCATCAGAAAAGCCTTCAACATACCTATCAGAAAGCTGCAAATGATTATGATTTCGATTTGGCTGGTGTTGGCGCAACAGAGGCTGAGCAGTATTTGGAGAAAAATATCGCTCAACAATATGGTTTTTGGGGTGACCACGGCGCGTATTTTCGGCACTATGGGGTAGGCGACCGCCAAACCGACCGAGGCGGCATAGTATCCCATCGTGATGTCTTCGCTCAGTATGCCGAGTGTGCCGCTGACCTCCACCATACTGCCCGTATAGGCCCCGTTGAGCATCACCGTGGGCAGGATCACCAAAAACATTGTGACCACGCCCAACCATTGAGGCACCCACTCACGAGTTGGAATGTTGAGTTTCACCATCGTTTACTCCTCTTTTTTGATAGCCTCTGTTTCCACCATCATACCCGCTCTGAGTGATTCCATCTCCTCGGCGCTAGCGTCGTTGATGGTGATGCGCACGGGGATCCGTTGTTGTACTTTGACAAAATTGCCGGCCGCGTTGTCTGTCGGGATGAGCGCGTATTTGGAACCCGTGGCTTGCGATATAGCGCTCACCGTGCCGTCGAAAATTCGCCCCGCGAGGGCATCGACCCTGATACGAACTTTTTGCCCGATGTGGATATTGCCAATTTGTGTCTCTTTGTAATTGGCGGTGATCCATTTGTCGTTGCCCCGCACAAGGAACGAGATCGTCTGTCCGCTCTGCACAAATTGCCCCACTTCCAAGGTGCGCCGACCCATATAACCATCATAAGGGGCGATGAGCACGGTGTAGGATAGGTTTAACTGTGCCATATCCAGATCCGCCTCCTTGCGCAGGATATTTGCCTCGATGCTCATCGTTTTGTTGTTCGTTTCGCTATATTGCCATTGGGCGGCATTTTTCTGCTCTGTTATTGCTTGGTATTTAGCCTGGGTGGCTTCGTAGTTGGCCTTCACTTGTTCGTATTGTTGTTCGGACACCGACTCTTCTTTCAGCAAGTTCGAATAGCGCCTATATTCTTGCTCTTGTTGCCAAAGTTGCGCCTTGGTTTGGGCTATGTTTGCCTGCTGGATGGCAATATTCACTTGCGAGGTTTGTATGCCCGAATGCAGAACGCCTTTGGCTCCTTGGGCATCCATCAACGCCGCTTGGGCATCTTTGACACGGATCTGATATTCGCGATTGTCGAGCACCAAGAGCGTGTCGCCAGCGTGAACTTGTTGGTGTTCGGTGAACCGAATTTGCTTGATGTAGCCCGAGGCGCGTATGTTGAGCGGCGCAATGTATTGATCCACCATTGCATCGTTTGTGATTTCGTAATTGACATATTTCCAGAAATAGTTCACCGTCCACGATATGCCGAGCAAAACCATAATGATGCAGATGGTATTGATTACGATATTCCTTGCTTTGAGCTTTTTGAGCTTTTTATGTTTTTTGTGTAGATCTGATGTCATTAGAGCCTTAATATGTTTTATAGGTTTCCGCAGGCGCGTTGCAATTCGTAGTATGTGTATATGGTTTGGGCTCGGGCGGTGGCGAGCTGCAATTCGGCCGCCAAGCGGACGTTACTGGCATCCAATAGGTCGGTGAGAATCGATAGCTGATTGAGGTATCGGTTGTGCACGATTCGATAATTTTCCGAGGCTTGGCTCACCGACAGCTCCAACGCCTGAACCCGATTGATCGACTCTTGGTGTCGGATATAGGCGCTACGAATCTGGATGCGTATGTTTTGTTTCAACTGTTCTTGGGCGTTGCGTCGGAGTTCCACCATTTGTTGGGCTTGGTGTACTTGGTGTCGGTTTTGGTATATCGATGATAGGTTGTAGGACAGGCTCAACCCGATATTCCACTTGTTGTTATATCGATCTTCGAGCGGGTTGGTCAATGGGCGCGCGAGTGTGTTGCCAGCCAAGAGCGCGATAGAGGGCAAGTAGTTGGCTCGGGTGATCTTTGTGTCATTTTCGGCGATCTCGATATTGCGGCTCGCTATTTTCATCCCTGGATAATTGTCGTAGGCCAGTTCCACATACGATTCATAATTGTCGAGTTCAAAATTACGGTACAACACACTCGTGTCGGGCACGATGAGCAGTGACTCGTCTAAGCCCAAGAGAATATCTAGCTCTTGGGATGCGATGGTGATACTGTTGGTGGTTTCTTGGTGCGCGAGTTGATCGTTGGTCAGTTGCAACTCGCTTCGGATCTCGTCGTTGCGGGTGAGTATGCCCTCTTTTTTCATTCGCTTAATGTCTTGCAACCTACGTTGAGACTCTTCGATGTTCCGAGAGAGCACGTCGCGCTGTTTGTAGTAATTCAACAGGGTCATATACTCTTGCAACAGGAAAAGTTTCACCTCTCCCATATCGTCCGTGGTGGCGATTGCGGCGATTTGTTTCTCGATATCGGCTTTGCGGATGCTATACTGAATTTTCCCTCCCTGATATATTGTTTGGTTGAGAGTGATGCTGTAATTTTGCGACCAATTAGGCACATTGGGGCTAACGGGGTGCGAGAGCCCTTGTTCGAACACGAGCGGATTGCCGCTGTAAGCCGCGTTGATACCTATCTGTAAATTGGGCAATCGTCCCGTGAGGGCAGTTTTTTGTTGATCGTCCATCATTATTTCCTGCATTTTCGATGCTTTGATGCGCAGGCTGTTTTCGATACCCAATTGGAAAAGTTCATCCGTGGACACCAGACGACTGCTCTGTTGTGCCATAAGCTGACCGTGGATCAAAAGCAAGCCAGCGAGCAGCCCTAAACTATGAAATTTATAATCGATTGAGTATTTCATCCACTCTTTGTAATTGATTGACGCACATATTTAGCTCCTCGATCCCCATTTGAATACCTGTCTGAGAGTACAACTCCTTGATCATCGGGCGCACACGGTCGTTGATCGCCCGCCCTTGGGGGGTCAGGTATACCAGGCGGTTGCGTCTATCGGCGGGATCTTCTTGGCGGATCACCCAATTTTTCTTTTCGAGGTTTGTCATCAGATTAGTCAAACACGCTTTGTCTTTCGCCGTTTTTTGGGCTAGGATTTGTTGGCTCACCCCTTCTTGGTGCCACAGGCAATTCATAATTTGCAACATTTCGAAGGTCATATCGATGTTGTTGCGTTTGAGAACACGTTGAAGCGCCTGCCTGAAGGCCATTCTCGTTTTTAGCATCTGCAAGATCAGTGCGCGAGCCGATTCGTAGTTTATCATCAGTACATTCCTTTTTGGGCGGCAAAGTTAACTGTTTTTATTCGAAATTAGTCAAATCTTTGACTAATTTTTTGAAATCATCATCAACAACAAAAATAGCGAATAACCGATTGGCTATTCGCTATCAATAAATAAGGTGACTTCTAAAAATTGCTTTTTCGGTGTTGGACTGCGGATCGAAAAGTCCTCATTTACCGCGAGTAAACTGCGGTTTTTCAACCTTGTCCGCCTTGAAAAATCTAATTTTTAGAAGCCCCCATAAGTATGCGACTTCTATTTGCTCGAAAAATAATAGAACGAAGGCACTATACCGGCCGTGAATTTGTCGAGCGGAACCCCTGCCGATGTGTAGCGATAGACAACGCCGCGTTGGGTGTAGTCGATCGCGTCGCCGACATACAAATCACCGTTGGCTGGATTGATACCCAGCGAATAGCCCGACACACCTTTGTCGAAGGTCACGAGCGGGGTGGTTGGTAGTGCGGTGGCTGTGGTTGCCATTTTGTATATCGCGTCGGTCATATAATATATGTTTTCGCCCGCATTGTCCATCACCATTCGCATCGAGAAAGCCACTGCCGCTGGCAGTTCCAGCTTTTGAACGACAGCCATTTTTTCTGGATCAACTTTGACAATCGACGCCGGTTCTTTCATCGCAGGGTTCCACTGCGCGCCATCGCACATCGCCCACAGCATACCAGCTTTGTCGGCCAGCAAGGCTAGCGGTTGCGATCCGACCTTGATCGAGTTCACGATTTTGTCGGTATTGGGGTCGATTTTGATCAGCTGATTGCCATACGACCATAGGTTGGCGTAGATATAATCACCCACCTTGACCAACATTTCGGCGGCGGTCGGTGTGTCGATCGAGCCCGTGATTTTGAAAGTCGAAGGATCGAAGATCGTGATCTTAGGTGTGTTGAGGTTGGTCAGATAGGCTTTGTGGTCGTTGATGATCGAAATATAGCGTGGCGAATCGACCTCGGTCAATTTGTCCAGCAATTTGCCAGTCACAGGGTCGATGGCATATACTTTGCCCGAACCGCTGATGGGTACCAGCAGTCGCCCGTCATACATAGTGGCCGATGAGGGCACGTCGCCCAACTTGGCACCACCGTTTGCTGGGCCAAAGATGTCCAAGGTTGCCACTTTCTTGTCGGGGTCATACGATATGATCGAGGCGTTTGAAGCTTGATACTGCCCTTCGCTAAAAACTAATACCGATTTGACAGTCGGAGCAGCGGGCTGTGAATCTTTTTGTGTGCAACTTGCTGCCAAGAGCATAGTGGCCAGGGTGAGTGATGAAATGGTTGCTGCGTGTACTCCGCTACGCAGCAAACTGCGAAAATTGATTTTCATAAAAAACTTTGCTTTTTTTTTGAAAAATCGAACTCTCGGTCAAAATTATAAGGCACAATCTTCTAGGAGTAAAAAGAGGAATAGCAAGTGATAAATTAGGTAATGTTACAGAGAAAAACAGCCCCAAAGCACTTTTTATAATTTCTTTTTCCCAAAAGCAGAGTCGGTCTTTTTCCCGAGAGTCGATCTTTTCTGGTAAATAAACTTATGGTGACTTCTAAAAATCGTTTTTTCGGCGTTGGGTTTCGGATCTTAAAATCCTCACTTACTTCAAGTAAGCTCCGGTTTTGCGACCTTGCCCGCCTTGAAAAATTCAATTTTTAGAGGCCCCCTTATTTTTTCTCGACGTTTATCGAATCTTTTGCAGCTTTTTTAGCAGCTTTTTCTTCGCGCAGGCGGATTCTTTCTTGCAGATCACTACTGTCGACAGCGAATGATTTTTTGAGTCGATTTTTCAAGTCGCGTGAATCCTTGAAATCTTGGCGGAAATATATCCCCACGCCGCTTTCTTGCAGACCTTGTGTTTCGTCGAATCGATCGATTGTTCGTGTGAATCCTTTGAGTTTCAGCGTTCGTTTTTTGTTAATATTCCACGTCAAATAGGCATCAATGGTGAATGGATTTCGCGAATTGTAAGCTGGACTATTGCCTGTGTGATAATTTCCATCGATTTCCAGTGACAGCACATCGCGAATCAAATCGCCTTGCACACCCGCGTACACTTCATCCGAATTGCTGGTCGTTGGTGGGCGATATCCAAAGCGAACGTTCACTTTGTCGGTCGATATGAGTTGCGAAAGTTGGTTCGACAGAAATTCGAGCCCCGTCACACCAGCAAACGAGCCGCCCATCGTGCCGATTGCCGCCGCGCCCATATCGGGCATAAAACTGTTAGAAAGCATCAACGACAGAAACTGCATCGAGAGCGCCTCTTCGGTGTTGATCGAATTGCGCAGCAAATTTTGGGTTTCGGGATCAGCCGAAGGGGCGGTGATCGAAAAACGAATATCGGGGGTCATCAAACTGCCGGTTAAGTTGATCGAGCAATCGATATTGGCCGTTGTGCTTTGTCCGAAGCCCATCCCTTGCAGCGGCTCGAGCGATGTTTTGACCTTGTAAATAGCCGACAGATTGACTTCTGGGTTCGTTGGATTGCCAGTCCAGAGCAGTGTTGCACCCGAATTGACCACAAAATGGCGTTGGAAAATCGTAAGTAGCGTAAACAGATAATCCCCCTGGGTGACTTCCACCGGGCCCGTCATTGTGAATATATTTTGGGTCGGATTGATGTGCATCGACAGATTTCCCTCGCCGCGTGCCTTGATAACATCCCCGATTTTGGCATCAAACTCGATAGCAGCCAGCGTGTTGGGCAACACTTGCAGGTTGATTTTTATGTCCAATTCATTTGTTGTCGTTGGGCGTGGTGTCGATCTTTGTCGCCCGTAAGGTTTACGTTTTTTGACCACTGGCGGCGCTGACCGATCGACAAAACGTATAAATTCGGCCTTTTCGATTGTCGAAGCGGTAGAAAGTGGAATCACAAAGTCGGAGCTGCGCGCGGTAGCTGCTGTAATATCGATGGCCGTTCGTCTTTCGTTGCCCGTGATTGCCAATCGCCCAGTGCCGTATGCCTTGCCATAGAAACTTGTGTTGTCTTTGACTGTTGTGTTCAGAGCCAGCAAATCGGTGAAATCTGCTTTGACCGAAAATTGCAGATTCTGGAAATACTGCGTCGTCAGTTCAGCCGACAGGGTGCCGCGCCCTCCAACCCCATCGTCGATGGGCGTTGGAGCCAAGAAAAAGCAATTATCTTTGACCTCGACTCGGCCTTTGAGGTTGTAGCGCGCTTTGGTATAATCGACCAGCGCGCTATAATTTTCGACTTGCACCACCCCCGACAGATTCGGCAATTCGCCCTTGCCGCGCAGGGTTAGATCCACATTTGCCACCCCACGAGTGGAGGTCAAAATACCTGCCAGCAGAGGTTCGAGTAGCACCATATCAAAGCGTGGAAATTTAATATTTCCGCCCCATTCCTTGCTCGCAATGGAGTAGTAACCCTTGATTGGTGGGTCGGATGGATCTTCGCCCACCACAAAATTTATGCGCCCTCGATGGCGATCGAAGGTGCTGATAAGCTTCGGACTCCCCAAACTATAATCATTCAGAGCCACGTCTTTGAAGTCCAATTCGGCAAAAAGTCGAGGTTTCTTGGTGAGCGAAACTAGGCGCACATTGCCCCCCACGCTGCCCGAGAGCCGATAGCCAAGATCGTCGATGAGCTGGGTGGCTGGTGAAATATCAAAATGATTAACCTCCACGTGCAGCGTATCGGTGGTGTGCGATCCGATTCGTCCATCGATTGCCAAACTTTGATCGAGGTGGCGTAGCTCGAAATTTTTGATCTCGATGCCCGTCGTGTCTAGCCGTATGGTGGATCGACTCATATTCCACTGATTGCCGTGTAGTTTCATCGGTGTGGCGTGGAGCTCGACGTGCATTTGCGCCATGCCGCTAGTTGTGCGTTCGAAGGTGGTGTTGGTGCGTAGCAAAACGCTACTGTGACCAACGCTGTCGGTGAATCGCCCGCCGAGCGAAATCACATTATCTTTGATCCCTCCGATAATCGAGAAATCGGGCATCCCGATCCCGCCCGCGCGGATATAATCCGAGGTGAGAAAGAGCGAAAGCGAATCGCTGTAATTGCGCGAATCGAGCTCCATATTTTCCATCACCAGATTGTGCATCTCAATCAAATCGGATTTGGCACTCAGTGCAAATTGATCCAAATATGGATTGAAGAAAAAATTAAGGTTCGAGCCCTCGGCTATTTCGAGCCCCGGGACAAAAATACCCGCCACGTTGTTGGCCTGCTTCACATCGACTTTCAGTTGATAATAACCATCGGTAAATGATTTTTGTTGCTTGTCTTTGACGATAGTTGCTTTGTCGCTCTCGACCCCTGCCACAATTTGAGTGACATCGGGGAACGAAGGAAGAAATCGCTCGATCGATTTAGAAAAATATCGGAAAATTTCAGAGAAACTATTGCGCCCGCGCAGGTCAATATCTGCAAAATCAGAGTGCATCGTGATTTGTTTCAGTGTTGGCGAATTTTCGCTGTTGATCGTGATTTTACCCGTGCTGACGGTGTCTATATGGTTGATGTACCGTATATTGTCGATCGTTGCGTGCCCGTTTATGTCATCAATGGTCAAGCCCGAGGCTTGGGCGGCAAGGTGCGCCGAAAAGATAGAGATCGAGTCCCGCTCGTTGAGCTCTGTTTGAGCCAGATCGGCGCGTTCGATCGTCATATCGTAGTTGTAATTAGGCTTTTCGCCGCTCATATCGATCGCCCCTTTGGCTACAAAAAGCATATTGCTATCCAGCGAGCGGATCGTCCCGTCGAAACCTGAGGGTCTAAACTGCCCGTCAATATCTATTTCGCCAAAATCGTATGATCCATAAATCAAGTGCACTATTTTCGCCTTGGTTTCGAGCTCTATTTTTCGCCCCTTACCCACCTGAGCAACCATTGCTCCGCCCAAGGTTACCAGTCCTAACTTCTTTATTTCTAGTATCTTGCCGACATTCAACGCGTTTGCCGTGGCGCTTGCTGCCAAGGTGTAGAGCCCCGCTTGCTGAGCTGGTTTGAAGGTTATGGAGGCTCCAAGCGAGCCGCCAACGGAGGTCGTTAAGCCGATCGAACCGCTGAAATCGTTAAATGATCCTTCGAATTTGCCAATGGCTTTTATGTTTTCTGTTCTGTTGATAATCCGCCCTGCTGATGGCGTTAATTCTTTGTCTGTCAATATTTTGAGTATCGCTACGATGTCGTTACCCGACGTTCGAAGTTGATCGAGTTCGACCTTAAATCGAGTGCTGTCGGGCGAGGGTAATCCGACGAGCGAAAAATCGAGCGACACATTGCTCGATTGAAAGTCTAGATTCCAAATCGAGCCGTGCATGGCGCTCACTGGGCCCCACAGCCGTCCGCTACCAAGGTGAGCCGTGATGTTGTGTGCCAGATTGATGCCCGCCAAGTAGGACAGGGTGCGTGTGGCGACGATCGAATGTTTGACGCGTGCCGAGAGAATCATCTTGTGCTCGAAATCATTCCAATCATACCACGAACGATTGGCAGTCAGAAAGTTCATCGAATCAAGTTCAACTACCGAGCCCGACGTTTCTAGATGAGCTGCCGCGTAGTACATCCCCGAACTGTCGACCCCGCAATGGGCGCTCGAAAAGTGCTCGACCGTGAAACCAGAACGCTCTTTGAGGTCTAAATGTTCGATCGCCAGCCAAACATTGTAGTTGAAAACCGACACATCGCGCGCTGTGAAATTTATATCGCGCATCGACATATCTTTATAATTGATAGCGCCTTTCGTGCCCTTGGGCGTGTCGAATCGCGACATAGTGAAGGCGGTGTTGCGAAGTTTGATCTGGGCGACGGTCATCCGAAAATTGGGCGGATTAGGATTTACGACCGCTGGCTTAAAGTGATCGAAAACCTGCTGAACGTTCATCACACCCGACGAATCGGTGTAGAGGTGCACCTGGGCGCTGTCTACGGCAAGGGTGCCGAGCGCAATTTTGCCAGTCAAGAAATTGATCCCGTTGATGGCGGCATCGATATGTCGGATGTAGATCATTGTGTCGCCACGGTGATCTTCCATCAGCACATCGTCCAGCACGGCTCGGTTGAAAAACCCGATCGCCACGTGACCAATCGAGATGTTGGTCTGAGCGACAGAGCTTAATTTTTCTGAGATTTTATCGACTACAAAATTCTGGACAAAATTGATTTGCAGTATGATACTCAGCAAAATAGGCAAAATAATGACCACCATCACCATCGCTGATATAGTAGAAATCAATATTTTAAGCGCCTTTTTCACTGGTTTTTTATTTTACACGACTTTTTACTCAACAAAAAGCACCAGTCCTTTCAGGTATTCGCCTTCGGGATGGTATATGTTCACGGGGTGGTCTGGGCCTTGGGATAGGAAATGCAAAATTCGTACCTCGCGCCCCGCCAAGGCTGCTCCGCTGAAAACGGCCATCCGAAACTGCTCGCGGGATACGGCTTGCGAACAGCTGAAAGTGAAAATAATCGAGCCAGGGGCACATTTTTTGATGGCCGATTCGTTGAGTCGTCTATAAGCTTTGAGGGCTGCCGCACTCGCTTGGCGGTGTTTGGCAAAGGCGGGCGGGTCGAGCACAATCAGATCGTATTTGTTGGCTGGCATATCGCGAATATAGTTCAGCGCATCGGCTGTGATTTCGCTGTGCGATTGGTTGATCGGAAAATTCTGGGCAATGTTCGATGCGCAAAGTTCGATCGCGCGTGCCGAACTGTCTACCGAATCGACGCTCAGCGCCCCGCCTTTGATGGCGGCAAGCGAAAAACCGCCTGTGTAACAAAACGTGTTGAGCACCCGTCGCCCAGCGGCATAACGCCCAACGAGTTGTCGGTTGATGCGTTGATCGATGAAAAGTCCTGTTTTTTGCCCCCCCTCCCACGCGGCAAGCAGCGTCAACCCACTTTCGAGCAGTCTCTCTCCTTCTACTTTTGTGCCTGCAATATAACCTTCGTGCACCTCGATTCCGCTTTGAAAAGGGATTGTCGAGCCACTTTTGTCATACACCGCCCTCACACCAACCGTGTCCATCAAGGCGGCTGCAATCTCATGTCGCATCAGGTAGATCCCAGCCGCGTGAGCCTGAACGACGGCCGTCGAGCCATATATGTCCACCACCAGCCCGGGCAACGAATCGCCCTCGCCGTTGATCAAACGGTAGCAATTGGTCTCGGGGTTGTCCACCAAGTTCATCGCGCGTCGAACGCTGAGCGCATTTCCGATTTTTTTGCACCACCATTGTTGGTCGATTTTCTCGTCCTTGAAGGTGAGTACACGGACGGCGATCGACCCAGTGGCCGAAATACCACGTGCCAAAAATCGATCTTCGCTACTGATCACATTCACCATATCGCCATCCTCCACCGCGCCCGAGGCCGAGGCAATGGCACCCGAGAAAATCCACGGATGTTGTCTGATTAGCGATTCTTCTTTCCCTCGTTTTAATTTCAACTCTACCATCACACTATTTCTTTATTTGTTTTGAGCACTTGATAAATACGAAGACAGACCCACGCATCGGTGGCGGCATAGGCTTGTTGGGCGGTGGTGAGTCGCACCGCTTCCCAGTTCGATAGGCGTTGCGCCTTGCTGACTTTGAAACCCAGCACGATGGCCGCCATTTTGCGGACGCTTTTTTCCTCGATCCCCCAGCGGCGGATTATCGTTTGCAGATCGACAAAGCCCGCGGGAGTGAAAGGTTGGGTCTTTTGGAGCGCTTTGATGTCATCGCGCAGTGCCGCCCCTATTTTCAATACGTTTTTGTCTTGCAAAATAGCGATAATTCGGGGTGTGAGCTTCACTTTTTGAACCCTAAATAGCAGTGAAACTTCGGGCGTTGACACTTGTAGCAGCGCCAAGGGGTAGGATGTCCCTTTTTGGAAAGCGGGACGGGTTTCGGTGTCTATGCCGAGCAATTTTTCGCCCGCCAGCAACTCTTCGGCACGCGCCATCGAAGCATCATCGTCCACCACCACGATTTCGCCCGCAAATCCGCTCACTTCGAGCGCCGAGGCTTGCTCGTTACTAATTGTTGCCTCAAACATATTGACTGTTAAATGTAATATCTTTCAAATTTACGGTTTTTATTTTATTTTTACAAAGGCACTTAAATGATTTGTCAAGCGGAGCATACATACAGTATGTGAGCATTGACGGGCAAGAAATTGGTTT
>JAVXIH010000008.1:17391-29924 GCA_036648455.1 Mucinivorans sp.
GTAATATCTTTCAAATTTACGATTTTTATTTTAGTAAACACAAATAATGTGTGAGCATTGACGGGCAAGAAATTGGTTTAACAATTCGCTCATTTGTATTTTTATTATTTTCTGAGTTCTCAAAAAGAGTGAAGTTTTGAGCCAATTTTTTGGTCGTCAAGCGGAGCATACATACAGTATGTGAGCATTGACGGGCAAGAAATTGGTTTAACAATTCGCTCATTTTCAGAACTCAGACTCGAAGTGGCGGGCAACTTTCTCCTTATATAGATCCCCGATGGTGATGAGTATCCCCGTCTCTTGCACGTCTCCAAAGTCGTGATTGATAGCCGTGTCGAACACTTTCATTGTCGGCGACAGATTCATATACGCGTTGATTAGTGGCGGGATTACTTCGGCGTAATTACGCACTTGGCGCGACAGAATGCGGTAGTCTTCGATATAGTCGCGCCCGGTGAAGACCGCTTTCATCTCCTTTTCGTCGATCGATAGTTCGGCGGGACATTTGGTGCTAATGAGCTTGTCGCGATCGGGAAAATATTTACGCAGGAAGTAAATCAGCATTCCGCGCGCGCGGTCGTTATAGTCGCCATACATTGTCACCTTGCCAAACAGATAACGAATATCGGGGTTGCGCACGACAATCGTACCCAGCCCGTCCCAAAGATTGTCGAGCGAAAAAACAGCTTTCATCGTGCCCGTGGCTTGATATTTAGGCTGGACAAACGAACGTCCTAATTCGATGGTGTAGGGTAGATATTCGCGACGAAATTGATCTGAAAATTCAAAATAATGTTCCGTCGACAGACATTTTGGGTGTTCTGTTCGCGGAATAATATAGCGATAACCGCCCAAAATTTCTCGGGCTGCCGGATCCCAAACAATTAGTTGATAGTAACCTTCGGGATCGATGTCGTATTGATCGATGTCCACGGAGTTGCCTGTGCCACCGCCCGCGGCGCGAAAAGCCTCTTCGCGCAACCGGCCGACCTCGCGCATAAGCAGTGGAGCTTGCTCGGCACGAAAAATATAGACGAAATTCCCCGCCTTGTTTGTCGGACGCAGAAGAAATTCTTCTTTCAGCTCTGCCATCAGCTCGTCTCGGTCAACGGGCTCAATTAATTGTTCCATAATTATTTGTCGTTTTGATTATTTAATCCATAAACACGTTCGCGGATTCGGTCGCACCACACTTGTCGGATGTTACGATTGTGGAGAGTGATTGGCTTGCCGAAAAATATTTCGACTGTTTTCCCTTTTTGGAAAAATACTTGGCGCGGAAGTAATATCAATTCAATATTTGCTTTGATGCCCAGCGCGCTACGCAGACGAGCCAATCGATAGAAAAACATAGAGTTACGTGCTTTGACAAAGGTCGGGATCACCATTCGTTGTGTTTCGATCGAGCGGTGGATGAAATTCATATGCCAGTTTAGGTCTTTGATCCCATCGCGACCCAGGCGCGAACAGAGCCCCGCAGGAAAATTAATAATTGGCGATTCGCTGTGGTATAGATTATCCATCACGCGTGAGAGATCCATCGGTTGCCCGCCATATTTATTCACGCCTACAAAAATAGGTCGCAGCGGCTCGATATTCATTAGAACATCGTTCACAATTAATTTCACGCCTGGTCGTATTGGTTCAATCGCAGCGGCTAATATCATCCCATCCACGCCACCCAGAGGGTGATTAGAAGCGAAAACCACACGACCTTCGCGTGGGATATTCTCCGCCCCGTGCACTACATATTTCACACCGATATAATCCAACGCGCCGTGGATAAAGCCAATGGGATCGCGGTCTTGGTATAGGTCTAGTATTTCATTCAATTGGCGCTGGCAGATCAATTTAGCTACCCAACGCATCACCACGCCAGGCACATAACGAGCCAGCGATGGATTCTTGTCGTGTATGATTTTAGCTATGTCGAGGTGTTTCATAGTACAAAATTACGAAAAAAATATTACTTTTGCGCTATGTATCACTGTTCTGTTTTGTTAAAAGATAGTGTCGATCTGTTGGACATCGATCCCAATGGCACTTATGTTGATGTCACCTTTGGTGGCGGGGGTCATTCGCGCGAGATTTTGAGTCGTCTTTCGTCGCGTGGGCGTTTGGTGGCCTTTGATCAGGATGCGGATGCGATGGCTAACGCGCCGAGCGATCGGCGTTTCACGTTGATTCACAATAATTTCAAGTATATCCATTCGTGCCTTCGCGCGGCTGGGTTCGATTCGGTGGATGGTGTGCTGGGCGATTTGGGTGTCTCGTCACACCATTTCGACACCCCAGAACGCGGCTTTTCGTTCCGTTTTCAAGGGCAAAAGCTCGATATGCGTATGAATCAAAGTGCCAAAAAGAGTGCCGAAAATGTGGTGAACGAATATTCAATCGAACTTCTGGCGCATATTTTCGGTGCGTATGGCGAATTGGACAACCCTTTTCGGATTGCCAAGGCGATCGAGGCGGCGCGTCCGATTGCCGATATTGACGCTTTGTTGGCGGCTTTGGATGGTGTGACTCAGCGTGGTGGGGAGTCTAAATTCCGCGCCAAACTCTTCCAAGCCTTGCGTTTGGAGGTTAATGGCGAGATGCAGGCGCTGGAAATGATGCTCCGCGGGGCGCAGACGGCCTTGAAACCAGGTGGGGTGCTGTCGGTGATTTCGTATCACTCGTTAGAGGATCGGATGGTGAAAAATTTTATGCGTTCGGGTAATTTCGATGGCAAAGTCGAGACTGATTTTTATGGTCGTTCGCTCGCACCCTTTACGCTCGTCACCCGTAAAGCTGTTGAACCGACGGCGCAAGAAGTAGAACAAAATCAACGCGCGCGGAGTGCTAAACTTCGTGCGGCACGCAAAAATGGCTAATAATAACACAAAACAAACTCACAAGAGACGGCTATCGCACCCCCCAAAGAAGCAAAAGGTGGGCGGATTCCTGTCGGGCGGCATATTGCAGGACGAGAAATTTGTCCGTCGGTTGCCTGTTTTGGCCTTCGCTGGCTTGTGTATGCTGATTTATATGGCGATCGGTTTCGCGGTCCAAAAACGCTATAATTACTTGGAGGATTTGAACGACGAGATTTCGCGTCTACGCACGGTATCCATCACCACGGCCGCTATGCGGGGCGAGGTGACACGCCAACAGAACATCGAAAAGTTGCTTGTCGAACACGGTATCGAGCTCGAAAATTCCACCGTTGCTCCGACTTTGATCGTTCGTGCGGCTTCACGTGATACAATTGCTGTGCCTCGTTAAATGCTGATTTTTGAAGCTATTGCACGAAATTGTTCGTCGGTCAATTTCAGTTTTTCGCGTTTGAAATCTATATCATCAGCCGCGTTGAGTGGGATCAAATGAATGTGCGCGTGCGCCACATCAAGCCCCAAAACGACCACCGCCACACGTTTACAATCAATTTTGCTCTCGATCTGACGCGCCACTTTCTGCGCAAAAAGCATCAATGAGGCCAGGCGCGTGGGTGTTAGGTCAAAAAACTTATCGATTTCCAATTTAGGAACCACCAACGTGTGCCCCTCCACCAGAGGGTTAATGTCTAGAAATGCGAAATTTTCGGCATCCTCGCCTACTTTGTAGCAAGGAATTTCGCCAGCCACAATTTTCGAGAAAATAGTCATCGGTCTATAAATTTAGGTTTAAGTATTTCGCTGTAAATCACGGCTTTGCGTATGTCGAAATCATCCATAATTTTAGCGCGTTTTTTGGTACTCGGTTGTTCGAGGTGTTGCACTTGTTCGATGGATGCGGTGGTGGTTGGCGTGCCTTCGATAGGGGCTATTTCGTCCACTATTATCTCGTCTGCCGATTGCGCGATTGTTTGCTCGGGCTGTTCGATTTCATCTGGCGATGTTTTTCGGGGCTCGGTTGTGGTCCACGTCGATAGATCCCACGGGTCGAAAACTTCGGTGCCAGGCGCCTTGGTTGGCTGTGGCTCAGATGGAAACGGGAAATTTTCGCCATAGCTGCCCGTTCGCGGAGCACCGGCCGCATCTTTGGTGCTCTTTTTGGTGGCGGAGGTGATAAACCATATGGTTATCAGCACTCCAAGTATAATAAATCCTCCCATTTTTTTATTTTTATTGTATCTCTTTTTCGCTCGCTTGATTTTCGACTCGTGTCACTTTTTCGACCCCTTTGACAGCCGAAACGCCGTCGGTAATCGATTTCAGATCGTCGTTCGATCGGATGTAGAGCGACACCT
The DNA here is from genome assembly GCA_036648455.1 of Mucinivorans sp. Taxonomy (GTDB): domain Bacteria; phylum Bacteroidota; class Bacteroidia; order Bacteroidales; family Rikenellaceae; genus Mucinivorans. Next base: position 21,620 of record JAVXIH010000008.1, read on the forward strand.
GCCCCTCGAAAATACCATCGTGACTCGCAAATTCGATGGCTCGGATGTTGATACTCAGATCTTCGCTCACCACGCGCACTATGTCGAGTGTCACCCCCTTGCGATCGATGCCGCGCAGGTTAAGCACCACCAAGTGCGACATCACTTTTTGGCTCCCCCACGATGTGCCCACTATTTTTTCGCCTTGTTGTGATGATAGGCGAATAGCTTCGGGACACGACCGTTTGTGAACCTCCACCACGCCACCCGATCGTTCAAAGCCTATGATTTCGTCGCCCGGGATCGGATTACAACACGTGGCGGTAATAATTTGCGAGCCCTGTGGTTCGATGTTGGCGCGATTTTTTTTGTTGGAACGAAACGGCCTCGAAATTTGGAGTGTCCAATATTTCATCAACTTTGTGGCCGCATTCTGACGCAGAACTTTTTCTAGCCCATCAAGCGTTATGATTTTTGAACCTAGCAGGCTGTAGAACTGACGTTTGTCGATACATTTGTAGGCTGGCAGCACTTTGCGGAACACGCGTGCTTGGATTGGTATGTCCAGCTCGCGCATACGTGTTTCGAAGAGTTCTTGCCCCGTTTTGATTGCATTTTCACTTTCGCGGCGTAGTGCTTGGCGGATGTGGGTTTTCGCTTTGGCCGAGATCACGTGATCCAGCCATTCGAGTTTTGGTGTGACACTGGCCGATGTGATGATTTCGATCTGGTCGCCGCCCGAGAGTGGGGTGTAGATCGACGAAAGTCGATGGTTGATCTTGGCTCCGATGGCTTGCGATCCGATCTTGGAGTGCACGGCGTAGGCAAAATCGAGTGCCGTCGAGCCTTTGGGGATCGTTCGGCTCTCGCCTTTTGGGGTGAAAACCATAATCTCGGACACTTCGAGCCCGATTTTGAAGTTGTCTAGAAATTCAATCGCATCATCTGTTTTGCCGCCCAAAGCCTCACGCAATTCCTCGATCCACGGATCGAGTTGCGAGTCTTCGCTCCCCTCGCCTTTGTAGCGCCAGTGAGCCGCCACGCCTCGTTCGGCAATGTCGTCCATACGTCGCGAGCGGATCTGCACCTCGGCCCAAATACCCTCGGGACCCATCACCGTGCAGTGCAAAGCTTCGTAACCATTGGCTTTTGGAGTTCCTACCCAGTCGCGTATGCGATCCATCTTGGGGCGGTATACATCCGTCACGAGCGAATAAATTGACCAACATTGTGATTTTTCGCTCGCACCTTCGATCGGATCGAACACCACGCGTACGGCAAAAAGATCGTAGATCTCCTCGAATGGGATCTGCTTTTGCTTCATCTTTTTCCAAATCGAATAGACCGATTTGACGCGTGCCGAAATTTCGAATTTAATATTACCCTGAGTCAATTTTTGGATCACAGGGTGGTTGAAACGCTCGATATATTGTTGACGTGAGGCGCTCGTGGCATAGAGCTGCTCCTCGATTGCGGCGTACTGCTCGGGAAAGCGGAATTTGAGCGACAGATCTTCCAATTCGCACTTGATGGAGTAGAGCCCCAGTCGATTGGCGAGCGGCGCAAAGAGATAAATAGTCTCGGATGCGATTTTCATCTGCTTGTGAGGCAACATCGATCCCAGGGTACGCATATTGTGCAGACGGTCGGCTAACTTGATGATAATCACGCGCACATCGTCCGACAGGGTGAGCAACATCCGTTTGAAATTCTCGGCCTGTTCCGAACTTTCTTTGTCGAAAACCCCGCTCAACTTTGTCAGTCCGTCCACCAATTGTGCCACCTTGTCGCCAAAGCGATAACGAATATCCTCAACCGTGTAATCGGTGTCCTCCACCACATCGTGCAACAAGGCCGCCACCACCGACTTGACCCCCAACCCGATTTCGGCCACCACAATACGCGCCACCGACAGCGGGTGGGTGATGTATGGCTCGCCTGATTTGCGTTTGACCCCTCGGTGGGCATCGCGCGCAAACTCATAGGCCGAACGGATTAAGTCGTAATCTTCGGGACTTTTACATATTGTGGAGCACTGGCTGAGTAACTCCTCGAACTGTTGCTCGACCGCTTTATCGTCGTTTTCCATAATTATCACTCTCAGGGAGCTGTCAGCTATACTACTTTCTTTTTCAATTGTTCGCGCACTTGGGCTTCGATTTCGTTAGCGAGCGCGGTGTCGGTTTGCAAGAGAGCTTTGACCGATTCGCGTCCTTGACCGATTTTTTTGTCGCCATACGAGAACCAAGAACCTGATTTCTTGATTATATCAAAATCAACGCCTAGATCTATGATTTCGCCAATTTTCGAGATTCCCTCGCCATATACGATGTCAAATTCGGCCTTGCGGAAAGGCGGTGCCATCTTGTTTTTGACGATCTTGACTTTGGTGCGGTTACCCGATTGATCTTCGCCATCTTTGATGGCCGTACCGCGACGGACATCGACACGGATCGAGGCGTAAAATTTCAGTGCATTACCGCCCGTTGTCGTTTCGGGATTGCCGAACATAACGCCGATCTTTTCGCGCAACTGGTTGATAAACACGCACGTGGTTTTTGTCTTGCTGATCGTGGCGGTCAGTTTGCGCAACGCTTGCGACATCAGACGCGCGTGGAGTCCCATCTTGGAATCGCCCATATCGCCTTCGATTTCGGCTTTTGGGGTCAGCGCGGCAACCGAGTCGATCACCACAATATCGATCGCGCCCGAGCGGATCAGTTGTTCGGTCACCTCCAAGGCCTGTTCGCCGTTGTCGGGTTGCGAGATCAGTAGATTCTCGATGTCAACGCCCAGCGCTTGGGCGTATGAACTGTCGAATGCGTGTTCGGCATCGATAAAGGCGGCGATCCCACCTAACTTTTGAGCCTCGGCAATGGCGTGGATGGCGAGCGTTGTCTTACCCGAAGATTCAGGCCCAAAAATCTCGATTATCCGCCCGCGAGGATAGCCCCCCACACCGAGCGCCACATCAATGCCGATCGAGCCCGAAGGGATCACGGCTACGTCTTCGACCGGACGGTCGCTCATGCGCATAATTGTACCCTTGCCGTAGTCCTTATCTAGCTTATCCATAGCAGCTTGGAGCACTTTGAGCTTCTCTGGTGCGATGGGTGCCTTTTTGGGCGTTGAGGCGGCAGCAGGTGCTGCGTTTTCTGTTTTTTCGATTTTCTCGGCCATATTTTTGTTTTATCTATTTTATTTTTTGTTTTGAATCAATGGCGAATCTGGTTCGGCTGCCATATGGTTATAATATAGTCTGTCCAACCAGCGCGGCGCAAGTAGCCTGAGCCACTTGGTGGCGTGTCCGTCGAAGTCGAGCACTGCCTCGCGGCGACGGCGCTTAACCCCTTGGGCGATATGTTGAGCTACTTTTTCGGCACTCATCATTTTGCCCTCGGCGCGGGGCGATACTCCTTGTGCCGAACCGTCGGCCGTGAGTGCCGAAAAACGAACATTGCTAGCCGTGAAACCAGGTGCCACCACCATCACGTGCACCCCACGTTTGAGGTTCTCGATGCGAATGGTCTCCAAAAAACCTTGCATCGCAAATTTGGAGGCTGAATAGCCCGTGCGTGCTGGCAAGCCGTGAAAACCAGCCACCGAAGAGACCCCGACAATCGACCCCCGCGATCGTTGGATATAAGGCAACGCATATTTGGTGCAATAGACCGTCCCCCAAAAATTGACATCCATCAATCGGTGCAAGACCGCTAGATCGACCGTGTCAAAGAGTGCGCGCATCGATAGTCCCGCGTTGTTGATCAAGATATCCACTCCGCCGTAGCGCTCCACGGCAGCGTTGATTAGCGCTTGGCAATCGGACTCCACGCTCACATCGCACCGAACAGCCACAGCACGCGGCAAACTCGCTGCCACCTCATTTAGTTTGTCGATCGAACGCGCCGCCAGAACCACCTGCGCCCCACGGGCTGCAAACTCACGCGCCACAGCCAACCCGATACCCGACGAAGCACCAGTCACAATTACCGTTTTCTCTGTAAAATCCATAGATACAAAGTTAACAATTTATTTTTAATTGATCGTAGGCAAGTGTTACATTTTCGGGTAATAATTTCACTACATCTTCATAGAGGCCCAATTGGTGCGAGGCGTGGGTGAGGTATGCCCTTTCGGGTGCTACTCGTTCGATCACTTCGAGTGCCTGGGGTAGCGAAAAGTGAGAAATGTGCTCTTCTAGCCGCAATGCGTTGATAATTAAAACTTTGCATCCTTTGATCTGTTCGATCGCTTGGTCTGAAATCCAATTGGCATCCGTTATATAGCATAGCTCGCGGTGGAGACCAAAGAGGTAGCCAAGGATAGGCAGTTTGAAGTGGAGCAGTTCGATTGGAGTGATGGCCAAGTCTTGAATGTGAAATGATTCGTGGCCTATGATATGGATATTGATGCGCGGCACGCCGGGATATGGATTGCTGGCGAAGGCGTAGTCGAAATCCTTTTTCAGTACGCGAGCCGTGCGTTCGGAGCAGTAGACCTCGGCCGGTTCGTTCTGGATATAATTAAAAGCGCGTAGATCGTCCATTCCGCCTGTGTGGTCTTTGTGTTCGTGGGTATAGAGCACCCCGTCTAGGCGCATCACTTTTTCGCGCAACATCTGATAACGGAAATCGGGACCCGTGTCCACCACCACACGCCCAGCGCCGCTCTCCACCATAATCGAAGAGCGCAAGCGATGGTCGCGCCAATCCTTAGACTGACACACCGCACAAGAACATCCGATCATAGGCACCCCTTGCGAGGTGCCTGTGCCCAGAAAAGTTACCTCTATCATAAACCAAGTTCGGCCTTGATGGCTGTGATTTTTTCGTCCAACGTGGCGCTCACCTCTTGGAAGAGGTCACGCGAGGCCAGTGGTGCGCACACGCCGAAGTAGAACTTGATTTTTGGTTCTGTTCCGCTTGGACGTACCGAGATTATTGTCCCGTCGCTGGTGATGAATTGCAGCACATCGGACACCGGTAGGTCGATCGCTTCTTTGACTCCACCCACCCATTTGGTCTGGATCGAATAGTCGCGCAGTTCGGTCACCGCCGCCCCGCAAATAGTTTTAGGCGGATCTTGTCGCATTTTGCGCATCATTTCGGCAATTTCGGCAATTCCTTGTTGCCCTTTGCGGGTGATGGAGGTCATAGATTCTTGGTAGAGCCCATACTCTACATATATATCCATCAGTAGATCCCACATTGTCTTGCCATTTTCGGCTGCCCACGCCGCGCATTCAGCGGCAATGGTGAGCGCTGCCACAGCATCTTTGTCTCTCACCGCGTCACCGACCAAATAACCGAAGCTCTCTTCGCCCCCGCCGATGAATTGTTTTTTGCCTTCGTTGTGTGCTATGACATCGGCTATGAATTTGAACCCAGTGAGCACCGAGAAACATTCTACATTGAAACTGTCCGCAATTCGCGCAATGAGATCGGTTGTGACAACGGTCTTGACCACAAACTCGTGACCTTTGATCTTGCCCAGCTCGCTCCAACGTTTGAGTAGATAATATGTCAAGACGGATGCGCTTTGGTTGCCGTTGAGGCGAATCATTTCGCCTTTTTCGTTACGCACGGCAATCGCTTGGCGGTCGGCATCGGGGTCGGTTGCCATCACCATATCGGCTTGCAGCTTGTCGGCCAATTCGAGCGCCATTTTCAGCGCCGATGGTTCCTCGGGGTTAGGCGAAACAACGGTGGGGAAGTTGCCATCGTTGATTTGTTGCTCGGGGACACTGATAATATTAGTGAAACCTGCATTTTGGAGCGCTGCGGGCACCAGCCGTACTCCTGTGCCGTGGATTGGAGTGTAGACGATTTTCATCGCGGCATGTTTCTTGATAGCTTCTCGCGATAGCGAAAGTCGAGCAATCATATCCAAATAAAGTTTGTCGATGTCGGCACCGATGGTGATAATTTGACCCTCACCGCCGCTCATCTTCACTTGGTCGATGTTCTCGATCAGATTCACTTCATCGATTATGTTTTGATCGTGTGGTGCGATCACCTGCGCCCCGTCGTTCCAATACGCTTTGTAGCCGTTGTACTCCTTGGGGTTGTGCGAAGCGGTGATCACCACGCCACTTTGGCAACCCAAAGTGCGAACGGCAAAACTCAATTCGGGAGTCGGACGCAAACTTTCGAATTTATAGACAGTGAAGCCATTGGCGGCAAAAACATTGGCCGTGGTGGAGGCGAAAAGTTCGCTATTGTTACGGCAGTCGCAAGCGACGGCGACTTTGATCTGACCCGCGAACGATTTTTTGAGGTAGTTCGACAAACCTTGTGTGGCCATAGCCACCGTATATATGTTCATTCGGTTGGTGCCCACGCCCATAATACCACGCAGACCGCCCGTGCCAAACTCCAACGAACGATAAAAACTTTCTGTCAGTTCCTTCTCGTCTGATTCCATCAGATGGCGGATTTGAGATTTTGTTTGCTCGTCGTAAGAGCCTGAGAGCCATTTTTCGACTCTGTTTTTTACTGTATTTTCCATAGCGTTTTATTAAAATAATATTACCACAAATATAAACATTTTTTTTGATTATACAACCCAATTCGTTATCAATGTGTTACGTTTTTTATGGCCAGTTTTGGTGCCGATATTTTGTGTTTAAGTGATTGTAGTTAAGTGTGTTATGCTTATCATATCAACCATTGCCTTATGTTCGATCGCACCTATTGTCAATGGTTGCAGGGCATACCAAAGATTGCTCTATCTTTATACAAAAACATTTCAAATAAACAACTAAAAAATGTTTTTTTTAAGTGAATTTTCTCACCACTTTTGCACCGAGCAAATCGGTTTAGTAAACCATAATTGATAAATTAAAAACAAAAATACGAATAATTTTTAGCGGTGGAAAATCAAGATCAATATATTTCAACTTGGAGTCAATGCCTGGGCGAAATTCAACGGAGCGTTTCGTCCGATGAGTTTTCGCGTTGGTTTGCGCCACTCGAAGTTCTTGATTTCAAGGCTGGCGTTTTGCGTCTGGGCGTTCCCGATAAAAATCATCAAGAATATATAGAGCAGAATTATATTCCGCTCTTGCGGCCTATTATTCGTAATTTATTCGGCATCAAGGCTCGATTGCAATATGCGATTCCCGCCCCTCAGCCGGTTGTGGTTTCGGCCACTTCGCCTTCTTACACCTCGTCTAACGGCACCCAAAATGCGACCATCAAAAATCCGTTTGTGATTCCTGGTTTGCGTCGCGTTCAATTTGACAGTCAGTTGCTGCCTTCGCTCACTTTCGCCTCGCACGTCGAGGGTGCGTGCAATCGTTTGGCTCGTTCGGCAGGCAAGGCTATCAGTTTGTCGCCCGGGACTACGGATTTCAATCCGTTGTTTGTCTACGGCAACTCGGGTTTGGGCAAGACTCACATCGTGCAAGCCATCGGCAACGCCATCAAGGAACGTGACCCCGAAAGTAGGGTACTCTATGTGAGTTGCAACCACTTCCAAAGTCAATTCCAGAATGCGGCAATGCGTAAAGAATTGAGTGATTTTATCAATTTTTATCAGCAGATTGATGTGCTGATCGTGGACGACATCCAAGAAATAGCAGGCAAATCGGGTACTCAAAATATATTTTTCAATATTTTCAACCACTTGAAGATGATTGGCAAGCAGGTTATTCTGACTTCCGACCGTCCGGTGGTGGAGCTCGAAAACATAGACGATCGTTTGATCACACGTTTCAAATGGGGCTTGGCAGCCGAATTGACTCCGCCCGACTACGACACCAAGATCGCGATTTTGCGTAGCAAGGCTCGGGCGATGAACCTGAAAGTCGGCCCCGAGATTATCGAATTTTTGGCCGAGAACATCAAGGCTAACGTTCGTGAATTGGAGGGTGCGCTCACTTCGCTCGACGCACATTCGCGTCTTTTGGGGCGGAAGATCACACTCGAATTGACACGCGATGTGATGCGCGACATAGTTCGTTTCACGCTCAGTGAAGTAACTATCGATTCGATTGTTGAGTTGGTTTGTTCGACGATGGCCATTTCGCACGATGAATTGATCTCGCCCAAGCGTACGCGTGAAGTTGCCACGGCTCGTCAAGTGGCGATGTACCTGTGCAAGGCTCACACCAAGGCGGCGCTGTCGAGTATCGGCGCGGCGCTCGGCAAACGCACTCACGCCACCGTGATGCACGCTTGCAATACGGTGCCAAATCTGATGGAGACCGACAAGATTTTGAGAAAACAAGTAGAGGACATCGAGCGTAAGTTGCAGTATTAGTTGCACGCTCAGAAGAATATAAGTGATAAAAAAGAGGTGGTTTCTAAATTCGATATTCGATTTT